>CAYSDX010000053.1:0-39022 GCA_964429945.1 uncultured Spirochaetia bacterium | reverse complement strand
ATTTTAGCTGAAAGGCTGCGGTTGGATGAAATTCTGACCTCTGGTAGGTAATACACCTCCCTTCTATATAATTCAATCAAATCACTTCGTTACAATACAGTCATTGATTGCCAAAATCCTTCACAGTAAACTACCGCTAGAAGAAATTGTTTAATCCCGTTTCCTGCCGAAAGTGCACCTAAAGGGAATCAGAGCAGGGTTCCTACCGCCTTTTCAATTCTGCCCAAGCCCTCTTCTATGTTCTCCATGGATGTTGCGTAGGATATCCTCAGGTAGTTTTCTTTTCCGAAGGCTATGCCGGGAACGACGGCCACTTTCGCTTCTTCAAGCAGAAATTCGGTAAACGAAACAGATCCGTCGATTCTCTTGTCTCCGTACGCTTTCCCCACGAAACCGCTTATGCTTGGGAACACGTAGAATGCTCCCATTGGGTCAAAACAGGTAAATCCCGGGATTTCGTTGAGCCTCTTGACTATGAAGTTTTTCCTTCTTTCAAACTCCCTTGCCCTTTTGGCGAGCAGCTCCTGCGGTCCTCTAAGAGCCTCAAGGGCAGCCATCTGCGAGATTGAAGAGGGGTTTGAGGTCGACTGGCCCTGCAGCTTCGCCATCGCGCTTATTACTTCTTTGTCTCCGGCGGCGTATCCTATTCGCCACCCGGTCATTGAGTAGGATTTGGATACTCCGTTTACGAGTATGGTGGATTTCCTGGCCTTCTCACTAAGAGAGCAGACAGATACGTGTTCGGTATCTGCGTAGATTATTTTTTCGTATATCTCATCTGAAATTATGATCAGTTCTGAGTCGAGGGCTACTTTTACTACCTCCTCAAGTTCCCCGCGCGAATAAGTGGTTCCCGTCGGGTTCGAAGGATAGTTAAGAATAAGGGCCCGCGTCCTTTCGTTTATATTAGCATGGAGCTGCTGCGGGGTGATTTTGAAAAGCGTGCGTTCGTCTGTGTCCATTATTACCGGAGTTGCGCCCGTAAGCGCCACCTGATCGGGATAGGAAACCCAGTAAGGGGCCGGAATTAAGACCTCGTCTCCGGGTTCGAAAAGTGCCTGGGTGATGTTGTATATCGAGTGTTTTGCCCCGCAGGAAACCAGTATTTCGTCCCTTGCGTACTCAAGGCCGTGATCTTTTTTTAAAGACGCCGCTATGGCGTCTTTGAGCTCGTCGATTCCCCCCACGGCGGTATATTTCGTGAAACCGTTTTTAATCGCGGCTGCGCCTTCTTTTTTCACGTTCTCCGGGGTGTCGAAATCGGGTTCCCCCGCTCCGAACCCTATGATGTCGATTCCTTGGGCGCGAAGCGACTTGGCTTTTGCCGTTATGGTAAGAGTCGCGGAAGGCTTAAGGTTGCTGACCCTTTCTGAAAGTCTCACTTTATCGTTTCCTCCGTTTCCCGCCAGGGCGAAGTTTTTCAATCAGTTTTTTCTCAACCGCTGCCGGCACAAAACCCTTTGCGGAACCTCCCAGGGAAATGATTTCCTTTATGAGGGAGGAACTTATGTGGGAGAACTGGCTTTCTGTTACCATAAACAGTGTTTCCGCCTCTTCGTTCATAAGCTTGTTCGCGGTGGCCATCTGAAGTTCGTATTCAAAATCCGAGTGGCACCTCATTCCGCGCAGTATTGTGTTTGTTTCCTTTTCCTTTACGTAGTCGGCCAGTAGTCCCTCGAAGCTTTCAACCTCGACATTGGGGAAATCCCTGGTCACCTCGGCAATGAGAGATACCCTTTCTTCGGTTGAAAGTGTCGTTTTCTTTGAAGTGTTGTGTCCGACCGAGATTATTATTTTCTCGAATATTCCCGCGGCCCGGGTGATTATGTTAAGGTGCCCGTTTGTGAAAGGGTCAAAGGAACCCGGATAGATTACAGTTTTGCCTTTCAATCTAGCCTCCTTAGAAAACTTACGGATGTGCCTCCGTATTTCTTGGTCCTCACGTCAAGTCCTTCAGAATTAATAACGTTTCTGGATGGATGTTCAATAACCATTACTCCCTTTTCCCCGACGACGCTTCGTATATTGCGGGCAAGCTCATGAGGTTCCGTCTTTTCGTAAAGCTCATACGGGGGATCGACGAAAACAACATCAAACCCGCAATTTTCCGCACTTAACATACTCAATGCTTTTCTGAAATCAAAATTGAGTATTCTCGATCGTTCACCGTACCCGCAGGAACGCAGGTTTCGGGCGATTATCCCCGCCGCGGCGGGGTTTTTCTCAACAAACACGCAGGATGAGGCACCTAGGCTTAAAGCCTCGATTCCCAAATTTCCCGAGCCCGAGAACAGGTCAAGCACTCTTGTTTCCGCCACTTTGGGGCCCAGTATGTCGAAAATAGATTTTTTTATTCTGGACGCCGTGGGTCTAAGCGATTCTCCCCTCGGAACCTTCAGTCTTTTTCCCTTGGATTGTCCTGTAAGTATACGCATGTTGATTATGCCGATTTTCTCGGTGAAGCCGGATTTGCTCCGGATTTGCAATCAGATCGCAGTATCTATGCATTTTAATTAGCTTCTTGCTTTTTTCCCTGATTATATCACGAATTACGTCTTTTGAAGTTGGTAGGCCGATGCGCCTTTACTTAACACACTTCAGAGCTTTAATGTGCTGCTTAAAGTTCTGGGTCACTGATCAATCGAACTTGATTGACGTTTTTTGAAAAGTGGTATGAGCTGGCAGGTAAGGATTGCTCCTTTGTGGATTTACTCATTCTCCGAGGCCATGCACATACACATATGAATCTCTCTAATTTTTGTCTCAAGAACTATTAACGGGTAGAAATCGGTATTCATTTCTTCCCTTCTAACCAATTGAGTATTATCTCCTGATGGCCGATAATGGGGCTTTCTCCAACAGATGCCGGGCCAACTTCAAAATAGGGGCTCTCCAGTGATTTCTGCTGTTGCTCGCAAGCGTAAATATCTTCAGCGACGAAATCGCCACTGGTCATAGGGTCGTCTTTGTTCTCTGCATCAGGTTTGTATTTGCCACTAAAACTTCTGGACCAAAACGAGCTGGATCGTAGAGCCTGCTTCCCAAATTCCCAGATCGAAGCGTTTGCGACCCGAACTCGATTTTCAACCCTGGTAAGGTCTGGAGCGAGCGGGTTTATGATGAATGTTGACCAAATGCTTTCTGTTTCGGCTAACCCAATGCCGGGAAACAACATTGGAACCCATGCACCCGCTTGTTCGCTGGGTATAACCAGCGGGTAAGGTGCGTTAGCTTTAATATCCGCGCCGTATCGCTCAGAAGGAGGTTCCCAGAAAGCGTAGTGAGGACCAACAAATTTGTACTTTGCTTTGGCGTGGTCATACATACTAAGGGTTCCGGAGTGCAGGTGTGACAGGTGATACACGTCGATGTAGTTCTCAACCACAATCTTCCAGTTCGCTTTGATTTCATAGCTGGTGCGCGCATCTTTATACTCAGGAAGTTTATCTACGGCATGTGGCCCGAGTTTAGGTTCAAGATTGCCAACCCATTCCGTAATAGCTCCGGCATCTGGGTCTGGATGGATAAATATCATGCCTCGCCAAACATCGACAGCAGCTGGCTTAAGTCCCAGGCATGACTTATCTATTTCTTCGAATTCCCGTTTTTCATCGGGCACCGAAATAAGGTTACCCTCCAGATCATATGTCCAGTCATGGTATGGACATATCAATGCTTTTTTGGTTTTACCGACTGTTCTAATCAGCTGCGTTCCGTGGTGACGACAAATATTGTGAAACGCGCGCAGGCGCCGGTCGTGCCCCATTACAATAAAAATATTGTTAAGACCGGCTTGCACGGAGATATAATTACCAGGCTCTGCAACATCCTCAATAAAGCCAGCATATCGCCATGTTTTGGAGAATATTTCTCTCTGTTCTAGATCAAACCAGTCCTGACTCGTATATGCGCATATTGGTAGTTTGTGCATCATTTTGGTCATATCAGTTCCTGATTTCAAGCTAGGAAAAATCCCCGGCAATCATTATTAGACCTAAAGTCACCCAAGCGATTTGAATTATCCAAAAGAGAAAAGGGTCGGTCTTGCGAGTAACATAGGTTAGCAGAAAAGTATTTCCTGAACGGAAACTAGGAATCGTCCAGAACAGGAACAATATTCCCCAGAATAATTGATATCCCAAAGCAGTGGATATCATCAGGATTGCAAAAGTGAGATAATTTAAGATGCGTGAATTATTCATATTGCGGTGTTTTCTTTAACGAATTAATAAGTTTTTCCATTGCAAGACGTGAACGCTGATAGAAGTTTTTTGAAAAGGACAATGATTCAAGTGACACTACATTGAAGTAGATAGATACTAATCCGTTTGATACGGCTTCAATGCTTCCTTTGTCATTTTCGGGATATTTGGTCTTAATGATCTGACAGAGCGCATTCTCAAATCTTTCAATCGATGATTTAATTCTTTCAGCCAGCTTGGGGTCGTTGCTGCACTTCATTGTTAGTGCTGCAAAAGCAAGAATAAGTTCTGGATCGGAATCTTCATGAGGCGTCGTCATAAACTTAATCAATGTTTCTAAGCCCCTCTTCTCGGGTAAAGATGTAAGTAATTGCAAAGTCGCTTCGTCGAACTCACCCAACACATGAGACGTTAACATCTCGCTCATCTCAGCCTTGTTGCCGAGGTGATGCCGAATGAGTGGTCGAGAAAGCCCAGCTGTTTTCGCGATAATTTCCAGTGTTGTCCCGTCGAGACCGTACTTAGCGACGGCCGAAACGTAGGCCTTCATCACTTCTGACTGTCGTTGATCTTTGTTAGACGGTCGTCCGACCATGATTCCTCTGGTTATTGTTCTGGGGGTACAATACATAAGCTTGAATATATTGTCAATTATGACAATATATTCAAGCTATCTACCAAAATGTTTGAGCGGGTGTTGGTTCACTGAGCCTTGAAATCGATTCATCGATGTATTCAAGCTCTGTCAAATATTGTTGATACAGCGATTCAATTACGTCTTTTCACGACTTTTTTCATAACTCGAACGATTTACCGACAAAGTATGCGTTTTGTTCTGGAAGACATGGATTTATTTATGTAAAATACTGATCTAACCGGTTTATTCCGCTAGCATTCTTTTTCTTTCTTTTGGAGGGTTTTTTCAGGAATGGACACTTCATCCAGAGTGCAGACTGTAAACATTGAAGATGAGATGAAGGAGTCCTATCTCAGTTACTCCATGAGCGTCATAGTCGGAAGGGCTCTTCCCGACGTGCGCGACGGACTCAAGCCCGTTCACAGGAGAATTCTCTACGGGATGAGCGAGGCAGGAAATGTGTGGAACCGTCCCTACAAGAAATCCGCAAGGGTGGTCGGGGACGTCATGGGTAAATATCACCCTCACGGAGACTCGGCGATTTACGACTCCCTTGTCCGTATGGCTCAGGATTTTTCCATGAGGATCCCGCTTGTCGATGGGCAGGGCAATTTCGGCTCCGTTGACGGGGACAGCCCGGCGGCCATGCGCTACACGGAAGTCAGGCTCTCGAGAATTTCTTCTGAGATGCTTGAGGATCTGGATAAAGAAACGGTTGAGTTCTATCCGAACTACGACGGGGGGGAACTTGAGCCGAGCGTACTGCCGACCAAGGTGCCGAACCTGCTTCTAAACGGTTCTTCGGGAATCGCGGTGGGCATGTCGACCAATATTCCTCCTCATAACCTTGGGGAGCTTCTCGATGCCGTAGTGGCACAGATACGCGACCCCAACATCACTGTGGACAGGCTTCTTGAGATCATGCCGGGGCCAGATTTTCCCACGGGGGGTTTCGTAAGCGGTCGCGATGACATCCGCACTGCTTATGCCACCGGCCGCGGAATAGTCAGGACGAGGGCAAGGGTTCGCATAGAGAAGCAGAAAAAAGGAGGAAGGGAGGTGATAATCGTCACCGAGCTTCCCTATCAGGTTAACAAGGCGCGGCTTGCCCAGAAAATCGCCGAACTCGTAAGAGAGGAAAAGATAAAGGGGATCACCGATATACGGGATGAGTCCGACAGAGAAGGTATAAGGCTCGTTATCGACGTGAGGAGCGGAGAGCACGCCCAGGTGGTTCTTAATCAGCTCTACAAGCATACGCAGATGTATACCTCCTTCGGCATCATAATGCTGGCGCTTGTGAGAAACCAGCCGAAGGTTCTTAGCTTAAAGGAACTCCTTGCCTACTTCATAGAGCACAGAAAAGAAGTAATTACCCGAAGAACCCAGTATGAGCTTCGCAAGGCGGAGGAGCGTCTTCACATTCTTGAGGGGTTCAAGATCGCTCTTGACAACCTCGATGAGATTGTGGAGCTCATAAAAGGTTCCGAGAGCCCCGCGGCCGCGAAAGCGGGTCTTGTGCGGACGTTTGCGCTTTCGGAGCGCCAGGCTCAAGCCATCTTGGAGATGCGCCTTCAGAGACTTACGGCACTTGAGAGGGACAAGATACTTGAGGAAAGACGCGAGCTTATCGCAACCGTGGCCAAACTAAGGGAAATACTGGAAAGCGAAAAACTGATACTCGATCTCGCGGTGGAAGAACTAACCGAGCTGAGGGAAAAATTCGGGGACACAAGGAGAACCGAGATCGTTGAGGACGTCGGGGAGATATCCATCGAAGATCTTATAACCGACGAGGAGATGGTGGTTACTACCACCTACGGGGGTTACATAAAGAGCATACCGCTCAGCGTTTACAGGAATCAGAGAAGGGGCGGGAGGGGAAGAACCGGAATGGGCACCAAGGATGCCGATTTCGTTAACGACCTGTTCACCGCGTCAAGACACACCAGCATTCTGTTTTTCTCAAGCCTAGGAAGATGCTACTGGCTCAAGGTCTACCAGATTCCCGAGGCCTCTCCCACCGCGCGGGGAAGGGCGATGGTGAACCTGCTTAATCTTGATAAGGGAGAGAAGGTGGCAGCCGTGCTGCCCGTAAAGGACTTCGCCGAGGATGTCTCAATAGTCATGGCGACTCGAAACGGAATCGTTAAGAAAACGAAACTGAGAGCATATTCAAATCCCCGCGTAGGAGGGATAAAAGCCCTTAACATACTCGAGGGAGATGAACTTGTGGGAGCGGCGCTTGCGTCCGAGGAGGACGAAGTGCTTCTTACTTCAAGGAATGGACAGGCGATCAGGTTCAAAGGCACGGACGTCAGGAACATGGGCAGGGTGTCGACAGGTGTTAAAGGTATAAGGCTCAGAGAAGGTGACAAGGTGGTGAGTCTTGAGGTCATAAGGAACCAGAACGCGCAGATACTTACCATAACCGAGATGGGCTACGGCAAGTGCACCCTAATCTCGGAGTACAGGCTCACGAAAAGGGGAGGGGTGGGGGTGAAAACCGTTAACATAACCGAGCGAAATGGAAGAGTGGTCGGGGGATTCCAGGTGGATGATGATACGGAGATAATGCTCATAAGTAATCAAGGCGGCAAGATTATAAGAACGAGCGTTTCCGAGATACGTAACACGGGCCGAGCCGCCCAAGGGGTGAAAGTCATAAACCTTGAGCCCGAGGAACTTGTGGCCGCGGTTGCGAAAGTCGCGGAGGGAGACTGATGATAAAGGAAGTCGAAAACGTGCTCTCCGGTTTTCCAGGCTATAACTGCTTTGCGTGCGGTCCGCACAATGAGCACGGACTCCGCCTTAAATTTTTTCATGATCAGGAAACCGACGAGGTTTTCACTACCATTTCTGCCGAGGAGCATTTCTGCGGCTGGCCGGGGATAGTGCACGGGGGAGTTCAGTGTGCTCTTGTCGACGAGGTTTCTTTCTGGGCCATGTTCAATCAAACCCGCAAGATTGCCTTTACGGCGAAAATAGACATTGCTTACATGAAAAAGGTTCCAAGCGGCACAATGCTTGACGTGAGAGCCAAGATAAGGGAGATCAGGGGAAGAAGAGTTGAAGTCGATTCGGTCATAAGGGATGAGGACGGAACCGAGCTTGCAAGCGCCGCGGTGACCTACGTGTTCCCCCGAAAGGAAACTCTGCGCGAGATACTGGGCCCTGAGCTTCTGAGCGAAGAATTCTTGCAATATGTGAGGGATTAAATGATAAGACTCTACGAACATCCGCTTTCTGGAAACGCCTACAAGGCGAAACTTCTCCTGCACCAGCTCTCGGTCGAATATGAGGGAGTGACTGTGGATATATTCGCGGGGGAACATAAAAAAAAGGAGTTTTCCGCGCTTAATCCCAACTGCAAGATTCCGGTTCTTGCGGATGGGGACTTTGTTATGTGGGAATCAAACGCGATACTTTTCTACTTGGCAAAGAAATTTTCTCCGAATCCCTATCTATCGGACGATCCGGAAACTTATGGTCTGATTGCGCAGTGGACTTTTTTCGGAAAGACGACTATAGATCCTAACTTGGCGCTCGCAAGGTATTTTGTGAAGTTTCTGCCCCCCGATCAGGTGCCGCTAGGGACGCTAGAGAAACTTCACGCACAAGGAAACGTCGCGCTTGCGATTCTTGAAGACCACCTTTCCCGAAACGAGTTTCTCTGCGGGAGTTACTCCATAGCGGACATCGCGTGCTATCCCTACACAATGCTTTGTGGCGAAGGGGGGTTTGACCTGGAGATTTATCCGTCAGTCAGAAGGTGGTGTGGGAGCGTGGAGGGAACTCCGAACTTCATTGCTTTTGCCGGGTAGTGCCGGCCGTACTTTATGGAAACGGAAGTCAAGCTTTTTTTGGAACTGCTGGAGGAAACCAAGAGCGCGGCTGCCTTCACTGGAGCCGGAATAAGTACCGAATCCGGAATACCTGACTACCGTTCTCCCGGAACCGGCATGTGGGAAAAAATGGACCAGTCAGTGGTCTCGCTCTCCGGGTTTTTGAGAAATCCCGAGAATTACTATTCCTACGCCATGGAATCCTACCCGGTAAGGGCTGCCGCCGAACCCAATGCGGGCCACTACGCACTTGCGCGTCTTGAGGAAAGGGGCTGGCTCAAGGGGGTTATAACGCAGAACGTGGACGGCCTGCACACGAAGGCGGGTTCTGAGAACGTGTTTGAGCTCCACGGTTCCGTAAGACGCGTTGTTTGTCTCCAGTGCCGGGAGTACTATCTGATGGAAGATGTGATGAGCAGGGTTTTTGAGGGAGAAAATCCTCCGCTCTGCTCGCGGTGCGAGGGGATTTTGAAGCCCGATGCCGTTTTTTTCGGGGAGGCTCTTCCAGAGGAACCGTGGGAGAAATCGATTGATCTCGTTTCAAACTCGGAAGCGCTTATCGTTATGGGCTCTTCCCTTCTCGTTGCTCCGGCGAGCGGACTTCCTCGCCTAGCTCTCTCCAAAGGAGTCGCGCTTGTGATCATAAATCTGATGGAAACCCCTTTTGATGATGAGGCTGATATAGTGACCCGCAGAAAAATCGGCGAGTTTTTCGAAGAAACCGGGATATGAACGGAACATACCATGTGGGGAGTGGAGCGGGAAACGGGATTCGAACCCGCGACCTTCTCCTTGGCAAGGAGACGCTCTAGCCAACTGAGCTATTCCCGCAACGAAAGCGAACTGAAAAGATATCAAGGCCCTTATTTGTTGTCAAATAGGATGGATTTTTGTATTTGGGTAAAATAGAACCGCCATGAGCGAGCAGGAAAGAAAAAATCTCATCAAGAAGGTAAAGACCGCCGTAGTCAAGATAGGAAGCAGCGTGCTTACCCACGGCGACGGGTCTCTTAACGAGTCTGTTTTCAAGGAAATGGCAAAGCAGATCTTTAACCTTAAGCAGAGGGGAGTTAGAACGATCATAGTTTCTTCGGGAGCCATAGCGTCGGGGATGAAGAAATTGGGTCTTTCGACCAAACCCCAGGAGATAGACGTAAAACAGGCGATCTCGGCTTGCGGTCAGACCGAGCTTATCAGGAATTACGAAGAGGCTTTTTCCGAGTTCGGACTTAATGTCGCGCAGATTCTGCTTACCCGCGACGGCTTCTCCGACAGGAAGAGATTTCTTAACTCTAGAAAGACCATCCGGCGACTGCTTGAGATGGAGATAATTCCCGTTATAAACGAAAACGACACGGTGGCCTTCGAGGAAATTATGTTTGGCGATAATGACAATCTCGCGGCGCTTGTGATTTCCCTTACGGAAGCGGATCTTCTCGTGCTGCTGAGCAACGTGGAGGGTTTTTTCGACAAGGATCCGGCGAAAGACGAAAACGCAAAGTTGCTTTCCACGATCGCGGAGATAGATTCGAGAATAGAATCCTTTGCCGGAGATACTTTCGGCAAGACCACTTCCGGGGGGATGAGAACCAAGGTTCAGGCGGCAAGGTCTGCCGCTGCCTTCGGGGTGCCGACTATAATCGCAAACGGTAAAAGAAAAGATTCTCTTCTGAGTATTTTTGACGGCCACGAATACGGAACCGTGATACTTCCGACAAGGGAAAGGCTCACGGGCAAAAAGCACTGGATTGCCTATACGCTTAAGCCTCAGGGGAAACTCATACTGGATGAGGGCGCCACAGAGGCGATTACCAAGAAAGGCAAGAGCCTTCTTCCCTCGGGAATAAAGGAAGTTGAGGGAGAATTCGGGATAGGAGATCTTGTAAGCTGCTTTAATTCCTCTGCGGTCGAGATATCAAGAGGGCTTTGTTCCTACGGTTCTTCAGAGGTAAGGAAGATCCTCGGAAAGAGGTCATCGGAAATAGAGGATGTGCTTGGGTACAGGTACAGCGATGAGATAATCCACCGAAACGAGATGGTGATACTCTCCAGATGAGCGCGACTCGTCGATTTAACCGTTTATCAGCGGGGCTTGCGGTTTTTATTTTCCTTCTCTTAGCTTTGTCTGCTTGGTTCTATTTCCTAGACGGTTTTTCAACTGAGACAAAAATTGTCGACATACCGCAAGGCCTTGGCCTGTCTGCTATAGCGGAGAAGCTTGAAGGGGATGGAGTGATAAGAAAAGCTGAGGTTTTTTTTCTTTCGGCTTTTTTAAGCGGAAACCAGAGGAAGCTTAAGCACGGCGAATACGTGTTTTCAGCCGGCGAGACGCCTTATGCTGTTCATAGAAAGCTGCGTCGCGGCGAAGTGTCTTTAAGGAAAGTCACTTTTCCCGAAGGGATTACTCTTGTACAGATGGCCGGGATTCTCGATGCCTCGCAGATAGTTTCCCGGGAAGAGTTTCTCGCGGTTGCGGAAAACGGTGAGTATTCCAAGAAAAAACTTGGCGTGGACGTTTCGAATCTTGAGGGATTCCTTTTTCCCGATACTTATTTCTTAGTGCGGGACTACCCTGCGGAAAAGGTAATTGAAACGATGCTCGATAGATTTCGGAAAGTTTGCGCGATGCTTGGTATCGCAAGCACACAACCCGATATCAAGAAGATTGTGACCATCGCCTCACTGATAGAGAAAGAAACGGCTTTTTCCCCGGAGAGGCCTCTTGTTTCGGCCGTAATACGCAACCGGCTTCGCAAAGGGATGAAGCTTGAGTTTGACCCGACGGTGATTTACGCTCTTGGTGAGAAGTTTGACGGCGATATTAGAAAAAAAGATCTGAGTTTCCCTTCTCCCTATAACACCTACGTGGTTTCAGGACTCCCCCCGGGCCCGATAGCCGCCCCTGGTCTTGATTCAATCCGCGCGGCGCTTGAACCGGCAGACGTGGACTATCTTTACTTCGTCTCAAACGGAGACGGGGTCCATATTTTCTCAAGCAAATACGAGGATCATCTAAATGCCGTGAACAAGCTTTTAAAGAAGGCGAAGCAATAATCTTCTATGTTCGAAACATCTTTCGGGCGCACTAGAACTCTCCTCTGAACGCTCTTGCGAAGCCGTCATGCTGCGATCTGGCGATTTTTTCCTGCTCGGCTTGCAGATAAGCTCTGTCTTTTCTCTCTATGCGTATTATGTCGTCACGCCCCTTTGACGCCATGAACTGTGTTCCGACCGTTTCTTTTGAAATTATTTCAAGTATTGCCGGGTAGTTCTTCGACCCGATGAATATGGAGTGTATGCAGACGCCTATACTTTTTGCGCGTACTCTCTGAGCTTCGACATTTGGATCGCCGGAAGTTGGAATTCCGTCGGTTATAAAGAGTATGTGCTTGTTTCTAAGCCCTCTGCCTCGGAATTCCTTAAGTGCTTCTCCAAGCGCCTCTTCGTAGTTTGTGTTGCCAGAGCAGTCCGTTTTCTCCGCAAGCTGTTCTATCCACCTGTAGTCCCTAGTGAAAAAGCGGGAATTTTTCGTGTGTTTTCTTGAGCGGTGATTAAATTCCAGATAGCCAATTCTCATTCTCTTTCTTCTCGCGAGCTCTATTACTCCTTTTACGACGGATGAAGACCACTCGCTGTAAACTCCCATCATCGAAGTGCTTATGTCCCTGAGTATGGCTATTTCTCCTCCGAGCGTCTCTTTCTCTCGAAGGTGAACCCGCGGGAGTTTGGGAGAGGTATGCTGGGACCATATGAACGCCTCTACGGGATCTATATCCTCTATCTCATCAAAGGAGGACATGCGTTTCCATTTTCTGGGGGAGCCTCCCGGGTGGGAGGTTTTCTTGGCCATGCTTTTCTGGAAATTGCCCTCAAGGACTCTCATGATGCGTTTTATGTTCTCGGCGGTCTCCGTATTTCCCCTTCCCGGGATGACAGTATCGTCGTCCTCTCCGGCCTTGGTGGATTTGCTGCTCATGTAGGCGCGTGCAGATTTGTCCTCCCTTTCCGTGTTTCCGCTGTCCTGGGGGTTTCCCGTGGGGTCGCTCGGCACGTCTTGGCCCTCGGGAGGGGCCATTTCGCTCTGGTTGTTGTCAAGGTTCTGTTTTAGATCCTTGAGTGCGTCGAAGAAGGTTTTCTGGGCTTCGGCAAGCGGGTTCTCGGTCTCCTTGTCCGCTTCCTCGTCAGGGATTTCCCCTTTGGGCTCCTGAGAAAAATCCTGATCGAATTCCGAATCAGGCATCTGATCCGGATCAGGCTTTAGCTGGTCATCTGGCTTTTTTTTTTATTCTGGACTATGTTCCGAAGAATATTGTCCATCTGTTCGTAGACGTCGGGAGGAACCCGGAAAGCGGTCATGTATCTTAAAACGTCGAGGTCTTCTCTTGAACATACCTCTCTTTCGTTCAGAAGCGCGTGGGAGCGGACAAGCTTGAGTGCTTTTACGAAAAATGTCCTGTCTGTAATAAGGGAGTTGGTTTCGTTAAGTCCGAAATCCTCAATCATTATGGCGGTAAACCTCGCAAGACCTTCCTGCACATCGGGCGGGATCTGGATTTTCTCAAGTTTCTTGTAGCTTTTGTCGAAAAGCTTTTTGCTTACTCTTTTCGGTATTTTTTCTTCAAACGGCTTTTCGGCGTAAAGCTCGATAACCTTTCTGGCTTCGTCCCATTTTCTTCCGTAGGAAATTCCAAGGGCTTTCACCTGAAGAATAAACCGATCGAGGTTTGCCGGATCAAGGGGTTCGTTGTAGTACTCGTCCGCCGTCGGGTTACTTGTCGCTATGGCTGTCAGAAGGGGGATAGGTTCGTTGAAGAATTTTCTTTCGTTAAGTATCCGAAGGAGTATGTTGAGTGATTCCCCTGGCGCGCGCGATATGTCGTCTAAAAGACAGATCTCAGACATCAGTATGCCGCCCTTTATGATATCTTGCTTTATCCTTTCTCCGAGTTCGGTGTCTTCCTTCACTATGGTGAGGTCTCCGACAAGTTCTGAGAGCCTGGTGTCTCTGTGAAGCTGGTAGAAAAAGAAATTGAGCTGGGCCGCCTTGGAAACGATTTCCGAAAGCATGGTCTTTGCCGTACCTGGAGGACCTTCGATGTAAATGTGCTCTCTTGAGATTATTCCCAGAAGAAGAGCGGTTTTCACTTCGTCGTGTCCGACGACATGCTTATCCATTTCCTCCCGAAGGGACGCAAAGGGGTTAGCCGGGTTCATTCATCCACTCCTGAAAAAGGCAATGAGCGTTATTATTACATAAAGGGATATTTTTTTCAATCTGTTTTGCTGTGCGCGGAACAGGTAGTTTCGGGTGCAGTTTTCTCGGGAAAAGCTACAAGGCCCACTTTGTCTGGAACTCCAAGCTAACTGTTGTTCTCCCGAATCCAAAAGCCGTCGGGAGAGAAAGAGTCTTCTTGAACGGGACCGAGATTTCTGCGAGACGACCGACTAGGAGCGGTTCAGAAGTACACAACCGCTTTTACTGAAAAGCCGGTTTCGCTTCCGTCAAGCGATATGGGAACCTTGACCTCAGAATCCGCAAAAGCCTCCCGGTCCTCCTTTCCGTACTGCGTATGGCGTATCTCGCCCCGGATTCCTATCTTATCGCCGATCATCTTTTCAAGACCTCCACCTACTGTCAGCCCGTATAAAGTCTCGTCGTAGGAATTGGTGCCTTCTGCGGTAAACTCGCCGGGACCACAGAGCACGTCGCCAGTTGGGCAGCCGTTGTAATCAACCTTTAACTCCGCATCCAAGCGGCGTACGCCGCCAAGAGCGTAGATTCCGGCACCCGGACCCAGAAGCGAGATCAGAAACGGGGGGCTAAACCCTGCCATCAACGTCACGCCGTAGCTGTTTTTTCTCTCGACACTCCACTCGTCCGGCCAGGCCTCTCCGTGCTGGTTTCGGCCTTGAGATTGGCCTTCTCCGGGAAGCGTTCCGCTTATTGTGCCGCTGTGGAATTGTCCGTCAATCTCGACGCCTAAGTAGATGGTGGCGCTTGGGTCGAGATTGAGCCGGTAGCCGGCGAAGAGTCCGCCTGAAAAACCCGTTTTGCTTGCCGAGTCGCTGGTGTTGTAGATTTCTCCGTGCTGGAGAAAATTGGTCGGAACATCGGTGTTGTCAACGGTTTTCGCGTGTTCCATGCTCGCACGCTCAATCCCGGCTGAAGCTCCGATGTAAAAACTGCCACTTTGGGCGACCGCGTCGCCGGAAACACCGAAAATCATTCCTGCCGCAAGTATTAAGACCCAAAGAGTTTTACTATTCTTAAGAGTTTTGATCATGGTTTTTTCTCCCTATATGTTCTTATTTACGAGGTTGAATTTCTACGTAGGGCGGGGCTTGGGACCCTTTTTTCATTAATATTTATAGCTAGAAGGATGGCGGTTGTAAAATGAAGCGGTTAATGGTTCCAGATGCTTTTCCGGACTGTGGTCCGCGAGGAAGACTTGGTTTGTGGGGAAAAGCATGTATTATGGTTATAATCTGCCTCCGAAGGCATCGCTTTGCCTTTTAGAAGGCTTTTTATTTCCGGGGCCGGGCTTATGGATGCGGAAAAGATATTTTACGGTATAGACGAAGGAAAAAAGAGAAGATACCTGCGCAGACCTATCCTGATAGCGGTTCTCCTCGCACTGGGTCTCGGGGCTTTTAAGTTCGGACTTTACCCCGAGCAGTGGTTCTGGGGGAGCGATGGCATTTCCCGCAAACTGATCGTAAGAAATATGGAATCCCAGTGGATAAGCACAAAGAAAGGCTACCTTTTCTTCGTTCGCGGGGAGATCATGAATGAAAGCGATATGCCCGTCAGCTACATAAAGCTCAGAAGCAGCTTTCAGGTATCGGGGCGGACCGTTTACGTTCAGGACTTTTATTCCGGAAACACCCTCTCGATTCGGGACCTTAGAAATGCCGATACTGGCCATCCTCTTCAGGAGCTGAACAGAAAAAGCGGGGATGACCTCTCGGTGCTCACCGGTACTGATGCCTCTGCCAATGTCAACATAAAGCCCGGCAACACCGTCTTTTTCAACACTTTTTACCTTTCCGTTAACAAGATGCTGGGCCTTAAGTATGAAATCGAGATTACGGATTTCGAAGTGATGTCCGAGGGCTAAGGGGATCTGTTTAGGGCTGGGGATTCTGTGGAAATCAGTGCTGCATTGTGTCTTAATCAAGAAATCCGGCTGTCAGATTGCTGCGATACGGCTGGTGCCGTGCCTTCCCCGCTCTCATTACGGAAACCGGATCCCAAAAATTGTTACGGTGCAGATGCATTTGGAAGGACTTAAATTGCTTTATTAAGCCGTTTTTAGTAAACTACGATCTCTTATTATAGAGCAATCCGGTGGTTAAGCGATGAAATCTACACGAATAAAAGTAAGCATAAGTCAAGATGGTTCCCTTTCCAAGGAATCTGTCGACACTGTTGATTTCCAGTTTCCGGTCATTCCCAAGAAGCTTTTGAAATCCATGGGATTTGAGAAAGTGGACGATACGACTTATGTGGGTATCGTATCCGTTTTCCTGAATCTTCTTGATAAAGAGCAGGAAATAGAGATTGAGCTCGGGGTTGAGGCTTCCGACGCGAGAAAGAAAATTCTGGATCTTTTCGGGAAGGGTTTTCAAAGTATGAGCGGGAGCGATGTTCCCAGTGATAAGGAAAAAGCAAAACCCGCCCCGAAAGCAAAAAAACCTAGGGCAAGGAAGGTCACTGCCACAAAGAAGGCCGGCTAACTGCTATGCAGGATTTTGTTTTTGAAGAAGCGCTTACCTTTGACGATGTAATACTTTCTCCCTGCTACTCCGAAGTTCTTCCGAGCGAAGTTGACGTTTCAGTAAGGCTCACCCGGCGCATAACCCTTAATATCCCTATACTGAGCGCGGCTATGGATACCGTAACCGAGTCCCGGACGTCGATTGCCATGGCGCAGGAAGGCGGCATAGGAATAATCCACAGGAATTTTTCCATCCCGGCGCAGGCGGGCGAGGTCGAAAGGGTAAAAAAATACGAAAGCGGAATGATAGTGAATCCTCTGACCGTACGGCCGGGAACACGGGTCAGTGAAGCGCTTGAGATAATGGTTAAAAACGATATCTCGGGTCTTCCCGTCGTAAAGCCCAACAACACTCTTCACGGAATAATCACCAACAGGGACATAAGGTTCGAAAAGAACATGGACCTTAAAATCGACAAGGTCATGACGCCCAGAAAAAATCTTGTCACAGTTAAAGAGGGCACCACTCTTCAGGAAGCCAAGGAGCTTCTTCACAAGTTCAAGATAGAGAAACTTCCCGTGGTTGACGAGGGCTTCAAGCTTCGCGGCCTTATAACCATGAAGGACATAGAGAAAATAGAGAAGTTCCCCAAGGCGTCCAAGGACACGATGGGAAGGCTTCTTGTGGGAGCTGCGGTCGGGGTTGACAAGGACAGCCAGGAGCGGGTGGATGAGCTTGTCGCGGCGGGTTGCGATGTCATAGTGGTGGATACCGCCCACGGGCATTCGAAAAGGGTGCTCGACAGCCTGGCCAAAATAAGAAAGAAGTACCCCGATATAGATCTTGTGGCCGGCAACATAGCTACATCCGAGGCGGCCGAGGATCTTATAAAAGCGGGTGTGGATTGCCTTAAGGTGGGGGTCGGACCCGGATCGATATGCACGACGCGCGTTATAGCCGGCATAGGAGTGCCGCAGATAACGGCCATAAGGAAGACCTGCTCAGTAGCGAAGAAACATGATATCCCCGTGATAGCAGACGGGGGAATAAAGTACTCGGGGGATATAACCAAGGCGCTTGCCGCCGGCGCGGATTCCGTCATGATAGGAAATCTGCTCGCCGGGTCGGATGAAGCTCCTGGGGAGGTTGTTCTCTACCAGGGGAGAACCTACAAAGTGTACCGTGGCATGGGTTCGATTGAAGCGATGAGGGCCGGAAGCAGGGACCGCTACGCCCAGGACGATGAGATGATGGAAGCCAAGCTTGTTCCCGAAGGAATAGAGGGAAGGGTCCCTTACAGAGGCAATATAGGAGCCATAGTCTACCAGCTGGTCGGTGGGCTTCGGGCGGGGATGGGCTACACGGGCTCCGCGACGGTGAAAGAGCTTCAGAAAAACGCAAAGTTTGTGAAGCTTACCAATGCCGGGCTTCAGGAAAGTCACGTTCACGATATCGTAATTACCAAGGAATCTCCTAACTACAGGATCGGGTGATAACGGTTTTATTGTCTCGTAAAGCAAGCTTCAGGGAGCGCGGTTTACCCTAAAATGCGCGAAAAAGTTCTGGTTCTTGATTTCGGTTCCCAGTATACGCAGCTTATCGCCAGGCGCACGAGGGATCTCGGGGTCTATTCCGAGATAAAGCCATACAACACTTCCGCAGACGAAATAAGCAGAGACCCGCCGGGGGCGATAATACTTTCCGGAGGGCCCTCAAGCGTCTGGGAGGATGCTTCTCCCAGGGTGGATGAGGAGATACTGTCTTTGGGAGTTCCCGTTCTGGGTATCTGTTACGGGCTTCAGGTGCTGGTCTTCCAGCTCGGCGGGGAAGTTGAGCGCTCTGAGAAAAGGGAATACGGACCCGCCGTTTTGAACCTGGTCACTGAAGATCCGCTTTTCTCGGGCGTGGCGAAGACCTCGGGAGTCTGGATGTCCCACGGCGACAGGGTCTTGAGGGTGCCCGAGGGGTTTGCGGCGATAGCCGATACCGAGAACACGGAGTGCGCGGCGGTCAGGAACGCGAGCGGAGACATATACGGAGTGCAGTTCCACCCGGAAGTTGTGCATACAGAATTCGGAGCCGAGATTCTTTCCAACTTCCTTTTCAAGGTAGCGGGCCTCGGTGGCAAGTGGACGGCGGGATCTTTCATAGAGCACTCAATACACGATATAAGAGAAAGAGTCGGGGACGGCAAAATCATATGCGGGCTCTCGGGAGGAGTAGATTCCTCGGTTGCTGCGGCTCTTATTAACGAGGCGGTTGGCCGCAGGCTTTACTGTATTTTCGTTGATACGGGGTGCATGAGGCTTGATGAGGCAAAGGAAGTCTGTGACGCTTTCTCCGGGTTTGAGATGAACTTCGTTCACGTGGACGCCTCTGAGAGGTTTCTTTCTCATCTTGAGGGCGTTGAAGATCCCGAGACGAAAAGGAAGATTATGGGGGAGCAGTTCGTTAGGGTGTTTGAGGAAGAGGCCGAGAAAATATCCGGCGTCCGCTTTCTTGCCCAGGGAACCCTCTATCCCGACGTGATTGAGAGTGTGAGCGTCAAGGGGCCCTCGGCCGTTATAAAGTCCCACCACAACGTCGGGGGACTTCCGGAAAAAATGAACCTTGAGATAGTTGAACCCCTGAGAGAACTTTTCAAAGACGAAGTGAGAAGCGTTGGCGAGAAGCTCGGTCTTCCTCCCTCCCTGATAGGCCGCCACCCCTTTCCCGGTCCCGGTCTTGCGATCAGGATAATGGGGGAAGTCACGCGCAAGAGACTTTCCATACTGAGGCATGCTGACAGCATTTTTATCGACGAGCTTAAGAAATCAGGTGCCTACGACGAGGTATGGCAGGCTTTCTGCGTATTTATTCCCGTGAAGACAGTCGGGGTGATGGGCGATGAGCGCACCTATGAGAATGTCTGCGCGCTGAGGGCCGTGAGCAGTACGGACGGAATGACCGCCGACTGGTCGAAGATATCCTATGACCTGCTCGGGAAGATTTCGGTGAGGATAATAAATGAGGTAAAGGGGATAAATCGGGTCGTGTATGATATATCCACGAAGCCTCCCGGCACCATAGAGTGGCAGTGACGTTTAGCTGACCCTTCTTTTAAATATGGCGAATTCGCCGGTAATTGTGGCAAGTTCCCAGCCTTCCTCGCCGAGCGAAACCAAAGAATCTTCAAGGTTTCCCCTCGTGCTTTCCCTTCGGGAGTCAACCTCTTCCTTGTAGACGTCTATATCATGGTCCTGCGGCCTTTTGACAAGCACGTCGGTCGAGACTACCTTGTAATCCCAGCGTTCCATTATTCTTCTTGCTCTCCGGTTTCCTCTTCTTCGTCAATGACAAGGAGCGTTGCCTTGTCAGTTACGTCGGGAAGGGATTTTATGTGTTTATCGTAATCTTTCTGGGAGATTTCCCCTTCCGTTATGTATCTTTTGTAGATACGCACATCAAAGAATTCTTCGTTGTCCTTCATCTTCCGGCCTCCGTGAGAACAAGATTCTAACCACGGACGAGGTTTTTTCAAAGGCAAAAGCTTCCGATCTTACTAATCTCTTTCTTGTGAAAACCAGTTCCATGTTCTAAAAAGCCCCTCGCGCAAAGCCACTTCCGCTCTCCATCCAAGCTTCTCCGCCGCCAGAGAGCAGTCAAGGCTTATTCTCCTTGCCTCCCCGGGACGCTCTTTTTCGTGGACGGTTTCGAATCCGGTTTTTGTTATTTCCCCGAGGATGTGCGTTATATCATTTACGGAGCTTTCGATAGACGTTCCTATGTTGAAGGTTCCCTCTTCTTCGAGGCTTGCGGCGAGAAGGTTAGCCCGGGAGACGTCAGAGACGTGTACGTAATCCCTCGTCTGTTCTCCGTCTCCGAATATGAGGCAGGGTTTTCCGCTGATTATGTTCTCGCAGAAAATCCCTATCACTCCGGCCTCTCCCTCGGGGTTCTGCCTTTCTCCGTACACGTTTGCGTATCTTAGGATCACGTGCCCGAAACCATGGTTTTTCGAGTGGTACCTCACGTAATTTTCCGTTGAGAGTTTCGAGATGCCGTAGGGGGAGAGGGGAAGGGTCGGGGTCGACTCGTCTGCGGGAAGTTTTTCCGGTTCTCCGTAGAGGGCACCTCCGGTGGATGAAAAAATAAACTTCTCCGTTTTGTGCTCCGCGCAGAGCCTTAGAACGTTAAGCGAACCGCCTATGTTTACATCGGCATCTAAACGGGGGTCTTCAACGGAATCTCTTACGTTTATCTGCGCCGCGTGGTGATTTACGGCATCTGGGCGGAACTGGCGAAACGCTTTTTCGAGTTCGGCCGAGTTCCTTACGTCGCACTCGATGAATTCAGCTTCTGGGGGGATATTGCTTTCAGATCCCGTGGAGAGGTTGTCGACCACGAGAACCTCGTGCCCCTCGGAAATATACGCTTCGCATACCCAGGAGCCTATGAAACCCGCTCCGCCTGTGACTATTATTCTCACTTTTTCTTCTTCCGGACGCGGTGAAATAATAGTTTTCTGCTAGGATTTTGTCAAAAGGCAGGTTCGATATGAACTTTGGGCTTGTTTAAATCGTTCAACGGACAAAAAAAACGGGCATGCAGGGTTTGTTGCTAACCTGATGCCCGTTCCTAAGTTATGGTTTGCCGTTTCGTGGCATTCCAATTATCGTTTCGTGGGAGACAGTACGCCGCCATCCAAAAGATCATGGCAGTCCTTTAAGCTGCCGTCATCATCCATAAGGTATGTAGCCAATCCCGTATGCATATCGGTTGAATCCGTTCCGCAACTGTCCTCGGCTAAAGCACTTGCTGGTACCATTACGTATGGACAGATCACCACAGGACGAGGTTCTACATTAGGACGCCAGGCATAGCCGGTCCAGTAACCGGTATATATCGTGGCTCCATCGTTAATATCGCTGTTAGTTGTTGCAGCAAGAAAATATGCCCCCGGCCTATCAAAGCTTCCGTCCGTATTCTCACTTACATAAGCGGATGAAATAGTTTCCGGATTCGTAACACTTTCGTCGACCTTTATCCCTATCTGCGAAAAGTCCGTATCTTCAAAAACAGTACCGGTGGCGGATAGTCTGACATTAGGTATACCGTTGTCAACATCTCCAAAATCGCGCAGGGTAACGTTTTCATACTGACAATCCGTTGTACCGTCCGCATCAACACTGGTATAAAATCCTCTCATCTCGGTCACTTCAGGCCCCACTCCATCATCGTTGTCATCCCAAAAATCAAGATCACAGGATGAAAGCGCAAGCAATCCGGTAAGACAGAATGCAACTGATAAAGCAAGAATTCCAAGACTGCGCAATCCCCTGATACGACGCCCTGCGGCGTTATTGTAAAGTCTCTCCATAACTAAAAACCCCCTTTAATACAAGATTTTGCGATTATAACGCAATTCACATAGGAAAACTCGTACGTCTTGGTCCTATCCAAAAATCTGTTTTCATGTCGGTATACGTAGTTTAGTGCTTCGGTTTGCACGGTTTTTAAGTTATACTCCCCTCGAACCAGTTCATCTGCATCGGAATTAATAATATCTCGTTGTCCCGGAGGTGCCTGCACCTGTCAATCAACAGGTCAGATCACAATGACCGGGCTTGATTAGCCATGCTTCTCGCAATTGACGTCGGCAACACCAGCATAATGGTCGGAATATTTTCCGGAGAGGATCTCGTATACAGTTTCAGAGTCGATACCGACAGAACCAAAAGCCCTGATGATTACGGAATTATCCTCTTCGGGAAAATGAACGATAACGACATATCGCCTTCTTCATTAAGCGGCGCCATACTCTCCTGCGTGGTTACCGAGATGCAGGAAGGGGTGGCGAAACTGGTAGAGAAATATTTCGGTCATCAGCCCATAATCGTGGGTCCCGAGACGAGGACGGGAATGCCGATCCGGATTTACAACCCCGAAGAACTCGGGGCCGACAGGATAGCAAACGCCGTTGCGGCTTACCACCGTTTCGGCGGAAGCGTGATAGTGGTTGATCTCGGGACGGCAACTACTTTTGACTGCGTTTCAGAAAAAGGGGAATACTTGGGCGGAGTCATAGTCCCGGGGGTCGAGTTATCCACGGTAGCGCTTTACCACGGAACGTCTAAGCTTCCGAAGGTCGATCCCGAAAGACCCGAACAGGTGATCGGCAAAGACACAGTCGAGTGCATACAGTCGGGGCTGTTTTACGGTTACGCCTCGATGATCGACGGGCTCTGCTCGAAGCTCAAAAAGGAGATGGGATCTTCTCCGGAAGTCATAATCACCGGAGGTTTCGCCGATGCGGTATCTGAGGAATGTGCCTGCGCGACGCGGGTTGACAAGGATCTTGCTCTCCACGGTCTGAGGCTGCTTTATGAACTTAACTCTCAGATACTCTGTTAGGAAAATCGTTTCGCAAACCACCTGCTTCGTTCTTTCCCTTGAACTCAAAGAGGGCCGTCGCCACTGGGTTTTTCCAAACGCCGGATGGATGGATAAAAGGCAGAAGGCTGTAGGGATCGAGTTTGAAGAAAACGACCTTTGGGCTTTTCTCCGCGGGCAGTGCCGCTCGGCTAAAGCCGATTTTTCCGTTTCCGGGAAGTACGTCTCGGGGCGCGAAGGCCCCTCCAGGCTTTCTTTTCGTCTCGATGGTCCAAGACTCCTCCAAGGCAATTACGTTTTGCTTTCTCCAAGCTGGGGGCGTCACTCAAAAAGAAAGATGTGGCTTCTCATCCCCTCTTCGGGGAGGGAGCGCGGTCGGCAGTGACGGGCTATTTTAAGCCGAGGTCGGTCGATATTTGCGTATGATTTCCCGTTTTTGGGAGAACCTCAAGCGGCTTTTCAGATTCCTGGAGTCTCGAATCATAAAAAATTTCCTTCTCGTTTGCCAAAAACAGCTCTTTCCACAACGCATATCCCTTTCTGTTCATATGTAGGCCGTCTTCTGTGAACAGACCCTCTTTTACGTCTCCCTTCTCATTTAGCATGTAATCGTAGACGTTCAGGTAAAAAGCGTTGGGTTCTCTTGACAGAAACTGCCTTATGAGATCGTTTGACGCCTCGATTCTGTCGAGAAAATGGAACCTCACGGGACTCGGTTTTATGGAGACAAACGTGAATTTCGTGTGGGGATAGGATTCTCTGAAGCGGTAGTAGAAATCCACGAAGAAATTCAGCACCTGCTTCGGCAGACAGCCGTCTCCTATATCGTTGTCGCCCGCGTAGAAAACCAGGGATTTAACGTCATTCGGTTTTATTAGCCGTTCGAAATAATGCAGGCAGTAGGCGATCCTGGCGCCGCCGAAACCCAGGTTCGAGATGTTGTATCCCGGGAAATCCCTTGTCATTCCCCTCCAGAGGCGGAAACTAGAACTGCCGTAAAATACCGTGGCGTCATCTTTCTTCCCTACATGACGTCTCTCAAGAATCCTTACGTCCTGTTCAAACAGGTTCTTATCGATTACTAGGGACTCTTTTTCGACCTGCTCAAAGGTTTTTAGGTTGATCTTGGTGGATTCCGCTCGCCTTGCGAGTCCCGCCGCCTCCTCCACGTAAGTCCTGTATTCGTTTCCGTACTCCTTGACGAATTCGAAAAGCTTGTCTTTGTTCTCCTGGGGGCTTTTGATGTAATCGGATATCCTGAAGGGCTTTTTTATTACCAGGGAAAATACGTTCTGGTTTATTCTTTTGTCGAAGTTCGCCACCGCTATGGGGACGATATAAGGTTCAGGTTCAATTGACGCTGCCAGGAGAAAGGCGCCTAGCCTGAACAGCCCGGGCGATTCCTCAGTTGTCATGCTGGTACCCTCGGGACTTATCACTATGTTAAATCCTTTCCCGATGTATTCTCTGGCAGTGTCGTAGAATTTTTTCCTCCATGCTTTTCTCCGCTCGGGAGTCTGGCTCGCGGTGTTGGATTCGTCTGTGTAGACGTTTATGTGCCCGAGTCTTTCGTAGTAATATTCGTGTCCGTATTCCTCGGCCCTTGGGACGCGCACGACGCGGATCCCGGCTTCGCCGTACTTTGCGTAGAGAACCATTGAGCTTATGAAGTGGGAATCGAGCGTGATCTGGAAATGGTTGGGAAGGGTGTTGTAGGGGTGGTTCAGCAGATGATTGTATATGAAGATGTGCCCCGGCCGGTCGGGCAGGTTCTCCCAGCCTTCGATTACGTAAGGGGTGTTTTTGAATACGCCCGCGAACTGCTTGGCCGCCATTGTTCTTATCTCGCTCGGAGAAAGCGACTTTGGCGCGGCGGTAACGGACTGATAAACGTTTTTCAGGCCCTCGAAAAAGTTGTACTCCTTGTAGATTTTTCCGAGAATATCAAGGCTGAGCCGCGACATCTCCCTCTCAAGGCTCTCGCCTTCTTTTTCCAGTCTGAACAGAAGCCTAAAGGCGTCATCGAGCGTCAGCGGGTTATTCAGCAGATGAGGAAGCTTATGGATGGGGGAGTTAACGCTTAACTGCATGGCGTTTTGCTCGATAAGATTGCTTATGGCCAGTATTTCGCGTTCATATCTCTGTGATATGAGTCCCGCGCGGGCGTTTCGAAGCCGGATCGACACGAGCCACAGGAGTCTTCTGGCCAGAGCCAGGGCCGAGTGCGGGTCCTGATTCAGGATCTTATGAAGGTTGCGTGCGCTTATGTGGTAGATAACCGAATTCCTGCTCGCGACAGCGGTAACGTCGTTTGACCCGGCCGGGGAGGCTCCCATCCAGCCGACCAGGTATCCAGGAAGATTGATCAGGTGAAGTGCGACCGATTCCTCGATTCCATCCTGCGAGGTATCGGGTGAGAAGCATAGTGCCGCCTTTCCGTAAGCAAGCATGTCTATCCCCCTTGAGATATCTCCCTGAGCGAATATGGGCTCGTTGTTTAGATAGTATTTTTTCTGGACCGCTTTTGCCAGATGGCGAAGTGTCTTGTCCGGAAAAACCTCGAAAAAAGGGGACTGCCTCAGAAGCGCAAGCGGGCTGGGCACGGATATGTATTTTCCTTCCTGGGAGAAGTCGCCCGTTTTTCCCGACTCAATATCCCAGCTTAGGTTGTTGTATCCTGCAAGCTCTGCTCGGACATGCGTTAGGAGGTTTATGCTTTTGCTGAGAACGAAAAGCAGGAATTCACGTCCGAGAAGCGGTTCCTGGTCAAAGAATTTTTCAAGGTTCTGGTGACTCCACTTTAACAACACGCACGGTTTCTCGCATGTAATCGTTGTGTAGTAGCGTTTGGGAGAGCGAAACCCCGACCAGCCTACGGGAGTGAATTTTTCACTGCTCTTCCCCACGGAGAACTCATCTGTTTTATCTTCGACGCTGATTGAGAAATTCACTTGTCCTTCAACCAGAAAGTAGAAGGAATGGCTCGGTTCGAACTGCTTGGTGAGAACGTAGCGCTCGGGCACTTCTATCAGTTCGCCGATTTTAAGCAGGAAATCGGTTTTGTCTTTCTCGAAATTCGAAACGAACGGAAGCTCGTTGAATACTTCTCTTTTCTCCAGCATGAAAATAAATCATACCTTTTTTATCTGCAGAATATACTTTGTCGCAAAAGCCGGATAGCTGCTTGGATAGGATGGGGGATTTTTCGCAATTTTGTTAAAATAATTTACGCTGTTTGAAAAAACACAGAAACTTTTTCCAAGGAGACTCAGGTGATAAAACGTATAGTGATGTGGAAACTGAAGGATTCGCATGAAGGAATGAGCAAGGATGAGCTTATTGCAAAGTTCGAACAGGAATTAGAGGGACTGAAAAGCGCCGTTCCTGAGATAAAGACTATGGAGCTTGGCAAAAGTTTTAGTGAGCTTCCCGTCACGTACGATGTAGCCCTCTGTTCTGAGTTCGACTCGAAGGAAGATTACGAAGTCTTCCTGAAGCATCCCGAGCACGTGAAGGTCGGGAAGTTCATCCGGCAGATAAGAACAGACGTGGCTCTTGTCGAATACGAAACGTGATTTTCTTGGTTCCGCCTTGCTCTTGAACAAGGGGATATATCAAGCACGGACACCCTGTTATCCGCTTTTATCGGCATAATATATGCTCTGTTGTCAAAAGCCGGATAACCGCTTGGATAGGATGGAGGATTTTTCGCAATTCCAGAAAAAATGGTTTATACTGTTCGGTACGGGTATTTTTCCAAGGAGACCTAAGTGATAAAGCATATAGTGATGTGGAGGATCAAGGATTCGCACGAAGGGGCGGACAAGGGTGATCTCATGGACAGGATCAAGGAGGAACTAGAGGGGCTCAAAAACACCATTCCTGAGATAAAAACCATGGAGATCGGCAGGAATTCTAACGAACTTCCCACATCGTTTGATATTGCTCTTTATTCCGAGTTCGAGTCGAATGAAGATCTTGAGACCTACAAGGAGCACCCCGAGCACGTGAAGGTCGCGCAGTTCATCCGGCAGGTAACGACGGATGCGGTTGTTGTCGACTACGAAACGTGATTTTTCTGGTTCCGTCTAGCGGTTGAATAAGGGGATATATCAAGCGCGGACACCCTGTTATCTGAGTACATGTGGTAACCGAGCGTGGCTATCATGGCCGCGTTATCGGTGCAAAGAGCGGGCGATGGGATAAAAACATTTATTCCTTCGCTTCTTATTCTCTCTTCGCTTAGCTGTCTTAGCCTTGAGTTGCAGGCTACCCCGCCTGCTAAAACGACGCTTCCCACCCCATTTTTCCTCGCGGCATTAAGCGTTTTGTCAATAAGGGTTTCCACTATGGCTTCCTGATACCCGGCGCATACGTCAAAGAGGTTCTCTTCGCTTTCGACCGGGTTTTTCTTTATGTGGTTGAGAAGAGCCGTTTTAAGCCCGCTGAAACTGAAATCATGGGATTCGTTGTTAAACGGTCTTGGAAAACTGATTGCGTCAGGATTGCCGTTTTTTGAGAGCCTGTCTATTTCAACTCCTCCCGGGTATCCGAGCCCGAGTGCCTTTGCCCCCTTGTCAAAAGCCTCTCCCGCGGCGTCGTCCCTCGTGCTTCCAAGCAACCCGAAATCCAGAAATCCCCTCACCATGTAAAGGTTCGTGTGTCCTCCGGAAACTATGAGAGCGACAAAGGGGAAATCAATTTCGTTTTCAAGATGCGCCACAGCTATGTGCGCTTCCAGATGGTTTACCCCGACAAGGGGTTTCCCGTGGGAAAACGCGAGCGCCTTCGCAGTTGAGATTCCGACCATGAGAGAGCCTATGAGCCCGGGTCCCTGGGTTACCGCTACGGCGTCCACCTCCCCGGCGGAAGTCTCGGCGTTCTCAAGAGCTTGATTTATTACCTGGAGGATTATTTCGGTGTGCATGCGCGATGCTATCTCCGGGACGACTCCGCCAAAGGCGTTATGAACGTCAATCTGCGAGGAAACCACGTTTGAGAGCATATGCTTTCCGTCTCTTATCACTGCCGCGGAAGTCTCGTCGCATGATGTCTCAATACCCAGAATTAGAGAAGACATAAACCGAACCTCTTCAATGAGTTGGGTAATAACTTTACCCAAGTGTTCGATTTAGTGAACGGTGTACAGAGGAAGAGTTCTCGGTCCTATTCTGTTTCCATGCGAATATGTTGACATTCGGCGGGTTTGCGAGTGTTTTTATTTCGGAGAGGTTCTTATGCCGAGGGTTTTCAAGGTACTGATTCCGTGTTTTTGCGTTTTTCTCTTGTTCGGCTGTGGCTGCGGGGAAAAAACCGCCCCGGACGGGAGTATTGAGGCTTCCCGGGAATCTGCGCCTTCGGAAATTCCCACAGATTCCATGCTCTCACGTATATCTCTTCCCGAGGGCTTTTCCATTTCGCTTTATTCAAATGAGGTGCCCGGTGCGCGTTCGCTTGCACTTGGTGCCAAGGGCACATTGTTTGTCGGCACCAGATCTAGAACCGTGTACGCCCTTAGCGATACAGACGGCGATAGTTATGCCGAAACCGTCCGTATAATCGCGAGCAATCTCAATACTCCAAACGGCGTTGCGTTTCGGGACGGGGACCTTTATGTCGCGGAAATAAACCGGATTCTCCGCTATGACGGGATCGAAAGCCGTCTCTCATCTCCTCCAGCCCCCGTAGTCATCATTGATACGCTTCCTAGGGATACACGTCATGGGTGGAAGTTCATCCGATTCGGACCGGACGGAAAACTCTATGTTCCGGTCGGAGCGCCGTGCAACATCTGCAAAAGGGGCGACGAGCGCTACGCAGCGATCCTGAGGGTCAATCCCGATGGAACGAATCTTGAGGTTTTCGCCCATGGAGTGAGAAACACCGTGGGTTTTGACTGGAATCCGGAATCTGGTGTGCTTTGGTTTACAGATAACGGAAGGGATAACATCAGCAGAGACCAGCAAATTAATGATAACAGCCCTCCGGACGAACTTAACCGTGCCGGGGAATCCGGACTTCATTTCGGTTTTCCTTACTGCCACGGGGCGGATGTTCAGGATCCGCAGTTCGGTTCGGAGCGCGGCTGCGATGAATTTACTCCTCCCCAGTGGGAGCTTCCTGCGCACGTTGCGGCGCTCGGCATGCGGTTCTATACGGGCTCCATGTTTCCCGCGTCTTGGAAAAACGTGATTTTCATCGCGGAGCACGGCTCATGGAACAGAAGCGTACCCATAGGTTACAGGGTGACCTCAGTGCGCCTCGACGAATCGGGGAACGCGGCTTCATACGATGTGTTCGCCCATGGGTGGCTTGGGAGCGACGGAACTGCTTGGGGAAGGCCAGTTGACGTTCTGGTTGCCCCCGACGGAGCGCTGCTCGTATCCGATGACCGCAGAGGAGCCGTTTACAGGGTTTCTCGCTGAAAGATCGGGGCATCACCAAGGCATTTTTGTTATCCAAATTATTTGTAAAGGAACCTATAATCCCCTAAACTAATCAATGTCCGAAGCGTTTTTGGCAAGGGAGTTTCTGCTGATGAGTTCTTCTCGAAAAAAAGAGAAAATACCTACCGGGTCCGTGATAACCAGAGACCCTTTTCCCAAATCAAAAAAGATATATGTGGACGGAAAAACCCACGACATAAAGGTGGCCATGAGGGAGATTGAAACCGACGACTTCCTCTCGGATGCCCCGGATGCTGACCGCTTCAAGATAACCCTTTACGATACAAGCGGTCCCTATACTGATCCCGATGTTGACATTGACGTTCACAGGGGTCTGCCGTCGCTTCGCGAAAAGTGGATAAGGGAACGGGGAGATGTCTCGGAACTGCCCGATTTCTCCTCGAAATTCGCCAGAAAGAGGCTTGAGAGGGCAAACGGGATAACCTTCGGAAACATAAGAAAGCCCCTTCGTGCCTCGCCCTCGCGAAACGTAACCCAGATGCACTACGCGAAAAAGGGAATCATAACGCCCGAGATGGAGTATATCGCCATAAGGGAGAACCAGAGAATCGACGAGCTTAGGGAGGTCTACGGACAGCTCGGAGCTTACCACGAGGGAGTGGATTTCGACGCGCGCATTCAGACCGGCTGCATCACCCCCGACTTTGTCAGGGAGGAAGTTGCCGCGGGGCGCGCCATAATTCCGAACAACATAAACCACCCGGAAAGCGAGCCCATGATAATAGGGCGTAATTTCCTCGTGAAAATAAACGCGAACATCGGAAATTCCGCCGTCACCTCAAGCATTGAGGAGGAGGTAGAAAAAGCAGTCTGGGCATGCCGGTGGGGAGCCGACACCATAATGGACCTCTCGACCGGGGACAACATTCACGAAACCAGAGAGTGGATAATAAGAAATACCCCGGTTCCCGTGGGAACCGTTCCCATATACCAGGCCCTTGAAAAGGTTAACGGAAAACCGGAGGAACTTACTTGGGAGATTTACAGGGATACCCTCATAGAGCAGGCAGAGCAGGGAGTTGACTACTTCACGATACATGCGGGAGTGCTCCTTCGCTACATTCCGCTTACCGTCGACAGGGTTACGGGGATAGTTTCAAGAGGCGGGTCGATAATGGCCAAGTGGTGTCTTTCGCATCACAGGGAAAGCTTCCTCTACACCAACTTTGAAGAAATATGCGAGATAATGAAGGCTTACGACATAGCGTTTTCCTTGGGTGACGGCCTCCGGCCGGGTTCCATAGCCGACGCGAACGACGCCGCGCAGTTCGCCGAGCTTGACACACTCGGGGAACTTACCCAGATAGCCTGGAAGCACGACGTTCAGGTTATGATAGAAGGCCCGGGACACATTCCCATGCAGATGATAAGGGAGAACGTGACCAAGCAGCTTGAGATATGCGGAGAAGCTCCCTTCTACACTCTCGGGCCCCTGACTACCGATATAGCGCCCGGCTACGACCACATAACTTCCGCCATAGGGGCAGCGATGATAGGCTGGTACGGAACCGCTATGCTCTGTTACGTGACGCCGAAAGAGCATCTCGGTCTTCCCAACAAAAAGGATGTCAAGGATGGGGTTATAACCTACAAGATCGCCGCGCACGCGGCGGATCTTGCGAAGGGTCATCCCGCAGCGCAGCTTCGCGACAACGTGCTCAGCAAGGCCAGGTTTGAATTCCGGTGGAATGATCAGTTCAATCTCTCTCTTGATCCGGATACGGCGCGCGAGTTTCACGACGAGACCCTCCCTGCCGAAGGGGCCAAGGTTGCGCACTTCTGCTCCATGTGCGGTCCGAAATTCTGCTCGATGAAAATCACGCAGGATATAAGGGATTACGCAAAAGAGCATGGTCTCTCGGAGATGGATGCCGTCCAGAAGGGGCTTGATTCCAAGGCCAGAGAATTCTCGGATAAGGGAAAAGAGATATATGTTGAGCGTCCGGACTAGATTGGCGGACTCTTTACCTTTCTACTCCTAGCGAAAGAAAGCATAATACGTAGGTTTGGATGACTTCTTAAGAATTTAGGTTATGTCCCAAGTGTTCTACTCTGACATTACCCCAGCGTTCCTTCAGATATTCCGCCACAAGACGCCTGTGGCAATAATGAGGTTCATCCTCACTGCACAGCAAACACGCATCTTCAAGGATTTCCGGGTTAATCTTGTTTTCAATTTGACGTTCCGCCATGAGGTCAATAAAGCGGCGTTCATAGTCCTCCCAACCCATATGCTTTTTCTTATAAGCGTCAAGCATTTCTTTTGTCGGTGCAAGAATCGGAAAGTGAACATAGTCAATGGAGCAGAGTTGGTCCAGAAAATACGCAAGGTCGTTTTTCTTCGCAAATCCCGCCAGTTGGGATACGTTGTTCAGACGTACATCAACTAAGCGTGTAACCCCCGCTTGCAACAAGGTTTCAAAAAAACTTTGTGCGCTCTTTCTGGTAAAACCGATGGTAAAAATTCTCATGATTGAACCTCCTGTGCTTCACGAGCGGACTCTTCTCTGGAATAGGCGATGCGCCGTTCCCTCGCATCGTACGCTGCATCCATAAGCTGTTCCTCGGTAAGAAACAGGTCTCGCTGTCTGTCTGCTCCCAGTTGCTCCAACAAGCGTTTCATAACCGCGTCGTGTGATTCCACCCGTCCATCGGCCAGAATGTGCGCGACATCTGACCCCGTCTTGGTCAACTCACGCGCAACGAGAATCGTTCTGTGGCAGTCAAGCGGATCTTTCTCCGCACACATTAAAGCAATACTATTGTGTCTGCTACCGCTACGAACTCGTTCTATTCCTTCCTTGAACAGCTTGGTCTTAGCAAGCAACCTGTACTTAACCCTGCCATCTTCATAACATTCAGGATCATCTGTTCGCGCCCCGAGTTCCCTGCCGAGGAAAACATACGTAATTCCGTGTTTTTTCAGGGAGTCAGTCAGGCTTTCGCGATTGAACTGCGGCTGCCGATTGCTATATGGTGCAGACCTGACATCCGCAACCGCATCTATACAGTGCCGTTTTAAAAGCGAAATCCAATTCTCAATTTCGTGAGTCGAGTGGCCTATGGTATATATCGTTTGGGTTTTAATAGATTCCGTCATCTTGGTCTCTTTATCACCGCGGCGACCAGTTTATAGCAGTTTTCGTTAAATGGTTCGCCCAAGCTGATAGTCAAGTAACATTCGTCAAGGTCATAAGAACCGTCTTCGTGCGCAAGATAGTAGCGCTCAATATCAGGATCAGTAACCCACAAGGCATAATCGTTATCGTCAAATTGGAATCTGGCTTGAACCCTTCTCTTTGAGTTGCCGAAAGCTCGGCCGGGAGCAAAAACTCGCAGGCGAACCTCATCAACCCGAATCAACTTGAGGGAACTTGTTTCCTTTATTGCTTGATGTAGTGGTATTTGATCGTTAGTACCGTTTGAAGTATCGAATCCGTTTTTCCACAGGCTTCCTTCTGGCTCGGAAAAAGGGTTCAGATCATTCCATGATAATTTACCAACTTTCTCCCAGTAAAATTCTGGATCAAGCAACCAGTTCTCCACCTGATAATCTTTCGGGTGATGCTCCAGCAACGGAATATCCAAAACATCCAAAAGTGCAGGGTCGCTACCATCTGGATACTGGCGTTCGTACTCAGAAACTTCTTGTCTTTCTCGATTGCTTACTGGCCGAATCCAATCCGCCGGACGGCCCGAAACAATCTCCCGTCCAGCAATACATCTGCCATGCAACTTCCTCGAGTTGGCCAAGCAAATAATTCTCTTCGTCGTAGGCATTGTTGGTAATCTAAAATATTTCTTCGTAAATTAAAAGAATCGTTATGTAACTTTATCAGAAAGCAGATATAGATCTAATAATCTACTTAAGATTCCAAATAGACATTTATCTCCATAAAGATAGATTCCGATCACTTCAAGAGCTTAGGATGGGTTATCATAGTTCTTCCTTAATACTGTGCTCTATGTTCTCAATTGTTTTTTTCAGGTCGGTGTATTGACACTCGTAGGGTTTGAGTTTCTTGAGGGAATTCAGGCGAATGGTTTTTTGATCCGGGCACTCTTGGTCAAGAATCTTAGTTGAAAGAACATAAAAATCCCATTTACTTGTATCAAGCGGGTGAAGAGGTTCTTTCCCTTTGAAAACGCAGAACACGTAGATATTAGCCCAACGCTTAATGCCTTCTCTGTACTCTCCAGTTTCAGCGTTCCAGCTTCTGTGAGGAGCGACCCCGAACTCGATAACGGAAGGTTTGGATTGTTCCCACGACTGCACATATGCCGAGCTCTTAACCTCAATTGAGGTGCCGGATTCCATGCGGATATCACACTCATCCCACTCCTTCCTTGGTTCTTTGTGAAGACCTAGTGCCGTAGCAATTAGAAATTCTGCCAGAATCCCGCGGGTGGTGTTGTCCAGAAGTACGGAACCTGACCATCTCCAGTAATCAAGTAACTGCAGGGAGTTTCCGACTCCCTCGCCGCGAAAAGATTCATTGCCTTTCAGCAACTTGAATTTGTGTTGCAACAGTTCCTTGCTCATGAATACAGCATACATTTTTACGCCGTATTCAAAAAACACGGTATTCATGTCCTTGATGGTGCGTCTGGCAGGACGACAACAGGAATTTCCACGCGGACAGCGGGAAGTTCTCCATGCTGCCTGACATGTAAGAATTGCCCGGATTTCTGCTAAGCATTCGTGATGCTTTTCTGCTGCAACAAGTCTTTCCTCTCTGTGTATTTTTGCCGTAATCTTCCGTATAATTTGTTACGGGTAGCGGGGAAGAGGGTTAAGTTGCACGTAATTGACTCAGTTGCTATGTATAAAGTCCCTCCGAACCTTAATGCCATGGACAAATGAGTTTGCAAATAGATATACCAAAAAAGATGGTTGCGGAGTTCTGTCGCCGTAACCGCATAACGCGGCTGTCGCTCTTCGGTTCAGCGATCAGGGATGATTTCGGCCCCGACAGCGATATAGATGTGCTGGTGGAATTCGAGCGGGACGCCCGAGTCGGTTTTATTAAGCTTGCTGGACTGGAAATTGAGCTAGGTGAAATTTTGGGTCGCAATGTGGAACTGCACACCGTGAAAGGACTTCATCCTGGCTTTCAGGAAGAAGTATTGCGGTTGGCAGAGGTACAGTATGAGCAGGCGTGATGATCATACGAGCATCGGGGATATGCTCAGCCATGCGAGAGAAGCCGTGGATTTATTGGGGAAGACAGATCGCGAGCAACTGGAAGACAACAGGACACTGCAATTAGCATTAACGCGACTGATTGAGATAGCGGGAGAAGCCGCAAGCCGTGTTTCTGAAACGACTCAGTGGCGCCATCCAGAGATTTCTTGGCACAAGATTGCTGGAATGCGCAACAGGCTGATTCATGGTTACAGCGTTACCGATTATAGATATGAGGTTCGCGTTTGAGAAGTTTCCCCATCCAAAGCCAATGTCAGGAAGAGGCATTTAGGAAATGAAACCTTGAAACAAGCTGATAAACGTTTTTAAATTCCCTTTAACAGTGGATACAGAGAAACCTTTTCGGGGAAGTCTTTTCTCCAACGATTTTTTAAGCCAGTCCATAATCGAGTTGCCTGACTGGAAGGATATTGATTCTGACGCGGTAGACGGGTTTTACGAATCGCTTAAAGAAATATTCAGCAAGTTTCCGGTTTCGGGGAAGCCAAACGAAAGCCAGACGGAAACCGACCTGATCTGGCCCATGCTGGAAGCTTTGGGCTGGACTGCGAATCTGCGGCAACAGAATCTTGCCGTAAAAGGAAGGTGGGATGTGCCCGATGGTCTTCTGTTCGCAGATGAAGCGGCTAAGGAGCAGGCCAACAGTTTTGAGGAAGAGTGGAAACGCTACCAGTTTGGTCTTGCAGTAGTTGAGTGCAAACGCTGGCTTCGTCCCCTTGACCGCTGGTCAGGACTTCCTGATGAGGTGACGGCGCCTTCAACGCAAGTACTTCGCTATCTTCGACGAGTGGATGATCTGACTTCGGGAGAGCTCAGGTGGGGTATTCTTACAAATGGTGCGAGATGGCGGCTTTACTATCAGGGTGCCCGGTCGGTTTCGGAGCAGTTCCTGGATATTGATCTCGCAAAGATCTTGAATATTTACGGAAAGGACGATGATTCGGCCGTTCTTTCCGAATCCGGGCGCCGCCACTGGCTTTGCGTGTTTGTTCTCATGTTCAGGCGGGAGGCCTTTCTTCCTGGCGCTGCTGACCCGCGCACGTTTCACCAGTGCTCTCTTGATGAAAGCAAGTTCTACGAAGAACGGGTCGCGGGCAACCTCTCGGAGCTGATTTTCAGCAAGGTTTTCCCTGAGCTCGCCCGCGCTTTTGCACTTGCTTCGCCCAAGGCCCCTTTGGATCAGGTGCGCGAGGCCGTCCTGGTTTTTCTCTACAGGCTTCTTTTCATCCTCTACGCGGAGGACCGCGAGTTGCTGCCCGTGCGCGATACGCGTTACGACGACTATGCACTGCGGGATAGAGTGCGTGGGGATATAGGACGACGCAAGGACCAGAATGATGTTTTTTCCAAAAAAGCGTCAAGATACTGGAATGCCATTGATGACCTCTGTCTCGCTATTGATCAGGGTGATTCCTCAATAGGGCTGCCTCCGTACAACGGCGGCCTTTTTGACAGGGCGAGCACCCCGCTTCTTGAAGAAATCCGGATCGGAGACCAGGTTGTCGCCGATGTGGTTGATGCTCTTTCCTTTGAACAGACGGAGCATGGTCGCCGGTATATCAATTACCGTGACCTCAGCGTCCAGCAGCTCGGGTCCATATACGAACGCCTTCTTGAATACGAACTCGCTCGGGAAGATGGTGAGATAGTTGTTCGCCCGAACATTTTCGCGAGAAAAGAGTCGGGAAGCTACTACACTCCGGACGATCTGGTCGGTTTGATAGTAAAGGAGACAATTGAGCCTCTGGCGCAGAGGTCCATGGATCAGTTTGAGTCCAGAATCGCGGAACTTGCCGAAAGCGGATTGGCCGAAGATATGAAAATCGGACTTCTTAAGGAAACCGATCCGGCGGAAAAGCTTCTCGAACTGAAAATCTGCGACCCCGCCATGGGTTCGGGGCACTTTCTGGTCAATCTCGTGGATTTTCTTACCGACAGCGTGATTGCGGCGATGGCCGACGCCGAGGCCGCGGTGGAAAACTACATATCTCCTCTAAACGCGCGGATTGACAGGATTCGCAACAGGATTATGGCAAATGCGCAGAAGCGCAAGTGGAGCGTTAATTTCGAGCAGCTTGACGACCGTCACGTAATCAGGCGGATGGTGCTCAAGCGCTGTGTTTACGGAGTCGACAAGAATCCCATGGCGGTTGAGCTTGCCAAGGTGTCTCTCTGGCTCCATACGTTTACGCCCGGGGCCCCCTTGAGCTTCATTGATCACCACCTGCGCTGCGGAAACAGCCTGTTCGGCATGTGGGTCAGGGATGGGGTAAAAAAGGCAGAAGAGTATGGAGGGTCGCTTCTGCTTCAAAAACCCATAGCACGGGCTATCTCGACCGCGGCTCCGATGCAGATAATTGAAGGCCTGACCGATGAGGAGATATCCGAAGCCCACCGTTCCGCCGACATCTTTGAGGGAATCAAGGAAGACACAGCGCCTCTGGATGCTTTTCTCTCGGTTGTGCATGCCTTTGACTGGCTGAACATCCGGGACCGTGACGACAAAAGCGCTCTCTACTCTTTTTTCGAGGGCATACTCGGCGACCCCGTCGACATCTCTCTGGGAAAGTCTGATATACGAAACGGGAAAACTCAGTCGGAGCGCTTTGCGGGAATTTTTGAAAAAGCGCGGGAACTTATCGAGGAAGAACGCTTTTGCAACTGGCAGGTGATGTTTCCCGGAGTGTGGTCAGAATGGGAGGATTGCGGACTGCGGGGAGGTTTTGACGCGATAATAGGCAACCCGCCTTGGGACCGGGTGAAACTGCAACAGGTCGAGTGGTTTGCGGCACGCCGTCGTGAGATTGCCTTGGCGGCCCGGGCTGCCGACCGGAAGCGCATGATCGTTGAGTTGGAGGAATCAGATGACCCGCTGGCCGAAGATTTCAATGTTGCTAAGGAGCGATCCGGGGATGCGGCCCGCGTGGCCAGAACCTGTGGAGAGTATCCTTTGCTTTCAGGAGGTGACCTTAATCTCTACTCTCTTTTTGTTGAAAGAGCTATGACCATCGTCAAACCCGACGGGATGGTGGGTCTTCTTGTTCCCTCCGGGATTGCCTCTGACAAGACTTCCGCAAAATTTTTCAGAACCGTGGCGTCGCAGAGAAAATTGAAAGCCCTCTACGATTTTGAGAACCGGCGGTCGCGTTTCAGACTACCGCCGTTTTTTCCAGATGTAGACAGTCGATTTAAATTTTGTGCGTTTATCGCAAGTAATAATCCACTTCCTGACGCAGCGCAATACGCCTTTTTCCTTCAAGATATCTCTGAACTGGAAGGTCAAGGTCACCGGGTTTCCATGACAGTTGAGGATTTCGACCGAGTTAATCCTAACACCGGAACATTGCCAATTTTCCGGTCTAAAAAGGACAAGGAGCTAACCATTGATATATACAAGCGATTGCCTGTTCTGGTTAACCGGTCTTCTGGTAAGGAGGTAAAAGCTTGGCCGGTGAAATACACTCGTATGTTTGACATGACGAACGATTCTGGTCTTTTCCGTACGCGCCAAGAAGTTGGAGAAAAAGAGGGAGCATACCCGATCGGTGGTAATCGGTTCGCCAGCCCGGCGGGCGAATGGGTGCCCTTATACGAGGGTAAAATGGTACAGGCTTTTGACCACAGGGCTGCTAAAATTATTATTAATCCTCGAAACCAGCATCGTCCCGCACAACCAAAGCCAGCGACACTGGAACAGCACAAAAACCCGAGTTGGTTTCCCGGTCCGCAATTCTGGGTTCTGGAAAGCAAAATATCATTTCCGGAAATGTCATATCTGCTGACTTTCAAGGATGTGACTGCTCCGACAAATGTGCGGTCTATGATCGCTGCTTTAATTCCTAGTTTTGGCGTAGCTAATACACTCCCGATTATTTCTATGGGTGGACAAAGTGCAGTTGATATTGTACTTTTGCTCGCAAATCTTAACTCCCTACAGTTTGATTATATCGCACGCCAGAAAATTCAGGGACAGCATCTGAACTGGTACATAGTTGAGCAGTTACCAGTAATTCCTCCAGATTTGTATGAGACTGCGTGTTTTGGTCCGAAAACAGCCGGCGAAATCATACGGGAGGCTGTTTTGGAACTCACATACACAGCCTATGACATGGCACCGTTTGCCCGTAACATGGGTTGCGTTGACGAAGACGGGGAAGTAAAACCGCCTTTTCTATGGGATGAGGAACGCCGATTGCATCTGCGTGCCAAGCTTGACGCAGTATTTTTCCACCTTTATGGAGTTACTGACCGCAACGATGTGCGCTATGTGTTTTCTACTTTTCCAATAGTGGAAGCTCAGGAAATCAAAACTTACGGCACTTACAGGTTCCGCGAACTTTGCCTTGCTTATATAAATGCGCTTGAATCAGGAGACCCTGATGCGAAGATAAGTTTGTGAGGTATAGATTTTCTGAAAGATGATAGAGTCGTAATGAGAAGTGGTCCCTTTTTTTAAACAGCTTTTTTCTTTTTTTAAGTGTATTCCGACCAACGCAGAAAAGCTTTCGGGAGTCTGAAACGGAAGGAGGGCGTAGCCCGACTGGAGTTTCAGACTCCCGGAACCATAAACTCTT
>CAYSDX010000052.1:0-21727 GCA_964429945.1 uncultured Spirochaetia bacterium | reverse complement strand
CGGCATTCGTGTCCGCATTGGACACAAACCCGCAACTCACACATAGGAACCGTGGTTGGGTTTTACGGTTCTCTTTATCTGTATGTCCGCATTCTGAACAAGTCTGACTTGTGTATGCGGGATTTACCTCTACAAGTCTCCCGCACTTGTACTCAAGATTTCTTCTTATTTCTCCGAACGCTGTATCAAGCATTGCCCTGTTAAGCCCGGCCTTCTGCTTCACATTTTTTCCCGGATTCTCTATCGTACCCCTTGCGGAAGCGGTCATGTTCTTAACCTTGAGGTCTTCCACGACTACCGTTCCACATTTTCCGGAAAGCTCCTTTGTGGTTTGGTGAATCCAGTCCTTACGTATATTGGCTATCTTTCTGCTTACTTTTCCAAGTTTCCTCTTTGTGTCCTTCCTTCTGTTAGACCCCATAACCTGCCTTGCCATTTTCCTCTGATACCACTTTCTTCGTTTTTCTTTTTTCTCCAAATCCGGCAGGAAGTAAAAATGTCCATCGGAAGTGGCTATCTGGCGAATGTTCATATCAACTCCGAGAACTTCTCTATCGTCCATTTTTTCTTCCTCTTCGACCTCGTAGGAGACAAAGGCTCTCCACCTCCGCCCGTCATGGCGAAGTACTGCCTGCTTGGGCATTCCGTTCTTGTAAGGAACACCGCCCCTGCGGGCAAGTGTTACCCAGCCGACCAGAGGAATAAGAAGTGAAGAATACTTTTTGTTGACCTTCCGTATTCTGACCCCAGCTGAACTTGGTATGGTAAAACTGGGAGCGGTTTTCTTTCTGCTCCTCGGCTTCGGGAAACCCTTTTTGCCTGCTATAGCCTCTTTTAACGCGTCGGCAAAATACTTGAGGGTATGCTTGATCGGATTGGCGGGAAGTTCCAGCATCCACTGTGTCTCATGCCTTAGCCTAGTGAACTCCACGCCGAGCGAGAAGTAGCTGGTCTTCGGTTTTTCTCCCTTGCCGTTTTTGAATGCTTGGTAGTCGGCAAGGGTTTTTTCCCGAAAATGGTTCCAGACGTACCGGCAGGCTCCCGCTATTTGGAACATCTTACTTGCCTTAGCTTTAGTAACAGGCAGGACAACAAACTCTACAGTACGTATTTCTTTAGCCATTGAAGTATTTTTGCCCAATCATTATCTCATTGGACGGTTACCGTTATTTTCTCCGAAAGCACGGGAGGTTTATGAGGTATGTGCAAATAATTGCCCAGCAGCAAACGCAGAGTATGCTTCCCGGGAGCAAGGGTTATTTCCGTTTCCGTCTGCCCGCCTCCGAAGTGCCTTACGTTCTCGCTGAAGGCAAGAGGTTTTCCCATGTCCGGCAGATTCTCAAGATCAATTAGCAGATGGTGATGTCCGGTATTTGGAAGCTTGATCCCGGCCGGAGCAACTCCCATGTTTACCAGCCCGAATCTCACTATAAAGGTTTTGCCGACAACCTCCCCGTCTTTCGGGGAAATGATATACACCTTGGCCCCGGGAGGAGATTCGGAAAAATGTTTTTCAGCAAAAGCCACATTCCATGATATAGCTGTGGCTATGAAAAACAAAAGAAACGTTCTGCTCATCGTCATCGTCCTGAAAATCCTAATCATGAAAACATCTCTGTGCTTAAACTACATGTTTTTTTCAGGAAAGATCAACAACAACTCTCCCAACCTGACCGCCTTTCAGTATAATGTCTATCTCGGGGTCGAGACCTTCAAGGGAAACCGTCCTGCACATCCGCTCAAAGGTATCAAGCTTCCACTCTTCTGACATCTTTTTCCATACGAGTCTTCTTCTTTCCATCGGGCAGCTCGCCGAATCTATACCCGCAAGCGTAACTCCCCTCAATATAAACGGATAGACATTTATGTTGAGTTCATGAGAAGCGACATTTCCGCATGTAGTCACAACGCCTCTCTGCCTCGTGGACTTAATGGCGGTGGCAAGCATCTCTCCGCCCACGGTATCGACCGCCCCGGCCCATTGCCCTTTAAGCAGCAGCTTGCCCGAGGGGTCTGTTAAATCTTCCCTGCCGATAACCTCCTCGGCCCCCAAATCCGTCAGGAACTGCTCTCGGTCGGGCTTTCCCGTGGAAGCTGTCACGCTGTAGCCAGCTTTCCTAAGAATAGCGACGGCCATGCTGCCGACCCCTCCCGTCGCCCCCGTAACGAGAATCTTTCCGTCTTCCGGCCCTACTCCGCCTTCAACAATCCTCAGCACGGACTGCGCCGCGGTAAAACCCGCGGTCCCGTACATCATCGACTCTTTTAGCTCAAGTCCCTCGGGCAGATTAACCACCCAGTCAGCCGGAACCCTGATGTACTGTCCGAACCCCCCGGAAGTATCCATTCCAAGGTCGTAGCCATGCACTATTACCTTATCTCCAGGCTCAAACCCCTCGTTCTCTGAACCTTCAACCACGCCGGCAGCGTCAACACCCGGCGTATGAGGATAATTTCTGGTAACACCCCTGTTTCCTATTGCCGAAAGCGCGTCCTTATAATTCAGGGAAGAGTACTTTACGTTTAAGAGCACTTCCCCTTCGGGCAGGCTGTCGAGTTTTCTGGTAGTGATTTCCCTCGTGAACTTCCCATCTTCGGTTCTGCTTACAACCATTGCCTTAAAGCTCTGAGAACTCATTTGAAACCTCCTTCAGTTCCGGTTTTCATCTGCGCAAAGATCCTCAAGCGCTAGCAAAAGCGCCTGCGTTCCAAGCCTTCCGTGCCCGAGGGCTCTCGCCCTTTCATAAAGGGATTTAACAAGGGCAAGCCCGGGAAGATCAATTCCCATACGCTGCGATTCGCCAAGGGCAATCTCCATGTCCTTTATGAAGTGCTCGACGAAAAAACCCGGGTCGTAATCCCCCTCCATGATTCTCGGGCCGAGGTTATTGAGAAGCCAGCTCGAGGCCGCACCGCTTCCTACGGAGCGAAGCATGGTATGTGGGTCCAGCCCTGCCTTCTGACAGTACATCAAGTTCTCGCAGATTCCTATCATTACTCCCGCTACCGTGATCTGGTTGCACATCTTCGCATGCTGACCGGAACCCGCTTTCCCTTGGTACACGATGTTCTTTCCAAGAAGCCCAAGAAGCGGTTTTACCGAACCAAAGACTTCCTCATCCCCTCCGACCATTATTGAAAGTTCTCCCTTCACGGCGCCCACGTCTCCCCCGGAGACCGGCGCGTCCAGAGAAAAGCAGCCGGACCCAAGTGCCTTCCCGTATATTTCTCTCGCAAGAGTGGGCTCGGTCGTTGTCATGTCAACGAAGATGTGACCGGATGGAGGATCGACAAGAAGGCCTTCGCTACCGAAATATACTTCTCTTACGTCATCCGGGTAACCAACAATCGTGAAGACAACATCAGCCTTGCGGGCAACCTCAGCGGGGGAGTCGCACCAGCTGGCCCCTTCTCTCAGAAGTTCCCCCGCCTTTTCCCTGGTCCTGTTGAAAACAAAAACGCGGTATCCGGCACAAACGAGATGTCCGCACATGGGCGCTCCCATGATCCCCGTTCCTATCCACCCTATTGAGTTCTGTTCGGGACTTATTTCATCCATTTCCGCTGAGAGCTATTGCGATGCGACACTTTGCCGCTTAAGCATGGGAAGATATTTCCCGCCAAGGAGTATATGACCCTCGCTTGAACCTGCAAGAAGTCTCTGCACGAGATATTCTCTGTCGGGCCCGAGGACATTAACTCCATGGTCCGATTCAACAAGACATAAAAGCTTTATGTCGCTACCATTTTTGGCCACGGTTTCATAAATCGCGGAATAGTTAAGAAGAGCAGCTTCCACGGTGCCGCAGGGAAGAGAAGGATTCCGGGCTCCGGCGTGGTGTTCGCTCACACCAAACCAGCATGGGTCAGGATAGCCGTGGAAATGCAGGATGGACATTTCCTTCTCGATAAGAGAAGGGGCGTAAAGAGCGGAGGAAAGCGCCTGGGCGAGTATTACGTAAGTGTCAAAAGACGGTCTTATGTCCTTTCTTCCCAGATCAACTCCTCTCGGTATCTCAAGATGAAGTTTCCCCTTTACGAGGCCGATTCTGACTATGTCCGAATCCGGATTCAGGTTTGTCTTGTCACATCCTGATCTTGAGGTGACAATCCATATGTCCGGAACCTGCTGATATACGGTCCTGTCGCCGAGGATGGTCTTAACATACCACCTGTCATTTGAAGCCGCCCTTACCTCGTCAGGGTTGTAATTCGGAATCTCCTGCAGGGAATCCCACATGCTCTCGTCGATGTATTTGTCCCCATCGTATCCGGGGGGTTCGGCAAGCGCTATGAAGCCGTATGAAACGCCGGTTCTTCCGTCAAGTATCTTGTTCGCCACATCCCTGTGCGAGAGGCGCTTTATCGCATCCACGAATTTTGACCCTGCGGGGAAAAGATCGGTGCTTTTGAGATCAGCCCCCAGAGCAGACAGTTTCCTCGCATATTCAAATTCCTGCGGGTCGTACTCGCTTACGGCAAAACGCGTCAGGATGGGCGGTTTTATCGGAGCGTATATCTTCGGAATAAGCGAATAGAGCACGAAATCATCAAGCTGATCGTGGGAGTAGATGGAATCGGACAGATTCATGTTTATTATCGCGAAATTCCTGCGCGAAACCCCTATCACGATCTCCGACATGTTGGCTATCAGGTTTTTCAGGCCTATAGAGATTTTTTCATCATAGGTCGTATCCTCGTTCTCAAACGCGGGGTCAAGAGACATTATCGTTATAACCTGAGTGTTGTAAGGATCCTGGAGATAGCCCACCGTGAAATCGTCTGCCCAGCCACTCATTTTGAGTATGCTGCTGACGGAAAGGCTGTCTTTTCTGGCAAGTCTGTAGATATTCTCCGCTATTTTGCTCAGAAACCATCTGATCGGAGACAGCTTCTTTTTGACGTCTATTACGGCGTTCACCTTGCGCTTAACGGACCTAAGTCCCATAAGCTTCGAGAACCTTCCGTAAGAACTGTCCTCGGTTGTCGCGTCTTCCCAGGAAATGACGTTCACCCCGTTACCGAGCAGCGAGTTTCTGAGCCTTTCCCTGTATGCATTTATCTCGGTCTCTCGGTAATTTCTCGGAAGCGGCTTGAAAGTCACGGTGACCCGCTGCGACATTTCCGTCGGATTCTTGGGGTTGACCAGATTTTTTACCTTCGGCATTCCGGCAAGCGCCGCTATGGTTTGCAGACCCAAGTCCGCAATTCCCTGATGATTATTCATAAAAAAGACAACCTCACATGAGCCGCATCAAGACACAGACTCAGGGGCAAAAGAAACAGAGTAAACGAAAGCTCCAACCAAACCCAAACCGCTTAAAGTCTAACGCCTGCCACGGATTTTTTCAATTTCGCGAAGCATCTTTTCCCGAACAACGCTCTCAAGCTTCTCGCCGCCCTCTTTCCCCTTTGGAAAGCTTGCGGTATCTATGGGGGGAAGGATTCTGAATACTATATTCTTGTCAGTATTAAGTTCGTAGGAGCCCTTTTTTCTTATATCCTTGCCTCCCCATATGATCACCGGCACAACCGGCACCCTTGAAAGCGACGCTATAAGAAAACCGCCCTGTTTAAAAGGAAGGAGGTTTCCGTCCTCGCTTCTCGTGCCTTCAGGGGCTATAATCACCGAAGGCCCTTTTCTTATTTTCCTTATGATTTCCCGGACTTTGTTCGTATCCCCCACGGACCCGTCCCTCGCAACGAAATACTGCCCGCTCAGTGCGCACACCCAGCCAATAAAAGGAATCGAGGCGACCTCATTCTTCATGACAGCTCTCCACTCAAAAGGCAGCACCGCGGAAAAAGCAGGTATGTCGAGGGAACTCTGGTGGTTGAACATCACTATGAAGGTGCCGTCGGGGAAATTCTCGATCCCTTTCACGTCAAGCCGCACCCCGCAGGCCCAGAGAACCGTTTTTCCCCAAGGCCGCACGGCGCCCTTTACAACGTGCCTTACGGCGAAAAGCGATAGCAAAATTCCTACACTACCCCAGAATGCCGTAAAAAAAGACGAAAGAACTATCGCCAGAATGCTTCTTATCTTTTTCATAAACTCTACCCTTGCGCGTCACGTAAACGGCTTCCGGGCGTCTGGACTACGCGGGAACTATAATGTTTACTCCCTGCTCTCCAATCCGTATAGAGTGCTTCCCGGAACGAAGAGTGAACGTCTCCCCGTCCATGTGCGCCGGAAGATCGGTAAAGGTTTCAAACCACAATTGCTTGGCCCTCACAATACTGACTTCCCGGAGTCCCTCGTGACGACCCTCAAGCACCTTCTGTATCTTAAAAAGTCTTCCCAGCGGGTTCATGTCACTTATTATATGGATATCGAGATACCCGTCGAATATATCCGCCTGGGGAGCCAGGTTGAATTTTCCGCCCTGAAAAGGACCGTTCGAGGCTCCGAAAAGAAGCAGTTTCCTGCCTGTCGCGTTCGCTGCATCAACTTCCCCTTCCACCCTGAAGACGAACCCCTGAAATCGGAACGCTTCGATTACCGCTCCGATAACATAACCAAAAGAACCAAAACGCCTGAGGCCAAGCTCCCCGAAATCGTGCGCCACGGCACCGTCCATCCCGACCCCGAAACCGTTTATAAAACATTTTTCGTCAACAAAGGCCACGTCGGCTTTTCTCGGCCGGCCCGAAAAAACATTGTCCAAGGCCGCTTGCGTATCAAGCGGAATACCGGCGGCCTTCGAGAAATCGTTTCCGCTTCCTCCCGGAATAATTCCGAGTACAGCTTCGGTACCGTGAATCGAGCTTACGATTTCGCTTGACGTACCGTCCCCTCCAAGAGAAATCATGTGGGTAAATCCTTCACTGAGCCCTTCTGCGGCGATCTCCGCAGCATGTCCGGGGAACTGCGTAAGTCTTACCTCGTGGATAATTTTTCTTTCTTCAAAAGCCCGACGAACCCGCTCAAGCGTTGTATCAAGCGTTTTTGTGCCCGCCTTGGGATTTGCTACTAAGAGGTATTTCATCTTGTCTTCTTCAAGCTTCCGGCGCCGGTGGCATGAAATATTATCATACCCAACAACTTGATTAATAATCGTTTTTCTGGTATTAAAACCTGATTTGCAAAAGGAATTTGGAGGATATTTAATGACAGAAGAAGCCGCAGTTAGCGAAAAACTCAGCATGAAAAGCCTGCTCGAAGCGGGGGTGCATTTCGGACATCAGAAAAGCCACTGGAATCCTAAAATGAAATCCTTTATCTTCGGAGCAAGAAACGGCATTCACATAATCGACCTTCAGCAGACCGTCACCCTCTTTAACAGAGCGTTTAACTACGTGAAAAACACGGTGGCGGACGGAGGAACCGTTTTGCTGGTGGGAACAAAGAAACAGGCCCGAGGAATAATCGAGGAAGAATCGCTCCGATGCAACATGCCTTATATAAACACGCGCTGGCTGGGCGGAACCCTTACCAATTTCAACACGATACGCTCAAGGGTTGATTATCTGCTGGAGCTGAAAAGGCTTGAAGAAGACGGACAGATGGAGCTGCTTCCGAAAAAAGAAGCGAAAAACCTGAGAAGAGAAATAGTAAAGCTAGAGGGACTTCTGGGCGGAATAGTGAGCATGAAGCAGATTCCCGACGCTATTTTCGTCGTAGACACCAAAAAAGAACATATAGCCATAAAAGAAGCGAGAAACCTGTCGATACCGGTCATAGCGATCGTTGATACGAACTGCGACCCCGCGAACGCGGATTATCCGATTCCAAGCAATGACGACGCCATAAGAGCGATAAAGCTGTTCACTTCAAAAATAGCAGACGCTTGTATTGAAGGAAATCACATATACCAGGAAAAACTGGTCAGCGGAGAGGTTGAACAGGTAGAAAAAGACAGTCTCGAGGGCGTAGTGGTAGAAAGGAAAGTGTTCGTTTTCAAGGAAGCTGAATCCGACGATGAAGGGGAAAATTTCGTTTCGGTAGCGATCTCGGAATCCTCGGAAAGTGAAAACACCCAGGCGCAGAAAGAGATGTCAGAGAATACAGAAGATAGAAAAGAGGACTAGAGATGGCTGAGATCAAAGCAACAATGGTGAAGGATTTGAGAGAAAAGACAGGCGCTCCTTTTCTTGACTGCAAAAACGCTCTTGTGGAAACCGAGGGGGATTTCGAAAAAGCCGCCGAGGTGCTCAGAATAAAAGGCGTTGCGAAAGCATCTAAAAAAACCACCAGAAAAACCGACCAGGGAATCATATCCTCATACGTTCACGCTGGCGGTAAGATCGGCGTAATGCTTGAGGTTAACTGCGAAACGGATTTTGTGGCCAGAAACGATGAATTCCAGAATCTCTGCAGGGAAGTCGCTATGCAGATAGCGGCAAACAATCCGGTCTACGTAAGAAAGGAAGAAGTTTCAGAAGAAGAAATAGAAAATGAAAAGCGGATCCTCAAGGCGGAAGCTATGGAATCGGGAAAACCCGAGAATATAGCAGAAAAAATGGTTGCGGGAAGAATAAACAAGTTTTTCGAGGAAATATGCCTTCTTGAGCAGCCATATATAAGAGATCCCAAAATAAAAATCGTAGACCTCGTAAACAATCTGATAGCAAAAATCGGCGAGAACATAGTTGTAAAAAGGTTCGTAAGATACCAACTGGGCGAATGAAAAAACCGGACAATGGGATCCTCTGAAAAAATCATCCCGAAATATAAAAGAGTCCTTCTCAAACTCAGCGGAGAAGCTCTTCAGGGTCCCGGCCAGTTCGGCATCAGTTCCGAAGTAATCGAATACGTCTCCGAAGAAATAAAAAGCATCTACTCCCTCGGAGTGGAAACAGCCATAGTCATAGGTGGAGGAAACATCTTCAGGGGTGTTTCCAGCTCTTCAAAGGGCATGGACCGTTCCACGGCCGACTATATGGGGATGCTGGCTACTGTGATAAACGCGCTTGCTCTGCAGGATTTTCTCGAGAGAAAAGGGCTTCCGACCCGCATACAAACCGCACTTGAGATAAAGCAGGTCGCCGAACCCTTTATCAAAAGAAGGGCCATACGTCATCTTGAGAAGGGAAGGATAGTCATATTCGCCTCAGGCACTGGCAATCCGTTTTTCACGACCGACACGGCCGCAACCCTGAGGGCTCTCCAGATGGGAGCGGATATCATAATGAAGGCAACCAAAGTTGACGGCATTTATGACAAGGACCCGGTTAAAAACAAGGATGCCTCTAAGTTCTCCGAACTCACTTACATGGAAATCCTTAAGAAGGGGCTGAGAATAATGGATGCAACATCAATCTCTCTTTGCATGGAGGGGAATATTCCCATAGTGGTGTTCGATCTTTTTGAAAAAGGCAGCGTAGAGAAAGTTATACGCGGAGAGAAGGTAGGTACTATTGTAAGGAGCGGTACGGAGCAATGAGCGAAGAGCTGTCCGTTGAAGAACTTTTTATTGACGCCGAAGACAGGATGGACAAGACTGTAAGCGTTTTCGAGCAGGAACTCTCCAGAATAAGAACCGGCAGAGCGTCGGCGGCTCTTGTCGATACGATGAAAGTTTCCTATTTCGGTGCCCAGACTCCAATTAACCAGCTCGCCAATGTGTCGGTGCCCGATAGCTCAACCATACTCATACAGGCATGGGATCCGGGCGCGGTCGAGGAAATCCAGAAGGCGATCGCGCAATCAGAACTCGGGATAAACCCGTCGGTTGACGGGAACACAATCAGACTTGTTATACCTCCCCTGACCGAGGAAAGAAGGAAGGAACTTGTCAAACACACAGGCAAAGTTGCCGAAGAACACAGGATTTCCATAAGACAGATAAGAAAAGATGCAAACAACCTGATAAAGAAGGCCGGAAAAACAGACAACCTTCCAGAAGACGAAACAAAAAAAGCCCTCTCCGAAATACAGGAACTCACTGACGAGAGGATAAGCAGGTTAAACGCCCTGCTTGAAAAGAAAGAAAAGGAAATACTGGAAATCTGAGAACCGCACGGATTACCGGCTTATAACCTTGATGCCATCCATGTAGGGAACCAGCACCTCGGGAATTTCTACGGTTCCTTCTTCGGTCTGAAAATTCTCGAGAATCGCCAGAAGAGACCTGCCCACGGCCACCCCCGAACCATTAAGGGTATGAAGATAGGACGGCTTGGACCCCTTTGATTTTCTGTACCTTATGTTAGCCCGCCTTGCCTGAAACGCCTCAAAATTGCTGCAGGATGATATTTCCCTGTATCTGCCTTCGCTCGGCACCCACACTTCAAGATCATAAGTCTTGGCCGAAGAAAATCCCATGTCCCCTGTGCAAAGAACGACGACCCTGTAGGGAATACCCAGAAGCTCGAGAATCTTAGCGGCATCGGCGGTCAGCATCTCAAGCTCCTCGTACGAGTTCTCCGGATCAGCGAAACGCACAAGCTCCACCTTATTGAACTGATGCTGCCTTATTATTCCGTGCACGTCTTTTCCGTAGGAACCCGCTTCCTTTCTGAAGCACGGGGTGTAGGCCACGTATTTAACCGGAAGCATCTCTGCGGGAATTATTTCGTCGCGGTGAATATTTGTAACCGGAACCTCGGCAGTGGGAACCATGTAATAATCCGTATCGCTCAGTTTGAAAAGATCTTCTTCGAACTTGGGAAGATTTCCCGTCCCCGTAAGACTCTCGGTGTTGGCTACGAAGGGAGTGAGAACTTCTGTGTACCCGTGCTGCCTGGTATGAACATCCAGCATGAAATTTATAAGCGCCCTCTCAAGCCGCGCACCTGCATTCTTGTAAAGCGCAAATCGCGCGCCCGCGATCTTCGTAGCCCTCGGAAGGTCCAGTATGTCAAGCTCGTCCCCAAGCAACACGTGATCTTTTACCTCAAAGTCAAAATCCCGCGGTTCTCCCCACTTTCTTATCTCAACGTTCGCCGTGTCGTCAGGCCCTTCGGGAACCGAGGGATCAGGCATGTTGGGAACGTTCAGGAGAAATTCCCTGAGAAGCGCCTCCGCCTCGGTTTTCTTCTCATTGAGATCTTTTATCTCTTCTGAGAGAGCCCTGAGTTCCGGAAGAAGTCTTGAAAGCTCGTCTTCATCTCCCGATCTCTTAAGAGTGCCCACCTTCTTTGAACCCTCGTTTCTCCGGTGTTCAAGAGTCTCGACCTTCTGTATTATCTCTTTTCTACGGGAATTCAGTACGGCAAATTCCGAAAGATCGGTGTCAAACCCTCTGGTAGCGAGTTTTTCGCCCACAAGATCGATATTTCGCTCAATTAATTTGGGGTCCAGCATTTAGAACACACGCTCCGCAAGAACCTGAAGAAACCAAAAGTCAGGTGTCTAATGTACACTCACAGCCGATATTTTCAAACAGTTTGCAACTTTGCACAAAAGGTTCTTTTCGGGTTTAATAACCGCATAGATAAACCCGAAAAAACATTGATGAGGGGAGCACGTAATGGAAATACTGAATAACGGAATAGAAATAACCTACTTTGGACATTCCACTTTCTCGGTAAAATCACCCGGCGGCAAAACGGTGATGATTGATCCGTGGATCCAAGGAAACCCCTCGTGTCCGGAGCAACTCCGTGAAGTCGGCCACGTTGACATTATAGCAGTCACGCACGGGCATTTTGACCATATAAGCGACGTGATTCCCCTTTGCAGAAAATATAATCCCAAGGTTGTGGCCAACTGGGAAATCTGCGACTGGCTGGGCTCAAAGGGGGTTGAGAACTGCATGCCGTGCAACAAGGGAGGCAACGTTGCTATAGACGGGATAAGGTTCACAGTGACCCACGCTCAACACAGCAGCAGCATGAAAGAGGAAGACGGAACGGTTATTTACGGCGGGGAGCCGGTAGGTTACGTAATAAAATTTGAAAATGATTACTCGATATACCACGCCGGAGATACCAACATTTTCGGTGACATGAAACTTATATCGGAAATATACAAACCGGAGCTGGCAATGCTTCCTATCGGAGATCTCTTTACGATGTCCCCGCTTGAAGCATCGTACGCATGCAGGCTGCTCAACGTGAAATGGGTCGTTCCTATGCACTACGGAACCTTTCCGCTTCTTGTGGGAACCCCTGATGAATTGAAAACGCTGACCAAGGACACGGATTCTCTGACGGTAGTTGCCCTTGAACCGGGACAGAAAATCACCTGACCTGCGGAGAACCTTTATTTGAAAACCAGGGAAATTCTTTTTATTGAATGTGAGAAACGCTCCCGAGAACGCTCACTTGAGGGTGTGTTGACACAGAAACAATTTCCCAAACAATATTGAGTCATGAAAAACCCGGCAAGATTACTAGTTATCGTTGCTTTGCTCCTTGCGGTTTCCTGCGGGGGAAAGAAGGCAATCTACGAAGGAACAGCGGAGCAGCTTAACAACGAAGTGGTTGAAGAACTTAACAAGGAAAGTGGTTTTCCCTGGATATTCGGCGGAACAAATTACGACAAAGTATTCGACATACTGAAGGAAATACAGATCCGCTACCCTTATACCAAGTACGCCGCACTAGCCGAACTGAGAAGCGGCGATGTCTACTTCAAAAAGAAGGAATACACCCTAGCCGCCGAAGAATACGAAAATTTCATAACCAACCGTCCGGGTCACGAAGAACTTGATTACGCGATGTATCGCCTCGGACTCTCCTACTATAAAATGAAATCGGGAAAGGACAGAAATCACTCGAAGCCGCTTAATGCGATAAAGTGGTTCACCTTGCTCAATAAAACTTACCCCGACTCCCCGTACGCTGGACAAACGCATGAAAAAATCGAGGAATCCAGAGAATTACTCGCGGAAAGAGAAATCTACATAGGGAAGTTCTACCAGAAGAAAAGAAACTACGAGGCCGCGGCGCAAAGGTATAAAAACGTCCTGGAAAACTACTCCGACACCGAATACACGGAAAAAGCCAGAAAGCTTCTCTTAGAGACTCAAGAAAAGTTATCCGAGCAGTCATCCTAGTGACTGGAAAAATCTTTCCCCGTGGCTGCGGGCAAACGATCCGACACATGAACTCAACGGCGCGACAAATTCTCCGGGCAACTGTGCGCGTCGGTTCGACCAAACGATAAAACAGACATGATCAGAACATACAAGCTGCTTGCATATCTGGTCGCGGTTATCTCCCTAGCGTCCTGCGCGTCTTCTGATGAAGAGGAGATAAATCTGCTTCTTGACAAGCGGACCAGTGCCTTCGAACTGAAAGACCCCGAAATGTATTCGGAGTGCATACACGAAGATTACAGAATAACCTCTGGGGAAGAAGTAATTGACAAGCAGAAACTTGTGAACAGATTCAGGGATCACGTATCCACCATTGACAAGGTATCATTCAGTGAGCCAGAAAGATACATATATATCAACGGAACAAGCGCAAGGGTGATGATACTGTCTTCGATTGACGTGAAGATAGATGGCTATTCGATGACGTATAAAGCCAAAGAGGTTATTAACTTATCGAAGATTTTGGGGCGGTGGAAAATAACCAAGGAGTCTATGCTTAACCTGCTCAGCGGAACTATGATTCTTGAGAATTAACAGCTAGCCGAACTTCTTTTCAATATCTTCCTGCTCTTCCTTGCACTCTATGCAAAGAGTAGTCTCCGGCCTCGCGATCAGTCTCTGCTCCGAGATATCCTCTTCACACACCTCACAGATTCCATAAGAACCGTTTTCAAGTCTTGCAAGGGCGTCGCGTATTTTCCGAAGCAGCTTTCTCTCCCTGTCCCTTTCCCTCAGTTCAAGAACCCTGTTTGACTCGGACAGAGCCCTGTCAAGGGGGTCGGGAAAAGAATTGGACCCCTTGCTCATCCTATCAACAGTATCGTAGGCAATGCCCAGTATATCGGACATCTTCTGAATCAGGATGGTTCTTACGGTCTCCCTGGTTTCTGCCTTCATGGCAAATATTATATATACCCGTGCTTTCTTTGTAAATTTGACTAAGAGCACCGAATATAATTAATTATCTGCCATGTCGAGAATGAAGAGACTTACGATCGAGTTGCCCAGGGAGATGGCCGCATCTGTTTCGGATCTGCTTTTGGGTCTCGAGGCAGGAGCTGTAAGCGAGGAGCAAGGAGAACACGGGGAACTGTTAATTCATGCGTATTTTGAGGAAAAAACGGATATTGCGGAAGTCATAACGACGGTAAAAGAGTTCTTGACGCTGCTTGACAAAAACGCCGAGGCTGTACGGTTCACGACTCGATACATCAAACAGGCAGACTGGGAAGGATGGAAATCCTACCTGAAACCCGTAAGGGCAAGTCGCCGGATAGTCATCAAACCTCCTTGGGAAAAACAGCACCAGGCGGAGCAAGGAACCGAGGTAGTTGAAATAAATCCGGGAACCGCCTTTGGCACTGGACATCACGAAACAACCAGAATATGCATAAGTTATCTGGATGAAATCATTGGGGAATACCCCGGATGTTCTGTTTTTGACGTCGGGTGCGGAAGCGGCATTCTGGGAATCTGCTCAGTTAAACTGGGGGCGGGTGTTTCGTTTTGCGCAGATATAGATTTCAAGGCCGCAAGAGAGGCCATCTCGAATTCCGCTGCAAACGGAACTTCCGATAGGGTAAAAGTCTGGTGTGGTTCTGTATACTGTATGCGGAAAAAATTCGACGTGATTGTTTCCAACACTTCCAGAGATACCCTTATCTCAATGAAAAACAGTTTAAAAAAGAGACTTCTGCCCATGGGACACCTTATAGTGTCCGGAATACAGGCAAGCGAGAAACAGGAGATAGCCGGGATATACAGAAACTCGGGGTATGATATGGTTAGTGAGAAGGTCGAGAGCGGGTGGGCAGGACTGCTCTTCAGGCTAAAGAGAACGAGGAAGCCAAAGGAATGAACTCCTTTAAAACGATAGAGTGGAAAAACAACAGGGTTTTAATGATTGACCAGAGAAAGCTTCCCGGTGAGGAAATCTATGTTGAATGCGCAAAGTTTGAAGAGGTGGCAGAATGCATCAGAGATCTGGTTATCAGGGGAGCTCCGGCTATAGGGATAGCAGCTGCCATGGGAATGGCTCTCGGGGCCACGGGTATCAGCAACGATTCTTCTTACGAAGAATTCGCGGAGCGCATGAAGACCATATCGGAGCACTTGGCCCTGACGCGACCGACAGCCGTAAATCTGTTCTGGGCCATCGGCAGGATGAACAGGTTGATCTCAGAGTGCAAAGGCCAGAAAGTGGAAAAAATCAAAGGACTTCTCATAACTGAAGCAATTAACATACAGGAAGAAGACCTCAGGACATGCATGCAGATCGGGGAGAACGGATCGGAACTCATAAAAGACAACTCTGTTGTCCTGACGCATTGCAACGCCGGAGGACTTGCCACCGCAGGTTACGGAACAGCTCTAGGGGTAATAAGATCTGCCTTTCGCCAAGGCAAGAGCATAAGCGTAATATCATCAGAGACAAGACCGGTTCTCCAGGGGGCAAGACTTACCACTTGGGAGCTTGAGCGGGACGGTATTCCGGTCCGTTTGATAACCGACAGCATGGCCGGACATCTGATGAGCAAGGGGGTTGTTGATTCGGTCGTGGTCGGAGCCGACAGGGTAGCTTCAAACGGAGATACGGCAAACAAGATAGGGACATACTCTCTGTCGATCCTGGCGAAGCATCACGGTATCCCCTTCTACGTGGCAGCTCCCACTTCAACAATAGATAACGAATGTTCAAGCGGAAAGGATATTATAATCGAGCAAAGAAACCCCGAAGAGGTAACACACATAGACGGAAAACGGATAAGCGCCGAAGTAAACGCGATCAATCCCGCGTTTGACATTACGCCAGCCGACAATATCGAATGCCTAATAACCGAAGTCGGCCTGTTCAAAAAACCCTACACGAAATCTCTCGGCAGGCTTAAAAAGAAAGATCAGTAATCTCCCCTTTCAATCTCTTCCTGGGCTTCAATGCTCAGTTTCGTAAAGGGCAGGGCAATGAGTCTTTCTTCCCCTATCTTCTCCCCTGTGACCTCGCAGAAGCCGTACTCTCCGCTCTCAATCCTCTTCAGAGCATCGTCTATCTGATGCAGCTTGCTGCGTTCCCTGTTTGAGAGCGTAAGGGCAAGTTCTCTCTGCCTGTCTTCCGATGCATGGTCGTAGAAATCTCCCACATTGAAACGCAGATGGTCCGACTCCTCTCTAATTGACCTAGTCACGTCTTCAAGCAGTTCCTCTCTCATCTCCTTGAGCATCGCTGTCATCTGAGCAAGAAACCTCTTGGTATATTTCTTCGGATTGGTTCTCCTCGACCTGGCCTTTGTGGCGGTCGCTGCAGAAGAGCTTTTTTTCGCAGGGGTTTTTTCAGTTTGTTTCTTCTTTACTCTGGGCACGCTGAGTCCTCTGGTGATTGAAGTTCAGATTTTCTAGGGAGAATTAAGATAAAATCATTATTTGTTTTGTCAATACTACTGGTCAGCCTCAACACTTAAAGTTTCTTATCTTGCCATATCTTCCGCCTTGGTGATAATATAATTTTTCTGATTCTAGACCTTCCGAAATGAAACAGAACCCTAACAGCAGGGACGCTTGGGCAACCAAGACGGGTCTGATTTTAGCCATGGCGGGGAACGCCATAGGTCTTGGCAATTTCCTTAGATTTCCCACGCAGGCCGCGGAAAACGGCGGCGGCGCTTTTATGATCCCCTATTTTATAGCATTTATCATGATAGGGATCCCTATCATGTGGATGGAGTGGGGAATGGGAAGGTACGGAGGATCCCGCGGGCACGGAACAACTCCCGCGATTTTCAATCTCTTCTGGAAAAGCCCCGTTTCCAGGACTCTTGGAGTCATAGGGCTCTGGATACCGCTTGTCGTAACAATTTACTACATTTACATTGAATCCTGGACCTTGGGATACGCTCTGCACTTTCTGTTTGGAAGCAATCCCAGCCTTGATCCGGGATCGGTTTCAAACGCCGCAGAATACGTAAAGCCATACAGCAGTTTTCTCTCCAATTATCTCGGCGCAGGAGATGGGGTGTTCCTTACTCCTTCAAGAATGGCTATCGTTGCCTTTTTAATCACTGTCACCGCAAACTTCTACATCATGCTTAGAGGAATATCGGGAGGAATAGAGATATTTGTCAAGTACGCCCTCCCCCTGCTGTTTGTTATGGCAATAATACTCGTAGTAAAGACTCTGACGCTTAAGACCGATCACGGAACGGCTATCGACGGTCTTAACTTTCTCTGGAATCCAGACTTCGAAGCCCTTAAAAACCCGAAAGTATGGATAGCGGCGGCCGGTCAGATCTTTTTCACGCTGAGTTTGGCTTTTGGGGCAATAGTGGCGTACGCGTCTTACATAAAGACCGACGATGATGTAACGCTAAGCGGACTGACTTCGGCGACTCTTAACGAGACTGTGGAGATAATTCTCGGGGGGTCGATAGCCATTCCGGCGGCGGTGGCGTTTTTCGGAGTCGCAAGCGTAGTAACCGTAGCGCAATCAGGCGCTTTCAGTCTGGGATTTGTAAGTCTCCCCGCCGTGTTCAGCAGCATTTCGGGAAGCCTAGGAGGCGTTGAGACTGGGAGAATCTTCGGGTTTTTGTGGTTTTTCCTCCTGTTCTTCGCCGGCATGACCTCATCCGTAGCGATAGCATATCCCGTAGTAACTTTCCTTCAGGATGAATTCAGCATTTCAAGAGAAAGAGCAGTTGTATACACCATGTTGATAATAATCGTAAGCGTGCTGCCCGTGATATTAATAAGTCAGGTTCTTGACGAATGGGATTTCTGGGCCGGCACCATAATGCTTGTGGTATTCGGATTCATTGAAATAGTAATGTTCATGTGGGTATTCGGGTCCGAGAAGGCTTGGAACGAGATAAACTCGGGCGGATTTATAAAAGCACCTCGCGTTTTTTACTACATTCTGAAATACCTGACGCCGTTTTTCCTTCTGATCCTCATATGCTGGTGGGGATATAGCAGTCTGCCTTCAATAATCGGAGCGGCCAGCTGGAATATCTGGTTCGCCAGATTCTATATTCTGGGACTGTTTGTTTTTCTGTCAGTTATGGTTTATATTGCCGGTAGGAAGGAAAGATAATGGATTTCAGCGCGGCGTTGTTTATGTTCATCTCATGGGGAAGCATCCTGTGTCTTCTCTCTTTCTGTCTCATAAAATTCCACAGAACCCCCCGATAACCACTGCAGTATAAGAGTAAAGGATGTTCCCCCGATTTTTTCGGTAACCGGCCAGGCATCCTTGCCGACTCAACTGCTTTCCGTTTCCTCGTGAAAAACCTCTTCGGGTTTTCCAAGGCGGAAAATTCTGACAACATCTTCAAGCTGGTGAAGCAGGAATAAAGTCAGAGCAAAAGAGGTAACAAAAAGAACTAGGGAGTTTCCTCCGATTATCGCTATCAGAACTAATCCGGCCGAATAATAATTTCTTCTCCCCAAGGGACGTAGGTGCGCAATCAGTTTTCTCAGAACGGAGAGTTCCTCGGGGTCAATGTGCTTGTCAACTTCAAAGTAGGCTACTAGGCTGCCGGAATTGGTGTACTTTATCAAAAAGTAAAATGACCATGTCAGAAACAGGATGAAAACGATGATGTTATAGCTTCCGAGGATAATCGCAACGGTGCTTCCGGTCTGAAGATAGTATCCAATAGGAACTCCGACCAGGAAAGAAAGCACGGTGAACTGATCACTTATGGTATCAACCCACTGTCCCTTTTTCGTCTCCATAAGCTTTATTCTCGCAACTTCCCCGTCACATCTGTCCAAAACAGTTGCCACCTGCATGAAAAGAGATCCGAGCACCGGATGGCCAAGAGCGTAAAACGGCCCGCAGAGCACCCCGATCAGGTTAATCAGAACGCTTACCGCATTAGGTGTAAGAGACGTTCTTATCAGAAGCTTGCTCAGGGGAAGAGACATCCTGCCGTTTATATTTCTGGCTATCCATCCCGTAGCCGTTTTACCCACGTGAGAAAAAATGATTCTTTCCGCTTCTTTTCGAGATTCTGCGGTATCCGAAAGACGGTACCAATATCCACTGTCGGCGCCGAAGATTCTCATGCGGTGCCGTTTAGCCTCTTCGTCAAGCCAAATATCAAGTCCGGTGGCCGAAAGGACTGTGGCAACTTCCGTGGAATTTATGGAAAAAGCGCCTAAAACACCGCTTCCTCCTCCGAAACACCTATTTACGTAACCTGTTTCCCTGTCCATACCAATAACAGGATCAGCGCCCTTGTTAACGAGGACGGAAAACTCATCTTCCCGACAGTCAGCCGAATCACGAACGAATTTCTCAAGAGAAGCGGCATTCGTAATAACAAGAGAAGATTCTAGAACAAGTACTCTCCCGGAGTCTATCGACACAGACCCTCCGGGCAAGACCCAGTTTATGTCCGATGTAATCCTCGGATCATCTATAAGAAGGTTTTTCAGGAAACCCGCGTTGTCGGTAATGATATGAAACTGCTCTATCCCGACACGCTGGCAATTTATTATGGTCCTTTTAAGCTGGGGGAGCTGCGCTATCGATTCACTCGGAAATTCGGATAGATTCTCACCATTTGTTCCCGTGCCAGAACAAAGTACAATAGCGTTTTTCATGGCAAATTATTCAGAGGAGTCAACAACCCTCAGAAGACTTGGCACGCGGTATTCCTTCTTCAAGAAACTGTCAGCCTGCTTCCTCGCCCTGAAAAGATCCAGTGGACAGTCTACATCCATCCAGTAAAGTTCGCCTATATCCAAGGGCTTTATCTTATATCCCTTGCTTATAAGCCTGTGTATCGAGGAAATGTACCATTTCCCCTCAGCCCCGGGATTTCTCATCTCTTCCTCAACCGCTCTTTTGAGTAGTTCCACTCCCGTATCCCTGAACACTCTTATACCCACCGACTCGGCGGAGGTTTCGGCGTTTGATATTTCCTTGCTGATCTTTGTGATCCTGCTGTCGTCGACAACCACTTTCATGTCTTCCCTCTCGTAGCGAGGCCTCTTTTTTATGGGAAGACAGATCTTCTCATCCCTTACCGAAAGCGCCTTGTCCAAAACCCCTATCTCGTAGACATCGTCCCCGTTCATAACCACCAGATCTTCATCAAATTCGCTTCTGGCTATCCACAGAGACACAAGACTGTTTGTGGACTGGTAAAAAGGGTTGTAAAGAGTGTTGATCCTCATTCCCAAGCCGTCGTAGCTTCTCAGGAAATCCTCCACCCTCTCAAAACCGAAGCCCACGACAATCACGACTTCGTTTATGCCGCAGTCTCTTATAAGGTTTATCTGGTGCTCAAGTATGGATATGTTCCCAATATCAAGAAGACATTTGGGCTTGTCGTGAGTGTAGGGATATAGCCTAGTTCCCCTTCCCGCTGCAAGTATTATAGCTTTCATAAATCAGATTTCTTAAATAGACGCCATGCGCCCGTAGAATCGTGAAGTGCGAACCATAGGCTCAGTGAAAAGCACTAAGCACAACGATTCACTTCCCTAACACCCTCCAAAATCCTAATGTAACTACAGGAGCTAGGTATGTCAAACATACCCTTAATGGTGGGGTTTGCGCTGTGGCGATTTTTTTGGGTTGCGGTTTTCAGAACCAGGCGGCGTCGGCCCGTATTACGACAACCTGACAGCCGCGTTGCCCGATTCAGACGGAATGGGTCGCCGATTTCCCCCGGAATCACCAGTTTCAATCAACCGCGCACGCAGCAGTCCCTTCGAGATCAATTGCTGTTTAAATTGTTTTGCGAACAGGCAGGAAATCCCTACCCGGTATCGGCCCAGCACCCCGACACAAGCGACCTCATCCTCTCGGGCCTCCCCGCCTTTATGTGACCGACCGCGAGCGCCATCATCACCGCAAACGCCATACCCGCACGGGCGCTCATCTTCGCCCTGCCCCTGATGTAATGTCTCTCGAACCCGAAGCTGTTGCCGATTCTGGAGTTTATACGCTCAAGCGCGCTTCTCCCATTGCAAGCCCGCCGCCACGACACGCTCCCGCGTGGAGTCGGGGTAAATACACGACGTCCCTCTCAAGAGCAACGCGTATGACCCTGCCGTAACCGTTTGTTCTGCATCCCGCGTCACGGTGACACTTCTCCCACCCCTCGCAGTTCATACCGTACACAGCTGCGGGACAGCGGAACTTCAAAGTCTCCCTTTTTGGTTCAAAGCCGCTAAACGCCATCTTGCGTTCCGTGTTGCTTACAGGACAGCGGCACCATACCTCTGCCTTCTCAGTGTAGAAGATATTGTCGTGCACGCTCCCAAGGGGTCTCATTATCTTCTGCCCCTCCACACAGCTCTGTCCCCGCTTCTCCTGTCTCCACAGACCCCTGCTGTCCATAATGGGGCGGATACGCCAATCATCCCGAAGCTTCTTCTTCAAAGCCGCGCTGTCAAGCCCCTTGTCAGCGCTCAGGTATCCGCACCGCTTCGCAAGCTCAGGCTCCCGCGCGAACAGCGCGTCCGTCATGCGGTCAAGCTCCTTTACCTCGGAAACAGAAGCTCTGGTCAGAGTGAAGGCAGCCGGCAGCTCGTACTTCGTGTCCGCTATTACATGCAGCCGGTAACCGAACCAGGTTTTCATCTTCGTCCATTGCTTCCCGTTTGAATCGATTCCGGAGTACTCATGCTTTCCCCAGTCCGCCTCGGGGTCCGATGTTTGCGCTGTCTTGCGGCTGCGCCGTCCCGTGGAGTTTCTATCGCCTTGCCGTCATAACCCAGACGCTCCCCGAAGTCGG
>CAYSDX010000051.1:0-2706 GCA_964429945.1 uncultured Spirochaetia bacterium | reverse complement strand
GTCTACGCCTCTTCAGGGCAAGGCGTTTGAACTGCTTGGGGTTAAGCCAGGTAAATTTGTTGCCAGTAAAGGTACAGGTTGATTCTGTACAATACCCCTGTCACTATTGATCAAAGCGCCGTTTTACTAAATGAAGTTCGGTTTAGATTGCCAACTGCCAACCGATTCTGAGGCTGTAGCCGCTCTTAAGCTGCGGACCGTCTAAGTCCTGATAAAAGCCATCCATTCACCCGCTTTGTGGTTATGGTCTCCCATAACTCCTATGGGAGTGTGGTCATCGGGAAGCGAGATTTTGTCGGCAATAACTATCTCGCAAAAAAACAAGACAAAAACGGTTGCTGCCAAGGCGAAAAGCAACGCTTTTCGCCTTGAGCGTGCACGAAAAGAGATTCTTCTCAATCTAAGAAACTCTTACTTCTTTTTACGACGTGGCTTGGTTTTTTTCGCTATGAGCTTTTTCAGTTCCCTGCGGTCGGGGTTCAGCAGTTCTTTAACGTAATCGACGTTTACCTTGGTCACTATTATATGACCGACTTCGGTGTTGACCGATTCGTAGATCCCGAGCCTCATCATTCCCTTGGTCTGCATGAGATTATCTTCCGTGGGGCTTACGTAATGTACGAAGTCCGTTTTGTAGCGGTGAATCAAAAACAGGTGAAGCAGGGTCGCAAGACGTTTTTGACGAAGGGCTGTATCAAAATTGTTCTCGTCCCTTATAGTCAGTATCTTTTCTCCCTTCCTGTCCTGAAGTATCTCGAATATCACGTCCGCCACCTTCTCGCCCTTGCCGTTTAGGATGTTAAGTTCAAGCACGAACGTTCCCACGGTATGGGGTTTGAGTTCAACGGTAAAGGTGTCTTTGATCTTGTAGTGTCTTGTCCAGGACTCAAGCCACTCTTCAAGAAGCTTGATGGAAATTTCCGTCTGAACCAGGTGCTGGAACTGGGTCGAACCCTTGCCCATGGCCTTCGTGGTTGCGGTTCTTCCGGAACTTGCCACAAGCGCTCCATCCATACGAGGTCCCCCGACATGGGTCTGCGGGGTCTTGTAGGGCGAATCTATGAGCCTCAGTCTTCTCTGTACCCGGGCCAGAGCGAGCATGCCGTCTTCCATAAGCGCAGTCGCGAACTCTTCCGCGGCCATACCGTCAATCTGATGACCTCCATATGTTATGAAATCAAACACAAAGCCGAGCTTTCCTATTTCTTCGGGGAACTTTTTCATTTCCTCGTCGGTCATTCCTGTCGTGTCCCAGTTAAAGGAGGGGGACAGGTTGTAGGCCAGCATCTTGTTCGGGAAGACCTCGTGAATGGCCTCTGCGAACTGCCTCGCGTCCTCAAGGTCCGCCGTCTTGGTTTCCATCCAGAGCAGGTCGGCAAAAGGCGCTACAGCGAGCGACTTCGCGATCGAGTATTCGATTCCTCCTTTTACCTGATAGTATCCCTCCGGTGTTCTTGAGATCTGAGGATCCCACGTATAGTCAATTCCCAGAGAGTCGGCCTTTGCCATTGCCTCTTTTGTAGACGCGGTTTTGGCAAATTCTTTCCACTGCTCGACGGTCATGTCGAACTCAATACCCTGCTCGATGTTAAACAGCATCAGCTTTTCTATCGTTTCACCGAACGTGCTCAACCCCGATTCCTCTTCCCATATCTCGACGAACTCGGTGACTATGGAATCAAGAGCGGTTTCAAGCTCCTGAGTATCTCCTTTCATTTTTTCAATGTTTTTGTCTATAACCGACCCTATGCCCGATTCCTCAAGCCACTTGTCGGTCTCTGCGTAGACCTCATCGCTGATTTTGTAGAGCCTATAACCGTTTATCTCTTTCACTCCCTTGTCATTGATCCTTTTGAGGATCGTAAGGTAAGCGTTTTTGTAACTTGGGATATTGAGCTTGGTGGCTCCGAGGATAAACGGCTGGTCCCGCTCGTCTCCGTCTCCGTCAAGAAGCGTCGCGGCTTCAGCGTCGGTTCTTGAAACGATTATCCCCGGCACTTCCATTATATCGAGCTGGAACCTTGCCGCGTTCAGTCTTTTGATCTGTTCGTCTGAAGGCACCAGAACCTTTCCGCCCTGATGGCCGCATTTCTTGGTTCCGGGTTTCTGGTCTTCGATGTGATAGCCGGTTACGCCCGCTTCAACGAACCTGCGGACAAGGTTTCTAACGTGCGCGTCGCCCCCGTGCCCCGTGTCCGCGTCCGCGACTATAAAGGGACTGTAATCAATCTCAGGTGTCTGCGCCCTTTCCTTTTCCGTCATTCTTGAGCGGTTATATCACTGGTTTTTGTCAGCGGCGAGAAGTGCTCTTACTATCGGAGCTGCCTCGTCAGGCACCTGACTAAGCGGATAGCTGGCAAGATCAGCTCCCTGATCCTCACTGATTGATCCCTTTGCCGACGTGGCCCATCCGCCGAGATATATTCCCTCTATCCCCTTCCTTTTCATCATGACTGCCTGGCCGGGCGAATAAGGACCGAAGGACGTTATCTGCTTTTTCTCGGCGAAAAGCTCCCGGAGTCTTTTATAAAAAGCTTCCGCGGCATTTTTCGCGATCGAGTAATCCCTTCTTATGGTTCCTCTCTGCTCCACCACCTGGCGGGGAGAATAAGGACGGGTTTTTTCCCGCATCATCGCGCTTCTGGAATACTTTTTCATCTTAGTTATCGTAGATTCTAACTGTATCAGTAAAGTCTTCTCCTGACA
>CAYSDX010000050.1:0-1996 GCA_964429945.1 uncultured Spirochaetia bacterium | reverse complement strand
CTCCATACCTCTTTTTTCTGTGTTCAGGGGGGCTTCGGCTCTTTTAAAAAAGGCCGGGGCCCCTTTGCTTATGAACGAAGGGGCACCCTTTCTTGAAACGAAATATTTTCTTCGGGTAGAATTAAAGCCCGTTTGTTTCTGCCCGGATAGCTCAGTTGGTAGAGCAGAGGACTGAAAATCCTCGTGTCGGTGGTTCGATTCCGCCTCCGGGCACATCATTCTTCTTGATTCTTTAATAGGAGAAACGGAATCTTTCCGTCTCTCCGTTTGAACGAGGCGGGTTATGTTAAAGACGCTTAATCGAACCGCTGGTGTTCTCACCACCATTGCCGCTCTTGCGGCCTGCGCCCTTGTTCTGTCGTGTTCTTCTGAGGCCCAGACAAGCCCGTGTCCGGACGGTACCGAACCGTATACCGAATACAGGCTTTTTTTCGGGCGGGGGGACGGGCATAATCCCAAAGCCGTTAGCGATAAGGCTTGGAATGAATTCTTAGAAGGCCCCGTAACTTCTGAGTTTCCAGACGGCCTTACCGTTCTGGATGCTAGGGGACAGTATACGGACTCCTCCGAAAATCTGATAAAAGAGTACACTAAAGTGCTTATAATTCTCGTCTCGCCGGATGCCGATTCCGCTCCCAAGATAGACACGATTACTGAGGAATACAAACAAAGGTTTGCTCAGGAAGCGGTGTTGCGCCAAGTAATAGACACCTGCGCATCGTTCTGATTCTCTTGTCTGATCCGGGATATGTGCCCGTCCTTTGACTTTGTCGCCCGAGTCATAAGAGAAGGCGGTATTGAGAGCAATTTGCAAAAGTGCAGGAATATGCTATTATTGATAGCACATATATATAAGGAGTTATTCTATGCCTGCAAGCCTACATGTTCGAAATGTCGATGATGATCTTATAGTTCGTCTCAAACGCCGTGCGGCCCGCCACGGACGTTCGGCAGAAGCTGAACACCGGGAAATTTTACGCCAGGCGCTTTCTGCAGAAGTTGAACCCGCGTTTGAGGAGATTGCGGCAAAACTCCGCCAGATGACCAAGGGCCGCAAGCATACTCCGGCGGAAGATCTTCTGCGTGAAGGGCGTAACGAGCGGTGAGCCGTTACGTTATTGATGCCAGTGTTGCGATCAAGTGGATTGTGGAGGAAGAAGGGACTGCCGAAGCTCTGACTGTTCTTGGAAATGCCCGATTATCCGCGCCCGACCTTTTAATTGCGGAATGTGCCAACATCCTATGGAAAAAGGTACGCCTCAATGAGCTCTCCGAAGACGAAGCCATGGTCGGAGCGCAGTTTCTTGAACAGGCGGAAGTCGAACTTCTTCCGACCCGGCATTTGCTTGGTTCCGCTACTGCTCTTGCGGTTGAGCTTGATCATCCCGCATACGACTGTCTTTACTTGGCGTTAGCTTTAGAGAGGAACTGGCAATTTGTAACTGCCGACGAGCATTTTAAACACAAGGTCTTGGAGCGTCGGTCAGAGCGATTTTCAGACGTAGTATTATCTCTGCCCGAGGCCGCCGGAGCTTTGGCTGAAGACTGAATCACCGCTGGGACAGCAGACGTCATGGACCGAAGCACTCTTCCTGCCCTTTTTCCTTTTTTTAACCCGCAGCCCTAAAGTTTGTCCGAACGAATTGTTTTGTTATATGCATTAGGTTACACTTAACCCGCATAGGACTATTTACTCTCGGGAGGAGTTTGAATGAAATTTGGAGATTATCTAAAGAGGATAAGGAAGAGAAAAAGAATTACACAGGAGAATCTAGCTCGATCTCTTGACGTTTCAAGCGTGTACATACATCAGCTTGAGACAGGGAAGGTTGACGCTCCCTCCCTTGATCGCTGTCGGCAGATATCTTCAATATTGGGGGTCAAGGTTGAAGAAATATGGAGCGTTTCAAGGGCTGAGAGACTCAAAAGATTCATCGATAAAGAAGCCATATCCGAGCAGGAACTCGAGGTCCTCACAAACGAGGAGAAGATGCTC
>CAYSDX010000049.1:0-13285 GCA_964429945.1 uncultured Spirochaetia bacterium | reverse complement strand
CTCCGACTGGTCGGTAAGAATGCTGATGGTGTCGTCCTTCACATCGGCAAGACCGCCATGGATTATAAGCGTATTCTCTCCCGACTCCTCGGTTCTGAACCTGAGCCTTCCAGGAAAGAGCACGGAAAGAAAAGGGACGTGACCCGGCAGAACGCCGAATTCCCCCATCTGGCCGGGAGCCACGAGTTCCTCAACCTCGCCGTCAAACACGAGCTTTTCGGGGGTTATTATCTTGAGTCTCAGTTTTTCAGCCAATTTTCACCTCTCCCGTCAGGAAGCGATTGACGCCGCCTTCTCGCGTACTTCGTCAAGATTGCCCACCATGTAGAAAGCCTGCTCAGGAACATCATCCATGCTGCCCGAGATAATCTCGCCGAAAGCCTCTATGGTCTGGTTGATAGGCACGTATTTCCCAGGAGTGCCGGTGAACTGCTCGGCTACGTGGAAAGGCTGCGAGAGGTACCTCTGAACTTTCCTGGCCCGGGCAACCGTGAGCTTGTCCTCTTCTGAGAGTTCGTCCATGCCGAGAATCGCGATTATCTCCTGGAGCTGCTTGTAGCGCTGCAGAACTTCCTGAACATCTCTAGCGATCTTGTAATGCTCATCTCCGACTATTCTCGGATCAAGAATGTTCGAAGTCGAATCAAGGGGATCCACGGCCGGATATATTCCAAGCTCGGTAAGCTGCCTTGAGAGAACGATCGTACCGTCAAGGTGCGCAAAGGTAGTCGCGGGGGCAGGGTCCGTAAGGTCATCCGCCGGAACGTAAATCGCCTGCACGGAGGTGATTGAACCTTTAACCGTCGAAGTAATTCTCTCCTGAAGCTCCCCAAGGTCGGTCGAGAGAGTCGGCTGGTAACCAACGGCAGAAGGCGTTCTTCCCAAAAGAGCCGACACCTCGGAACCCGCCTGGGTGAACCGGAAGATGTTGTCGATAAACAGCAGAACATCCTGACCCTGGGTATCGCGGAAGTACTCGGCAAGCGTAAGCGCCGTAAGAGCGACTCGTGCTCTTGCTCCCGGAGGCTCGTTCATCTGTCCGAATATGAGTCCGGTGTTTCCAAGAACCCCTGATTCCTTCATCTCCCAGTAAAGATCGTTTCCTTCTCTGGTTCTTTCTCCCACTCCGCCAAAAACCGAATAGCCGCCGTACTCTTTGGCTATGTTATGGATAAGCTCCATGAGCAAAACTGTCTTGCCTACACCGGCTCCGCCGAAAAGACCAATTTTTCCGCCTTTAAGAAAGGGAGCAAGAAGATCAATAACCTTGATGCCCGTCTCGAAGAGTTCCATCTTGGTGCTCTGTTCGACAAACTCCGGCGCGGGACGGTGAATGGGCCAGCGCTCCTCCGTCTCTACGGGACCGGCTTCGTCTATTGGTTCTCCGACCACGTTAAGCAGTCTCCCGAGAGCTTCCTTGCCGACGGGAATCGTTATTCCGTCTCCGGTGTTAAGCGCGTCCTGCCCTCTTTTAAGTCCCTCGGTCGAATCCATGGCGATGCATCTTACCCGGCCTCCGCCGAGCTGCTGGGCAACTTCCAGAACCAGGTTCCACTCAGTTTCCCCGAGCGCCGGATTCGTTACTTTAAGAGCCGTGAACACTGTGGGAAGAGCTCCCTCCGAGAATTCGACGTCCACAACGGGGCCCATTACCTGAATTATTCTTCCCATCCCGTCATCGCCACCACCTGCCGCATCGCCGCCGACCCCGCCTGCCGTAAACGCTGTTTCAATACTCATTTTTACTCGTTGCCTCCTTTCTGAGCTTCCGTACCGTTAACGATATCCATAAGCTCCGTTGTAATGATCGCCTGCCTGGTCTTGTTAAAAAGCAGGGTAAGTTTCGCTATTACCTCGTCCGCGTTGCTGGTCGCATTCTCCATCGCTGTCATCCGCGCCGCATGCTCGCTCGTAAGCGACTCGTTCATCGCACGCTCGATTCTCACCTGAACGTACTTCGGAAGAATCGATCCTATTATCCGCTCTTTTTCGGGCTCGAATATGTAATCAGAAGAACTTTCCGCAGCGCCGTCGTCGGTCTCCTCAGCCGAAAGAGGAAGAAGTCTCTCAAAGGTCATCCTCTGCGAAATGGCGGAAACAAAGTGGTTATACGCAAGCACTATTTCGTCGCTCTCCCCCACTCTGAACTCCTCTGTCAGCGCCGCTGCCAGCTCCCCGGAGAATTTCCGGGAATTTTTTTCGTTCACTCCCGTGTAGTATTTGCCGGTGCCAAGCCCGTTTCTCGAGAAATAATCCCGTCCCCGCCTTCCGACGAAACTCAGTTTTATATTCCCGAAAACCTCCCCCTGCTCCTCGACGTAGCGCTGCATGTTTCTTATCAAAGCGCTGTTGAAGCTTCCGCAAAGTCCCCTGTCGGAAGTGAAAAACAGAACGTGGAGGTTTGTTTTTTCCTCCGGGACCCGAAGAAGGGGATGATCCTCTGATTCTGAAAGCGCCGCCACGTTCAGGACCACGTCGCGGTACGCATCCGAATAGGGCCTGTATGCCATAAGCGCCGCCTGGGCCTTCTGCAGGCGCACGGCGGCTATAAGCTTCATGGCGCCCATTATCCGCCGCGTGCTTCTCACGCTTTTTATTTTTGTCGTTATCTGTTTAAGACTCGGCATTATCCTTTTCCGCCAGCGTGTCAGGCAAACTCGCCCAGCTGGTTTTTAAGTTCCTCAAGCGCCGCATCAAGCTTTTCCCCAAGTTCGTCCGAAACAACTTTTTTCTCCTTTATTTCCGCGAGATACTCAGGGTGCTTCGATTCAAGGAAAGAAAACAGTTCCCCTTCGTATTTTCTCACCGCGGAGACCGGATAGTCGTCAACGTAGCCGTTTGTAACGGCGAATATGATCAGAATCTGCTTTTCAACCCCCTGGGGTTCGTACTGATCCTGCTTGAGGGCTTCAACAAGCCTGCTTCCCCGGGCAAGCTGGTTCTGAGTTACCTTGTCAAGGTCGGAAGCGAACTGCGCAAACGCCTCGACCTCTCTGTACTGGGCAAGCTCGAGCCTCAGGGTTCCGGCGACATTCTTCATAGCCTTTATCTGAGCGCTTCCCCCTACCCTTGAAACCGAAAGACCGACGTTAATAGCGGGACGCACGCCCGAGTAGAAAAGATCGCTCTCAAGGTATATCTGCCCGTCGGTAATGGAAATCACGTTTGTGGGAATGTAAGCGGAAACGTCGCCCGCCTGCGTTTCGATTATGGGAAGCGCGGTAAGGGAACCGCCACCGTCCTCGTCTCTCATCTTGGCGGCGCGCTCGAGAAGTCTTGAGTGAAGATAGAAAACGTCTCCCGGGTAAGCCTCTCGTCCCGGCGGTCTCTTTAGAAGAAGTGAGAGCTGACGATACGACCACGCGTGCTTCGTCAGATCATCGTATATTATGAGCGCGTGGCGGCCGGTGTCCCTGAAATACTCTCCCAGGGCACAGCCGGAGAAAGGAGCAAGGAACTGAAAAGGGGCCGGGGTGCTGGCCGTGGCGGAAACTATGGTCGTGTACTTCATTGCGTCGTGTTCCTTGAGCTTGTCGACAACCTGCGCCACCGTTGACTGCTTCTGCCCTATGGCCACGTATATGCAGTGAACATCCTCTTCCCTCTGGTTTATTATCGTGTCAATCGCGATGGCGGTCTTTCCGACCTGACGGTCCCCCAGTATAAGCTCTCTCTGCCCCCTTCCTATCGGTATCATGGAATCGACGGCCTTAAGTCCGGTCTGAAGAGGCTCGTTTACCGACTGGCGGTAAATAACTCCTGGGGCCTTCACCTCGATCTGCCTTGTTTCCGTGCCAGTTATTTCGCCGAGACCGTCTATCGGTCTTCCGAGAGCGTCAACCACCCTTCCGCCAAGAGCATCTCCGACCGGCACCTCGGCAATGCGTCCCGTGCGCTTTACCGTCCCCCCTTCGCTGAGGTGAGAGTCTTCTCCGAAAAGGGCGACACCGACATTATCTTCTTCAAGGTTTAGGACGAGCCCGGTAATTCCGCCGTCAAATTCGACAAGTTCTCCCGCTACCGCCTGGTCAAGACCGTAAACCCGGGCGATCCCGTCACCGACGGAAATAATCGTGCCGACTTCGTCGGTATCAACCTTTCGCTCATAGCCTTTTATCCTGTTTCTAAGAATCTCGCCTATACTTTCTGCTCTTAGTTCCTGCATTTCTAGCTCCTTTGGAATTATTGGATCAGGACGGAGAAAGAACTCCTCTTATCCTCTCAAGCTGTGTCCTGACGCTGTTATCGTAAACCTTGTCTCCCACCTGCGCCTTTATTCCGCCTATCATGGAGGGATCAACCTTAAGCGATACCTCAACCATCTTCCCGGTCGCCGCGCGAAGCGCAGCGCTGAGTCTGTCGACATCGCCTGGGCTAAGATCCCTGGCCGAAGTAACCTCGGCCGTCACCTTGCCCACAGCTTCGTCAAGTCTTGCGAGCACGGATTCCCTTGAGCCGAGAAGAGCCGAAACCTTCTCCATCTCCAAAACGAGCAGAATAAATCTTCTCGTAATACCAAGAAAAGACGCCGCCTCGAGAAAATCCCCCACAACCGCCTTTTTCTCCTCCATCGAAAACACCGTGCTCAAGAGAACGTCCCTTAGTTCCCCCGAACCGCAGAACCGCTCGAAGAAATTCTCCATGTCGGCCCTTACCCCCGAAAGCTCGCGCTCATCCCCAGCGGAATCCACAAGCGCCGAGACAAGATCTCTCAGTGTCGCAACTGTTGCCATTTCCCTTCCTCAATCATCTTTACAAAATCGTCAACCGAATCGGTCGTAAAATCCGCATCCACCCTCTCCCTTATCATCTTCTCGGCGAGCACAAGCGCCGAGTCCACCACTTCGGACTGTATCTCGGAGACCGCCTTTGTGGTCTCAAGCCGAACCGTATCCTCGACCTCTTTTTTTATCATCTCGCAGCTCTTCTCGGCCGCGGAGACAAGCTCATCCTTTTCGGTCTCGCCCTGCTTTCTTATATTCTCCTGAAGAGCCGCTATCTCGGAGGCCACCGCATCAAGTTTCGCCGAGTACTCCTCAAGCGTCACTTTTGCCTGCTCGGCCGCAGCGGCAGCGCGGTCCACTTCTGAGCGGAGCCTTTCCTTTCTGTTTTTCAGGAAGGAGAGAAAGGGTTTCCTGACAAGGTATATAAGAAGGCCCATCAGCAAACCCAGGTTAACGGCGTGCTTTATTACAAACGCCCAGTTAAAATGGCTGTCCAATTGGTGTTTCCCCCGAAAAATTAAAGTCCGAAGCCGCCTTCAAGACTAAGCCCCCTTCCTCAAGACGCGGTCTCTTATCTCCGCGGCAAGCGATTCTATCTCGCCCTGCAAATCCGCCCTTATCTTTACGACCTCGCTCTCAAGAGTTCCTCTCGCGCCCTCAAGCTCCGCCTGAGCGGCCTCTCTTGCCGCCATAAGCATCTTTGAGGATTCATTCTGCCCCTGCTGGCGAAGTTCGTTTCTGGTCTCGGTCGCCTGCGCCCTCGCCTCAGCGAGTTTCTCGTTGTACTCGGAAATGGAGCTCTCGGCCTTCCGGATCATCTCCTCAGCTTCCCTGAGCGTGCCTGCGGTAAGCTCCTCTCTTCTGTCCCAGACCCCGAGAAGCGGGCGGAACACGAGGCGGTTAAGGAGAAAAAGCGCTACCAGAAAAATAACGAGCTGAATTGCCAGCGTTCGATCGACGCTCAACAGGTCCTCAGCGGCACTTGCCGAGGGAACTGCCGTCAGGGCAAAACCCGCAGCATATAAAAATGTCCTAAGACCGTAGAATCTCATGATTAACCTGATTTTAGATTATTCGCTAAACCGCGCTTTCGCCTTCGGTCAGCTTACGCTTCTTGCTTTCACTCTCAAACATCCATTTTAAAAGCGGGGGCACTATAAAAGTTGTCAGTATGACCATGGCAGTGACGGCGGAGAAAAGATCGGTTTTGAAAACGCCGTACACAAGACCGATCTTAGCGAAAATAAGCCCAACCTCACCTCGTGGGATCATTCCGACGCCAATTATACTTTTTCTTACGCCTTTTTCATAGACCACATAGCCGCTCGCGTACTTGCCTACAACCGCCACCACGAAAAGAATTAAAGCGATTGATATTACCATAATATTTTCAGATACAAAGGGATTAAACACAGAAATATCCACGGCGGCACCCACCATCACGAAAAATATGGGGGCAAAAAAGTGCGAAACGGGCTTAACGCCGTTCTCTATCGTCTTAAACTGATCTGTTTCCCGAAGAACCAGACCGGCCGCAAAAGCCCCTACTATGGGAGCGAGAGAAAAAAGATTCGAGCAATACGCATAAACAAAGCAGAAGGCTATTGCCATGATCCAGACGAGGTTGTTATTGTCGATTCGGGCGAAATACCCGAAGATCCTGGGAGCTAGAATCCTGCCCAGAAATATCGAAACGGCGAGAAAACCGAAAGCTTTTGCCGTTATAAAGGCAATTGAACTGAAAGTTATCTGACCTGCACCAGCAGCACCCGATTCAAAAGAACTCACTATGCCGCTTACGACCCCAAGAATTATGAGTCCGAGCACATCATCTATTATGGCGGCGGTAAGAACTATCCTGGCTTCTTTTGTCTGGAGCTGGTCAAGGTCCGCAAGAACCCTGGCCGTGATCCCGACGCTCGTGGCGGTGAGCGTCGCGCCCATTACTATGGCCACAAGCCCGACCATTCCGGCTTCAAGGTTGAGTATGGAGAACTTTTGGAAATAGATTACGCAGAAATACCCCATAACAAACGGCAGTACGACACCGACTAGGGCGACAAGAGCAGATACGGGACCCACTTTTATGAGGTCAGCAAGCCTGGTCTCAAGGCCTATTTCGAAAAGAAGAAGGACTACCCCTATTTCCGCAAGAAGGTGAAAAACATCGTATCCCACCATGCCGTCGACAGACGGAATAAGCGCCAGAACGCTCGCACTCAGAATAACCCCGGCCAGAAGCTCCCCGAGAACCGAAGGCTGCCCGACTTTTTCAGCCAAACGGCCGAAGGCCTTTGCGAAAACAAGGATTATTAGAAGATAAAGAATGAATTTTTCTACTGATAAATGCTGAACATATTCCATTGTCTTGTCTTGGGAAATTTGGGGGTTTTTGTCAGATTAGAAAGCAGTTTAGTATCATAAAACAGGCATACTGTCAAAACGGCCTGAAGTTACGCAGAAAATCTCAGGCAATTCAGTTCGGTTTAATTTTTCGAAAATACGCCAGCGCAAATTAGAGGAATTTTTCTCCAGCATGATCCCTGAAACAATCTGCGTCCCGTATATACCTCATCACCGTTTGAGGATTTGAATGCCTCGTGATTTCCATTATTTTGTCCAAGCGCGCATGGTGAACAGCTGCACTAGTTACAAAACCTGCCCGTAGTGAATGCCCTGATACTTCTTTTGGATCGAGTCCGATAAGCTGCACGTAGTGCTTTACAAGTCGAGGTATATCAGAATGATGCATCGGCCGACCTAGGATTTTGCCTCCACGTTTCATTGTCTGAAAAAGATACCCTTCGGTAATCCCCGAAGCCTTCAGCCAGTCCTGAAGTCTTTGTATTGGTTTTAAATATTTGCCTTCTGGTATGGCAATTTTCTGGCCTCTTCCTTGCTGGTCGGTTTTTGACTTGCGTACATAGATAAACATTTTCTTTGGATCATCAGCGTTTGTTGGTTTTATAAACTCAATGTCGCTAGTTGTAAGTCCACATATCTCAGACCGCCGAAGCGCAGCAGCAAATCCTATAGCGATTATAGCTGCATCCCGAAGACCAATTAGGGTGCCATTACATTGATCCAGCATCTCCTTTATATGGTGCTCCCTAAGCGCTTTTACCTGACGAGAGGCTGTGCCCCTTACACGCCCAAGTCCTTTGAACACAGCGTTTACTTTAGGATGGTTCATAGGAGAAATTTTCCCAGCCTCAACATACTTCTTGTTTATTCCGCTTCGATACAGAGCCACCGTTCTCATTGACAGGGTTTTCCCGCTTTTAGGACTAGGATATGTTGCCAGTTCAATTATAAAATCAGCTGCCTGCTCCGGCTTTGCAGAAAAAGGATTTATCTTTTTCTCTACGCAATAATCTTCAAAACAACGCCATCCTTTGTCATAAGCTATACGTGTATTATTCGCCAACGCAGAGGAAAGCACCTCACCATAGAAAGCTTTTCGTTCTGCAATCGATATAGTCATATTTTCCTCCTTGAAGTTTTGTTTGATAAAACTCAAAACTTAACTAATTCAAACCCCATGGCTTTCTACATTTACCAAAGAATTCTGATTGGCTATTCAGAGAAAATTCAAAGTCGGCTTAGCTAATCAAACCTAATATTGAAAAGAAGAAATATTTAGAAATATCTCTTTGGGAGATTCTTTTGCTTAGACTGTTGCTTTGCAAGTAAATCTGGAATTTGATTAAAGATTTTGGGAAACCACATGGTGGAAAAGCAAAGAAAACGATTTCCGATTATAAGTTTCTCAAGAAATATCGAAACAGTATACGCATCAGAAATTTTCGAAAAATTCCCGCCGCGTCCTGACGATCTCAAGGGGTTCAGTACTTACCCCCAAACCGAATTCTTTCAGCAGATAGCAAAAATCTACGCCGTTGATCAGATCAATAGCAGGAGCACCGTCTCTGACAGCTTCTCGTTCTGCGGCTTTAGTGAACCTTCCGGTGGTAAGAAACAGGCCTTTATCCGCACGACCGATCATAGCTCCCCGGAAATCGCGGATTTCTCTTGTACCAACCGAACCAGAATATCTCTTGCACTGAAATCTAACATGAAAAGAGAGAAGTTTGACTCGGAGTACACCAGATCCATCTATACCGCCATCACCAGAACGACCAGTTACTTCTACCTTAGTAAAACCCGCCTCCCGAAGAACACGCTGACAAAGACGTTCAAAGGCCTCGGGCTTAATACTGAGAATATTATCAAGAAGCTCTTTTATCCAGACCTGTTCATCGTCTTGGACACGAAGATAAGACCAAGTCAATACATCTTCATCTCTATCTTCAGTTTCAGTGTTCTGAACATCCTTGTGTCGTTTAGCTGAATACTGTTGGTTCCATTTACGAACCCGCTCATGTAGTTCATCCTCCGTGTGAATCTCTCGCCCCGCTTCCTTGATTGCCCATATACCTCGTGAAGAATTGTCAACCGCACCGATACGCTTCAAGCTGGTACGCGCCCACGCAGCACGGTAATCAATTTCTGACCTAGTACCATCCCCATGTGGAATGTTCAATATTGAGTCAGGCAACTTCAGGTTGGAAGCTATCTGTTCTGAAAGTTCCTGAATGGAAGCGGAACCACCTTTAGCTTCCAGAGCCTTAAGGGTTGGCCAAAGCAAGTCTTTGTAAGTGGGAATTTGTTTGTTTGTCATGTGCTCCGGCTTCTCTACTTGCTCCGTTTAAACCGTTCTGCTTAAAGCCATCAGATATTGAATTGTATTAGTTTTAAGAAAAGCTCAGATATCTAAAACCATGCAGTATCCGCATTTACTATGTTGTGATTGAAATAATTCCTAAAAGTCTCGCATGAAGGCTTATCTATGTCATTGGCCCAGATGATTTTAAATCTTTTCTCGTCGTATTTCTTTCCGAGAAATGTAAAATCACCCACAAATCCTAAATCAAGACCACCACAACCAGTAAAAAGAGAAACTACCGAGAATTTGTTTTTCATAATTACGCTAGTAGCACTTTGTTTTGACTGATTGTTTGAAAGTTTACTTGGTTATTGATACTTGGTAAATGCGGATATTACGCAGATATGTGATGGCAGAAACTCAAATCCATTTTCCTTTGACGACAATTCACAGATAAAAGCGGACATAGTGCTGGGGGGATTCCCTTGCCAAGATTTCAGCCACGCCGGAAGACGAAGAGGTTTGAAAAGCGAGCGAGGAGCACTATACAAAAGCATGGTCAAGATTGTCCAGTTGACCAGTCCTCTAGTGTTTGTCGCTGAAAACGTACAAGGGCTTCTCACTATAAACGGCGGGGAAGCTATAAAAACCATTGTTAGTGATTTTGAAGAGCTAGGTTATCACGTGGGTTACAAATTACTTACTGCGGCGGATTACGGCGTTCCGCAAACAAGAAAACGAGTCTTTATAGTCGGCAGCAAAAAAAGCAAGCTGCCTCCATTTAAATATCCAAAACCACCCAATGAAAACAAATGGATCACTCTAAGGGAAGCAATTGGTGATTTAGAAGCCGTTAAAGAAGGGGAGTTGCCTAACCATTACTGGTCCAAAGCAAGAAAAAACAAAGGGCAGGGAAATAACATTCTAGACGGTAACAAGCCAGGTCCCACGATGAGAACAGAGCATCACGGGAATATAGAATTCCACTGGAACGGCAAACGGCGACTATCGGCTAGAGAAGCGGCAAGAATACAGTCGTTTCCCGATGATTTTGTTTTTTACCCCTCGACTTCGCAAGCTTATAAGCAAATTGGCAATGCGGTTCCTCCGGTGCTTGCGTGGCATCTTGCAACATCAATCGAAGAATTTCTAGACGTGAATTTGCGCTCATGATCTACGTAAATAACCCAAACCTCGAAGAAGAAGAATTTATAATGCTTCTTGAAGAAACTCGGCGATTATTGGTCGGCCTTTTGCCTAGAAACAAAGACATTTCCCCAGCTGATTTCGAGAATGTCGTATATGAAAAAATGTGTGAGGAAGCCGAGGAAATTAGCTTCAATGGAAAAATTCAACGAACCGCTTCCCACTCCTTCCCTGACATAGTTGCTAAAAGATACTTCGGCGTCGAAGTGAAAATGACCTCAAAAGATCATTGGACTTCCACTGGTAACAGTGTTCTAGAATCATCCAGAGAAGATGTTGAGCGGATTTACATAATGTTCGGAAAACTTGGCGGCAACCCTGATGTTCGATACCGACCATACCAAGAATGTCTACCCGATATAAGCGTTACTCACTCACCTCGTTACCGCATAGATATGAATTTGCCAAAAGGAGAATCCATTTTCGACAAAATCGGAGTTGGTTACGATGAACTGCGAAAAGACAACGAGAAAATAAAAAAAATAAAGGATTACTACAGAAGCAAACTAAAAGAGGGAGAAGAATTGTGGTGGATTGACAAAAACGATGACAAATCATCCGACTTCATCATTAAGCCCTATAGAAGTATAAGCAAAAAAGAACAGGAAAAGATTAAAACCGAGATAATGATTCTTTTCCCCGAAATATTTGGTGAAAGCCCTATGAAATTTCAACGAGTCTCCGCTTATCTCATAATTGAATACGGAATTATAGCTTCCAATCTAAGAGATTTATTCACTGCGGGAGGAAGGAAAAAATTAACGATTAGAGAAAAACTAGTTTCAGTTCCACGAATTGCCTACAACATGCACTCCAAGGCTAAAACGATTAAAGATGAAATAAAAATAATGCACCCCGAAAAGCTAAATCATTATTGGCGCCAAAAACTCAAAAGGAATCGTTTAAGCCAGTGGAAAAAGCTGTTAGACAAAAATTTTAATTACTCAAAACACGGCGTTAAGGCCTCCGATATCTTTGATTCCGGAATTTTATGAAAAGAACAAAAAATTATTTAAATCGCAATTTCAAGAAAAAACGTAGCGATGACTCGCTTTCAATAAAAAAACGCTCCGAGCTAATGGCAAAGATTCGCTCAAAAGAAACAAAATTTGAGCAAGAAATCATTCACGCATTGAAAAAACTCACGAGAAAAAAGTTCCAAACAAACGTTACTTCAATCAGAGGTAAACCAGACATAGTTTTCCATAAGTATAAAGTTTGCATTTTCTTGGACAGTGATTTTTGGCATGGTTGGTATTATCCCAAATGGAAACACTTGCTGAAAAACGACTTTTGGAGGGAAAAAATAGAAAACAACCGCAGACGAGATAGAAGAAACACAGCTTACCTCAGACGAAACGGATGGACAGTTCTGCGCTTCTGGGAGCACGAGATCAAGAAAAATAGGGAGCAGATATTAAAGAAAATAATTCTAACACTGACTTAAACAACTCCCTTTTCACCGAATCGTTCTGATTGCTTGGATTCTGGAAGATTCCGTACGGCTTTCCAGTAATGGCTGTGTTCGATGCGCAAGCCTCTCACTTTTGCTCTGTTCTCTGGTTTGAAGACGATTTAGTAGAAGATGCTTGTTCCAATTTCTTCCTGACAATCTCTCGTATCTTTTCCTTGCTGGGCAATTTGCCATGACCACGGTAACCTCGACCAGTGTAGCCATAAGTAACAGATTCAGAGTGTCCAGTTTGGTGCTCCGGCTTTTTGTCGTCCATTTTTAACTCTCCTCAGACTCAACGGGTGAAAATTGTATTGTTTTGATTTCCTTTCCTAGGATAAGGATACCTTCTTCATTTTCAAAAGACCAACTACTTCTTTCGTCATTGATTCTACAACTCCACTCAAGATAAATATCGCGCTCGGTCGGTTCTGATGATGCAAAAGAATTCGCTCCAAAAAAACCACCTATTCGGGTTCCATCATTCAGGGTCACAACAACCCATTTAAGTTGCCGTACTCGGTTAAACTTCCAATCCCAAGCGGATGGAACGGCATGCACGGTGTTCAGCCCTATCTTTCTGAGAAAGCCTCGAGTGTAATCCATTTGTATGTCAAATCCGAGCAAAACACCGAAAATCACCGGACCAAAAAACACAAGTAGAATCCAGCCTAACGGATCTTGATAACCAAGTTCTCGGATCAATGGAAGGTTTGCTATTAGAAATATCAGGGCGTAATAAACATAGGAAACCGTCAAATAGGGCAAAAGCGCACTCGATAGGCCCAGTTTACCGGTTGTGAATTGCGAGCGCACATATTGCGAGCGCACATACAGTATAATCATACCGGGAACCAGATAATCATACCGGGAACCAGAAGTGCAACTGTTAAATAAGGATCTTCAAAAGCCCCCAAGAATAATTTTTGCAAAGGTTGTTGTGCTGACGCATCGTCCCCCGAGAGAACAAACAGGAGAAAGCTAAGAAGCAATATTGTTGGCAGACGGAACCATGACAACATCTTGTTGCAAGAGTTGACGGTGTTAGCACGTATGAAAAATCTTTCAGCCAAGTTGAAGAAGCCTCCTTAATTGTCAGAAGTGGTCCCTTTTTTTAAACAGCTTTTTTCTTTTTTTAAGTGTATTCCGACCAACGCAGAAAAGCTTTCGGGAGTCTGAAACGGAAGGAGGGCGTAGCCCGACTGGAGTTTCAGACTCCCGGAACCATAAACTCTT
>CAYSDX010000048.1:0-5901 GCA_964429945.1 uncultured Spirochaetia bacterium | reverse complement strand
CGGGCCCAAGGCCACGAAGGAAGAACTCACCCAGGCCAAAAGAAACATAAAGGCCAACCCGAGAAACTACATAGCCCAGAAAACCATGGCGCTTTCCCGGGCCCCGGTGATAGTGGACGATCACTTCGAGGGCCGCCACGTCGATCTAAGGCCCTTCATCCTCTACGGAAAGGAGATATTCGTCCTGCCGGGAGGGCTCACTAGGGTGGCCCTCAGGAAAGGGTCAATGATAGTCAATTCGTCCCAGGGCGGGGGAAGCAAGGACACTTGGGTGCTTGCTCCCGGAAAGAACACCAAGGGCAAAGGAGGCAGAAAATCCTAAGCCGCGTCGCAGAATCGATATACTGGATGAGCCGCTACGCCGAACGCGCCGGGAACACCGCGAGACTCATAAGCGTCAACCTCGGCCTTGCTATCGACACCCACGACTCGGTTGAGCAGGAGTGGGATCCCATAGTAAAGGTCACGGGAGACATGGAGCTTTTCAGAAGCCTTTATGACAGCACAACCCGGGAGAACGTAATAAATTTCATGGTCCTTGACCGTAACAATCCGAACTCCATCATCTCCTGCGTTAACCGCGCCCGTGAGAACGCAAGCTCCGTGAGGGAGATAATCTCCTCCGAGATGTGGCTTCTCATAAACCGCTTCTACCACAGGCTAAACAGCGAGGATGCCAAGGAGAAGCTGCTTGACAATCCCGGCAAGTTCTGCGAAGTGGCGAAAGTGCAGAGCCTTCTTTTTCACGGGTCGGGGTACATAAGCATATCCCATGGTGAGGCGTGGCATTTCTCGGAACTCGGAAAACAGATGGAGCGGGCCGATAACACCTCTAGGATTCTCGACGTCAAGTACTACACCCTGCTTCCCAAGGCGGAACTCGTGGGAACGTCGATAGACAACATGCAGTGGATATCGCTCCTGAAATCAACAAGCGCCCTTGAGACCTACAAGGCAAAGCACCAGCAGATATCCATAGACAACGTTCTTAATTTTCTCATCCTTGATAACCAGTTTCCCCGCTCGATAATCTACTGCGTCGCGCGGGCCGACGAGTCGCTCCACTGCATATCTAACAGCCCGGCCGGTTCCTATAACAACGAGACTGAAAAGGAAATGGGAAGACTTTTATCGGACCTTCGGTTCATAAGCGTCGGCGAGATAATACAGCACGGAATGCACGAGTACCTAAAGAGTTTCCAGTCTCACATAAACGAGGTCGGGGGCTGCATATACGACGATTACTTCAGCTACAGTGTAAAAGACAGTGCCCTTCGGGGCTTTGACGATATCTAAGAGGGAGAAAACAGATGACTTTCTGCGTGGGGATGAGACTCAAGGAAGGAATAATCGGCCTTGCCGACAACCTCATAATAACGGGAAACGAAGCCATACGGGCAAAAAAGGTCACCACTCACAGCGCAGGGGACAATTCCTTTTTCCTGATGACCTCGGGTCTTCGCTCCGCAAGAGACAAGACGATCACCTATCTTGACGAGGCGCTTGAGCACCCCGAAGAACCTCTTGACCGTATCTACAAGGCCGTGAACCTGTTCTCAAAGCAGCTTCGAAAAGTAAAGGAAGAAGACGGAGAGGCACTTTCCGAGTCGGGATTTACCTTCAACATGTACTCCATAATAGGAGGGCAGTTCGAGGACGACCTCGAGCCGCAGCTTTTCCTGGTCTATCCCCAGGGAAACTGGATAAACGTGGGAACCACCTCCCCTTACGTGATAATAGGCGAGTCGAAATACGGAAAACCGATTATAAAAAGAACCCTTACCTACGACACGAGCCTCGACACCGCGCTTCGTATCGCGTACCTCGCGTTTGATTCAAGCCGCATAAACGCCATAGACGTCGATTTCCCTATAGACATGATCGTCTACAGAACCAATTCGTTTTACCTCGAGCAGTACCGCTTCAGCGAAAGCGAGCTGGCCTACATATCCGAGTGGTGGCAGGAGAGGCTCAGAAAATCGGCCGAGGAAATGCCCGCCGAATGGGTAAGAAAGATCCTTAACGGAAAACCCCAAAGTGCTGCTTAGCATAGATCACAACACGACCTACTTCTACGGAAGAGAAGTCATCCTGGCTCCCCACACCGTGAGGCTCCGCCCGAGAGACGGCGGCGGGCAGATGACCCACATGTTTTCGCTCAGGACCGATCCCCCCGAAACGGGAAGAAGCGTAAATTCCGATCTTGACGGAAACATTACTGTTACCCTATGGTTTGCGGGCGAGTTCGACCGCCTGGTGATTGACACCAGCTGCGTCGTTGAGACGCTCAGGGAAAACCCCTTTGATTTCATCCTCTCCGATGTAAGGTTCCTTGATCTGCCCATGCAGTACCCGCCGGAGCAGAAGGCCGCCCTGGGACCTTATCTGGTGGTGGGCAGAAAAACCGCCCTCGCGGTCACAGAACTTCGCGAGACCATTCTTTCCCGGACTCGGGGAAGAACCACGGATTTCATTCTCTCGCTCTGCGAGCATATACACAAAAACTTTCCTCATGTGGCGAGAGACGAGGGAGCCCCATGGCCCGCCGAGAGAACCCTCAGGGAAAAAAAGGGCTCCTGCAGGGATATTGTGGAGCTTTTCGCAAGCGTCTGCCGTTCGACGGGACTCGCGTGCAGGCACGTAAGCGGTTACGCCCTAAGTGAAAGGAGCAGGACAGGGAACGAGCTTCACGCCTGGGCAGAGGTCTATTTGCCGGGTGGAGGGTGGAGAGGATATGACCCTTCGGCAGGTCTTGCGGTCGCAGACCGACACGTAGCGGTCGCAAGCGGGGCGACCCATGAGCTTATCGCCCCCATTTCGGGAAGCTTCTACGGGGAAGGTGCCGAAGCTAAGCTCCAGTTCCAAGTAAGGGTAAAAGAGACGGGGAAACGGCAGAAAAAAGCCTTGGGGCTTCTTTAGACGGCACGAGGAACTTTAACAAAAAATTAGTCTGTCTTTACTGTCCACTCCACATGAACAGTACAGGCGGAGAGCAATATCTGCCTCACTGTTATTTTTGAATCCGATCTATCAAGAGAAACCCGTGCTGCAACAGCGTGTTCTTGGTACGGACAGTCAACTACTGGCCCATCAGATTTGAATGCGGCTACAGAAACCTTCTGTAGCGATGAGAATATAGCCGTCGGAATTTCAACGATACATTGACGGGATGCTCTGCCCTTTACGAAATGCGCGTAACATCATAATAGAATCTACCGCCGCCTGATATTCACGGAACAGGGCAAGCGTTCTTTCCCTGCGTTCTCTTGCCGTACGCATATCCTGCATCCAGGCTGCTTCGGTCAGCTTTGAGATGTGCACCGAGGTACGAGAAAGTCTTTGGGCAGCCGTAGATTTCAGTGAAAGCTTTTGTGCCGGAAGGCGACTGTTCTTAATTTCGATGTCAACAAACCTTTCGGTCTCTGAAAAATAATCTCCTACCTTCCAGCCTGAAGATTCACAAGCATTGCGGAAAACTGCTTCGAAACTCTTTTGAGCAAGAGGTTCCCTGGTAGTTCCATGATGAACAGATAATGCTAAGCCGAAATACTCAATCCATTCGGCAGGCAACCAAGTACCCTGCTGATTTACTGTTGCCTGCGGAGGTTCAGACAAAGAATCCACAATTCTAGAAACGAATAGGATCGCTGTTGGCGACAGTGATTCGAGCTTTTTTTTGAGTTCAGCGAGCGTCACCAATTTCCGAACCTGCGTCCTATCAGATCAATAAAGGTTGGTTTTAATTCAATTCCGACCCATTGCCTCCCCAGATTCTGCGCGGCCAGCAAGGTTGTACCTGAACCCGCATAAGGATCCAGCACAAAATCACCAACTCTGCTTGTAATCTGCACGCAACGTTGTGCCAGAGCCACTGGCATTACCGCTGGATGGCTGTCTGCATCTCCATTATTTTTTCTTTGAGGGTCCGTAGGTATATCCCATGTTGTCCGCAGTCGACGGTCATTTATTCCACGAACCGCATCTATGTCGTAATAATAGTCCTGACTCTTTGAAAGCAGAAAAATGGTTTCATGAGCTTTTGTAGGGCGATCGCGGACAGATTCAGGATAGGCATTTGGCTTGTTCCAGATGACTTCGGACCGCAACCACCAGCCAGCATCTTGAAGAGCAAAAGCCAATCTCCAAGGAAGTCCAATCAGGTCTTTCGGCTTTAATCCGTCTGGAGTTGCAGGACGCACAGACATCGCACGTGCCCAACTTTTTCTGTCTGGAGCACGATATCGTCGATTCCCAGACGTGTAAGCATCTCCAATATTTAGCCAGATAGTTCCGTCTTCTTTGAGAATCCGTCGAATTTCGTCAAAAGTTTTCACTATTCTGCTGATGTAATCCTCAAGAGTTTCGTCGCATCCAGTTTGTTGATCGACATCATAATCTCTAAGGGACCAGTATGGTGGTGACGTTACTACCGTCTGAATGCTTTCATACGGCAACAGTCTCAACGCATCTTTTGCGTCACCTTGGATAAGCACCGATTGAGAAAGCGTATCTACTGGCTCACCAGTTGCTGTAATCAAACGAAAATTTTTTGAGCTTGAAGAGGTTTTGTTACCATGCTGACCGGCAGAAACATCTGCTCTGCCGGAGTTGTCGTCTATAAGTACAAGCTGTATACGGTTATCACTCATTGTGTTGAACCCAGATAATGGCGTCTGCTGACCAGCAAAGGTTTAATACTGTTTATTACTCAACTTTGGTGATTGCGTTTCTGTATCTGCACAAACTTATCCTTTGCTGAGTATTTTAACGAATAAAGGTCAAGGGGCGGGTGTTTAATCCCAATTTCATTCAGCAAAATTGCATATTATTCCGCGGCGCTTCTCTGATGAAACTTTATAGATGCCGATCCGGTGCTTCGGCAATGACTTTCGCATGAATAAGACATAACAATATAAGGACAAAAACTTCCACGGTGAACACCCCTTGAAAAGTCGTGCAATTGCAATTTAATTCATGCTATAATGGGAATCTTAGAGGAAGCCCAAAAAAGCTAATGAGCCGTAACGGTAAACTGCAGGTCATGGTATCGAAAAAAAAAGGGGGGAGGACATCTCAATGGTTCCCAGAAAATTTAAATCCAAGTTAAAGACGCTCTTAGGCACTTTCGCCGTGGGCACGGTTCTTATTCTTATAAGCGGCGTCACGGCAAACGCCCAGGACGCATTCAGCGTAAGCAGCGTTCTTCTTGAAAAAATCACGGTCACGGCACGAAAGCGGGAGGAACCGATTCAGAACGTTCCGCTCTCGGTAACGCATTTCAGCTCCGAAGAGATTGACGCCCTTAAGATAAGGAACCTTGAAAGCCTCGCTGTAAAGATGCCCAACGTCGCGCTTGACGACATCGGTACCGTGGGAGGAATCGCCAACTTTTCCATTCGCGGACTCGGGATAAACAGTTCCATACCGTCCGTTGACCCGACCGTGGGGGTGTTCATCGATGGCGTGTATTTCGGGGCCAACATCGGCGGGGCCCTGTTCGACACGCTTGATATCGAGAGCATTGAGGTGCTTAGAGGTCCGCAGGGAACGCTTTTCGGGCGTAACGTGACCGGGGGCGCGATACTCATCAACACGAAGAAACCCGGAGACACCCTGGAGATGTCCTTTCGTGCCTCTTTTGAGGGGGGAGGAGAGAGTCTCAACAGCTACTACATGGGCACGGTGGGAGGCCCTCTGGGCGAAACCGTTAGCGCCAGGATAACCGCGTACACAAACCAGGATAACGGCTGGTTCAAGAACCTCCACACTGGTAAAGCTTTCGGAGATTTAGACGTCCGAATGGTACGGCCGGTGCTCGTCTGGGAGCCCACAGACGACCTGAGCCTGGTACTCCGATACCAGTACGATAGCATCGACGGCGACGGCCCCGCGGCACAGAAC
>CAYSDX010000047.1:0-7391 GCA_964429945.1 uncultured Spirochaetia bacterium | reverse complement strand
TTAATAACAATATGTCAAGAGGGTATATGAGAAACAAATTATTCAATACATGGGGACAAACAAATTCAGGGTTATACCCGAAAACCATTTGTCTACAGTGGGTTACGACGCAAAATCGACTTGTTTAAGGGGGAAGTTCAGATTAAAGAGAGGCTTTGTTATAGACTGACTGGAATAGAAAAAAGCTGATTGATGAAGTAGCTACCATTATTGAAGAAAACCTAAACGAGGAAAGAAGTGGTCCTTTTTTTAATTTTCGAAGCACGCATCATCCCCTGGCATAAAATCTTCCAAGCCGTCTCCGGGTTCCATTGTGTAGAGGGCCCGTATAGCGTCCCGATCCATTGAGCCCAGATACCCGGGAATGCCGTTGCCCTCACACGCCCACAAGCTAGGGGTCATGACTGAAGTGTGCAGCCACCTGTCGGTTACATGCAGAAAGTTCAAAGTATGCATAACCTCGTGAGCTATCACTTGTCCGACTGTGAGGTCGCAATCCAAGGCAGGCTCTCTCCGCATTGCTCTTGAGATTTCCACTCTTCCTTTCTCCAGAATTATCACGCCATCACGTTCCGCTAGTCCTCGGGCGGCGGTCCCATACGCGCCTTTAATGTTTGGAACAAAACCCAGATGTATTTCCCCGATAGGAATTCTCTCTTCCTCCATAGGGTCTAAGAAGGGAGTATGAGGTCCTGGAAAATCCTCTACGTCCTCTCCGATGAAAATATCATATTCATCCGGCAGTGCTTCGTTTATGGAAGCAATCACTTCCCTTGTGAGCTTCCTTTCATCCTCTGTTGTACCCTCCGTCATTCGCAGGACAGGAGCTTCTATCCATCTTGCGACAGGCTCCTCGCCAGGATTAAGGATGCAGTTTTCCATCCCGTACGACATGCCGCAACCCGAGTCGAGAAGGAAATCTATTATCTCTTCCGGGTCATAAGTGTAGCAGTATTCTTCATGTTCCTGCTCTGGAGAGTCTGCGTGTAAATAGCTTTCATTTTCGCTCCCACTTCCGCAACCTGCCAGCACGCTCCCCAGCAGGAAAATCAGCATTAAGCCTTTTCTCATACAGTACGTCGGATTCAAGAACGCAATCCGTTTTGTCGTCAGCAAATGCATGGCTGCCCCTAAGCTATATAGCGATAAAAATACTTTGGCTTTTGTCTTTCTCGGTGTTTTTTAGGATAGTTGTCGCAAATAATAACATGACGCGATCTAGTTTTCACCTTCTCTGAAGCTTTCTCTAAAACCAATTCGAGTTTTTCGTGGTATGGCAAAGAAAATCAATTCAGCCTGCATGTATCACCGATTGTTCAACCTCATACAATCAACTTTTTATGCAATTCGTGCAAAGTGGTGATGGAAAATACGGTTGAAGAAATTGGTGAGCAGTATTCTGACTAAAACTCATTCTCGTCGTCCTCGACATACTCGGAGGTCATGGGATTCCATTTCCGGTACCCGTATTCGCCGCCGACCAGTTCTATGGTGTCTGCTGGCGTCAGTCCGATTCCAGGGGCATCGATCTTATAGCGATAGCAAAGCCTCGGCGGTCCGTTCAGGGACACGATCTCTGGAGACACGATTTCAATATCATTCAGAATCCCCTGACGATCGCGCCTAGCCACTAGGCTTCCAGGAGACAGTACCAACAGCAAGCCATCCGTCATGGGTCCAATTCCGTCACCCATAAGATCCAAGAAACTATTCGGGTCTGCGGATTCCAGGCCCTCGAACCAATCGCGTAGCGCTGATGCGACTTGTTCCGGCACCAGCCCGTCTTCATCCGACGACAGCTTGCTGGATCGCTCGAGCTTGGAGATCAGGGTGCCGAGTTCATTGAATACGGGTTCCGTGAGCCTGAGGCTGCCATAGGTTGCATCATAGATGACGATCGCGTCGCTCACGGAATGACGCTGACCCTCCGTGACCATCGCGATATTGGTGGCTACACCTCCGATGTCTTGCGGCGAAATGCTGTACTCGCGAACCATCAGATCGCGTAGCGCATCCGCAAGCCGTCGCTTGTTGCCATCTTCTCCCATCCATCGGGCCTCAATTTTGAGCACCACGCCGGTAGTTCGGAAATCGCGGATCTTGGGTGACATATGCGGATTATCCTGACGCAGGTCGCTATAGAGCTTTCTGTCGCCGTATTCCTGATATCCTTCGACCCGTTCGGTGATTTGCAGTTGGCATTCCGCCAGAAACCCGCAAGGCCCCTTGCGAAAATTGCCCCCGACCAGCCCGCTGCGCTCAACACTCAGGTTAACGAACGTCCTGATCAGCGGCTGGGTGTTGACCGGCGATTTCCACGGCGACACCCTGATAGTACGTTCCCAAGCCGTGCTCCGCCACTCCCAAACACGCCAGCGGTGTCCCATGTGCATGTAAATGGCACCCGGATAACCTTCGCGAATAGCCTGTTGCAGAGTCAGATTGCCGATTCGCTGAATGTGTCCCGAGCCTTGGACGACCTGAAAATTCTCCTCACCTATGTTGCGAAGCGGATAGTTGTGGTGCGGATTGTCGCCGCCGATTCCGGCAATATGGTCAAACTCCCGAGGACGTGCTCTGCCGCCCCCAACTTTCGCGAACTCGTAGACATCCGCAAATCCGGAAGGCCAGTCGACGCTGCCCGGCGGAATCGATCGCCCCTTTACGTTCAACATGTCGAGCTCATCCGCCAGACACTTCGCATGAGCGAAATGAACGAAGCGATTGTGGAGATACAGGTGGGACGGTTCGACTGAACCCCTGTAGTAATCCTCAAGCGATGAACCGTACCGTCGGAAGGCGTTCGGTTCGGCCACGACGGCGAATGCGCCGGGTGTGGACCTGCCAACACGTCCTAACCGCTGCCGGAACGCTTTCCGCGACGCCGGCAGCTCGATGTTCAAGCCAACCGCAAAGTGAGGAATGTTGATGCCTAGCTCGAGGGCCGATGTGGCGACGACACCGCGAAGGTGTCCAGATCTGAGTACCTCCTCGATCGCAACGCGGTCTTCGGCTTCGTAGCCGCTGCGGTAAGGACTTACGAGATCATGCTCGGTTTCTGCGGCAAGTCGTTCTACGCCTTGTCTCGAGTCAACAAACGTTATAAAACTGCCCGAATCGGAACACTCGACAAGACCTCTTTGGAGGTCCGAGACAATGCTCTGTGTTTCATTCGGGCCGCAGGCCAGATGCAGCAGCGAACGGGCATGCTGAGGCGACCCGTCCTCAGTCCTGTCAATGACAGCAAAATCGAGACCTGTCAATGCATTAAGGTGCTCGCCGGGATTGGCGATCGTTGCACTTGCGGCAATGGCCGAGAAGGTGCGGTTATTCCTCTTGCTGGCTCGACAGATTTGCGCGGCAGTCTGAATCCGTCTGAACAGAAAGGCGGCATTGCTGCCGAATACGGCATCAAGAACATGCGCTTCATCGATAATCATGAGATCGAGATTTGCAAGAAAACCCTTGGACGCACGACTGGCCAGTTCCCGCATGAGCCAGGCGTGACAGACATCCGGCGTCGCGATAATGATCCGGGCATCTTCGAGGGCGCTCTTACGTTCAGGCACCGGCACATTGCCCGTGACACTCGCAATCCAGTCTTCGGGCATACCGGCCATTTTGAGAGCGCGGCGCCAACTCACGTCCTGGTCCGCCGCCAGCGCCTTCAGAGGATAAAACACCAGAACCTTGGCTTCCTCATCTTGCTGAAGCGTCTTAATAGCAGCCGCCTGAAACACCAGGGACTTGCCGGACGAGGTTCCCGTCGAAAGCACCACGTTGTTTCCGGTCGCAAATGCCTCAAGAGCGAGTGCCTGGTGTCGCCAGAGGTTTCCTTTCAAGGAGTCGTCCGAAAGCAGCCAACGGGCAACGGGTCCCTTCCGGTAAACATCGGGAACAGGCATCGTCCTTTTTTCGCGTGCCGGAAGTTCAAGCCGTTCAACGACGGTAAGCTTCTGGCTTTTTAATTCTGTCTCGAATACTTCCAGAATGTGATGCATCGCCTCTTTCCATCCGGTTCCGTTACCTGCGTTCCTTTATTCAATACCCTGCCTTGACTTTAACGGACACCGTGTCAACGACGGCTCAAAGATGTGCCGCTAGTGGGAATTGCCGAGTCTTAGCTACGTTCTCCGACGTGTCAGGGATAGGGTGTCAAAATGCTCAGAATATTTGATTGCCCCGCAGGACAGCTCCGAGGACGCTTGGTCTATTGCTCTTTTTTGGTTTCTGTCTTGGCTCATTTCAATCCCCTTCTTTTACGGAATTCATAAAAAGAGCGAAAGGCTTCTGACAATTTTTTCTGGAAGTCGGCTGCTCCCTCTAGGGTCATTTGAAAGGTCGGTCTCGTTTCTTCATCCCAAAAAATGTTTACCATATCTCCTGATGGGGAAGCAAACGGAGGTGTCTCAGTATGGGTAGGGTCGGAAAGTGATTTTTCAAGTTGCCGAGCTTTCTCAAAAGATATTGGAGGAAATACACGAACTCCCCCTGGACTCTCAAGAAAAGAAATTCTTACAGCATTCTCCGACTCTGGAACATACGGGGGAATATTCACGTTATAACAGGAATAAGTGGGGATCTTTTGTTCAGGTTTGTTAGACATAGAAATCTCCTCGGACTTTCAGAATAAAAGACAGATTGCCCGATTTCTAGGAATTCCTCAACGGTAAATCTTGTTTGGTGTCTCCACTTCCAAGTACTACCTGTCCACGCTGTTCAATCTGAATGAATCGTAGTTTTTACAGTAATCACAACCCGGACAGAACACCTCGCGCTTTCGTGAATCTTCGCTTAACCGCACATCTAATCTGACAGTTTCACCTTTTACAAGACACACAGGACAGGGCGCTTCTCTTTCTGTGTAGCCGCAAAGCCCTTTCCCGAAGTTCGTGCACCCAAGGAATATGGAATACGGCGGAGGGTTGCTCCTCACCCTTCTTACAAGACCTCCCATCCATCTCCCCTGCACAAGTCCCTTGCTGAAACATTCAGGACACGGTCCGACAACATCCTCCCTCAAAACAGTATCATTGAACCTGACGTCAAGACGCCCGCATATCTCTTTTATCTCCGCCGTAAAGGATGACGGCTGAACAGACTGGTTAACCAGAAAAACTTTCTCTCTGGCCCTGGTCATTGCCACGTACATAACCCGCCTCTCCTCCGAATTCGGGTAGCCGTCTCCCGGAGGCAGAAAAACCGAGAGAAGAGGATCTTCCTCTCCGCAGCCCGGAAAGCCCTTCATTCCCGAATCCATTCCCAGCACGATAACGATATCATCCTCAAGGCCTTTTGACCTGTGGATCGTTCCCTTGGATATCCTGAGATCGTCCCTGAAGGCCATAAGTTCTTTGGGACTGAGGGGTTCAATCTCCCTGTTCTTCCGCCCCAGTATAAAAACCCCCTTGCTCTTGTCCGATCTTGGAATCAGGTCAAGAACCCTTTTCAGGCTATCGCTGTCATAACGGTCAACGGAACATATGTTGACGGCGGGAAGGTCGTCGTCCGGCGGACGGGCACGAACGGATTTTCTGATCTGGGCCGGGTTTTTCTGAATAAACTCAGAAGCAACGTCGGATACCGGTCTGCACGTACGGAATGTCTCCTGAATCCTGTAAGTCCGCGGTTTAAACAAGCGGGCGTCCCGCCCTGACATCCCGTCTTCTGTAACCAGAGGGCTTTCGGATTCGGAAAACTCCTTCATCGCCATGCTGTCTGAGCCGGTAAACCTGTAGACCGACTGCCAGTCATCTCCCACGGCGAATAAGCGGGAATCTGTGGCAAGTATGCGGGCGAGGAAATTCTTCCTGGCTTCCGAGATGTCCTGGAACTCATCCACAAGGACATACTTGTACCGTTCCGGAAGCGCGCCATCCATCCCGTCGCCGCTTAAGTGGCGGATCGGCCCAAGGATCATGTCCTCAAAATCTATGGTGCCGTTTTCACGAAGAATCTCCTCGTAAGTCTCAAGAACCGGAAGGAAGAACCGTTTGAAAAGGCCGCTTCTGAATTTGTCGCGCAGCGAATCAAGCCGCACGGAAAGACCCCCCGGGGAAAGATCGTTAGCCTTGGCGAGCTTTATGCATCTCGCTATCAGGCTGTACGTATCGTCCGAGTAAAGGGACTCGAGGCGTTTTTCTGTATGTTCTTTTGAGGGAGGATCGTAGGAAATGCCCTTTTCCTCAAGCTTCCGGAAAATCTTCTCAATCACGGTGCCCTCGTAATATTCGTAGCTGTAGGTAAAAAGAAAATTCCCTCCCCGCTCCTTGTAGAATTTCTTTTTCTGTCGGACCGTTTCCGCGTAGCCTTCAAAGGGGGAACTTCCGTCTCTCTGGATCGCAAAATGCTCATGCCAGAGGTTTATTTCCGGATAATAGAAGTCCGGGGTTATCTCTCCCTTGGGATGCGGCCTTTCATACTCAACTTTCACTCCCTTTATTATCAGGCTGTTTATGATAGCAAGCTCCTGCTGGGACCTGACCCAGTATCTTGCGTCAAGACTCGGGATGCGCTGCGCTCTGAATTCTTCGCCGAGCCGGAATGATTCTCTTTTGTAGGGATAGCTTGTAACAGTTTCGTTATATTCCCTTTCATCCCGGACGAACTCTTCTATCTGGTGGTACGGACACTCGGCTCTGAACTCCGAAATCCATTGCTCGATCTCAGGATACTTGACCTTTGCCCTCTCGATTATCGCAAGTACGTTTGCCGTGTCGAGAAGACCGTCTGAAGAGGATTCCGCAAGGGGGTCAAGCTTTGTTCTTCCCCCTATCCTCTTAAGCAGTTCTAAACCGAACCCGTGGAATGTGTAGACTTCGGGGCGGCCGACTCCGGGGACAAGCTTTTTTATCTTTTCTCCAAGTTCCTGCTCTATCGACTTGTTAAAGGCAAGAACCAGAATCTCCCGAGGGGTAGCGAGTTCTTCTCTTATCAGAAAGACGTACTTGCCCAGAAGGGTTGTTGTCTTCCCTGAACCGGCTGACGCTATTACAAGCGTCCTGTATGAGTCATCGATTATGCAGAGTCTCTGCTCTTGGGTAAGGGGATGGGCAAACAGGGAGTCAAAAAGTTCCTTGTGCTTAAGCACCAAGGGCTCTGTTTTAGCCGTATCCGACTGCGGAGCGGATTTTTTCCGGAACCCCGCAAAGAATATGAATGCAACTATCAAAAACAGCAGCAGGAAAATTTCCATATGATGAGAGTCATTACTGTACGAATTCAACCGGAACAGATGTCCGAACAAATCGGGAAATACGCATAAAAATTATTCGGCAATGGCGGGATGAAGATCGCAGACGCATTCCGCAATCATCTCTCCAATCATTTCAGCCTGATCAGAACCCGGTTCCGGGAGTTTCGTGATTTCGCTGTGGGACGGATCCTCCTCC
>CAYSDX010000046.1:0-3037 GCA_964429945.1 uncultured Spirochaetia bacterium | reverse complement strand
GATTCCTCGAAGCCCACCCTGTTAACGGCCGCGACGTAAATTCCGTTTGAGATGGCGTGGGCGCGCTGGGCGGTTTTCCAAGCTTCAAGCTGGGTATTTTTCGAACGCTCGTCCTCGTCCGCGCGCCATCCTATGGCGGTCGGATAGAAGATAATGTCCGCTCCCTTGAGCGATACTATGCGTGCCGCTTCGGGATACCACTGGTCCCAGCAGATAAGCGTTCCTATCTTCGCAAAACCGGTTTCAAAACAGGAAAACCCCGTGTCTCCGGGAGCGAAGTAGAATTTCTCGAAATAGCCCGGATCATCCGGTATATGCATCTTTCTGTAAATGCCGGAAATATTTCCCTCGGGGCTGATCAGGACAAGGGAATTGTGATATACCCCGGATGCCCTTTTCTCAAAGAGCGGACATACGATGAAGACCCCTCTTTTTTGGGCTTCCCCGCAGAATCTCTTCGTTGTGGGTCCGGGTATGGATTCGGCGAGATCGAAACAGCCTGTGTTCTCGGACTGGCAGAAGTATCTAGTGAGAAAGAGCTCAGGAAGACAGACTATTTTCGCTCCGAGCACAGAAGCTTTCTCTACATTTAATACGGCTTCCTCTAGATTTTTCTCTCTGTTTTTGTGCACTTGGCTCTGAACGAGGGCGACTTTAAAGCTGCTCATACGAATACGATAACTCCGAAAGGCGGAGAATAAAAGAAGATGAAAATGCTTCTACCTGAAGTTTTTTTGATCAGACAGCCAAGGGTTTGTAACTGTTTTATTCGGCAAGCAAGGATTTTTAATTGTTTTTTCAACTTTATAATCATTTTTTTAGAAACACTGGAAGAATTGAAAGTTTTATCAAAACTCATGGTTTTTGAATAGATTTTTCAGAAATAGAGAATTTTTAATCATTTATTTTGCAAAAGCCAATTTTTTAATTATATTATGAGGAAAATAACGATTTTATTGGATAAGTTCGTGAAAACAAGCGTTTCAAGAGTACGGCCCGCAGGCTACACTTGGCTGCTGAGCAGACTTGGATTGACCGCGATGCCCAACCGGCACAGTTCCTCTGTTGCAGAAACCGGTGGCCGGCGGCAGAAAGTACAAGGCGGGAGAGTTGAGGATATTTATTCTCTTCAATACTGGCCCGGTGAAAAAATAGGGGACCATCTGGAATTTGCCTTGAAATATGATGGCGTGAGCCTGAGTTCCTTAAAGGTTATTTTCGATGCCGTTGCGGAAGCTGAGCTTGTTGATTACATCAAATCCAAGCCAACGGGAAAGTATGCTCGTCGTATCTGGTTTTTTTACGAGTTTTTAACTGGTCGCAGGTTACCCATTGATGATTCGTCCAAGGGGAATTATCTGGAAGCGCTTGAACCGGACATCTATCACACTCTCCCTCGGGGTGAAAAATCTCAAAGACACCATGTCATCAATAATTTGCTTGGACCAAGGGAATTTTGTCCTATTGTCAGGAAAACGGAAAAACTTGGAGGAATGGATCAGACCGATTTTCGAGAGAGATGCGAGAAGATAGTCGAATCGTACCCTCCGCAACTACTTAGGAGAGCATTAAGTTATCTCTACAGCAAAGAAACCAAATCTTCTTTTGAAATAGAAAACATTAAACCCGACGCGTCACGGACCGAAAAATTCATAGCGTCCTTGGAGATGGCGCGGCGGCAGGATTTCTGCGACAAGGAGTTGTTAATCGCCCTGCAGAATCGAATTGTCGACCCACGTTTCATTAACGAAGACTATCGTCCGGTTCAAAATTATGTAGGTCAGACGATTTCCTATCAAAAAGAGTTAATTCACTATGTGTGTCCCAAGCCGGAAGATCTTCCCGACCTGATGCGGGGGCTCCTGACTTCTCATCGGCTTATGATGACTGGCGGTGTCTCAGCTATTGTTCACGCTGCTGTAGTAGCCTACGGGTTTGTTTTTATTCATCCGTTTGAAGATGGTAACGGCCGAATCCACCGGTTTTTGATCCACAATATTTTTTCCATTCGAGGAATGGTTCCGGAAGGTCTGATGTTTCCCGTGTCTGCTGTAATGCTTAACAATCCGGAAGGCTACAATGATTCTTTAGAGGAATTTTCACTTCCCTTGAACCAACTTGTGGAATACAGTTTGGATGAGTTTGCCCGGATGACCGTCCACAACGATACTGCGCACTGGTATCGCTACATTGATATGACGGTACAAGCGGAAGCCTTGTATGATTTTGTCGTTCAAACGGTTGAGAGCGAACTTGTAGAGGAGTTGAGCTTCCTTGCGAACTACGACAGCACCAAAAAGGCTATTCAGAATGTTATCGATATGCCTGATCGCCTGATAGATTTGTTTATCCGGATTTGTCTTGAGAATAACGGCAGACTGTCTGCGAAAAAAAGAAAATCACATTTTGATTTCTTGAGCGACGAAGAACTTTTCTCAATGGAAAACGCTATCAAGTTTCCAAAAGTGCCCAAAAATTAGTAGACAAGTTTTTGACTATTTATTTCGTGAAAGACGACTTTCCAATTATGTTAAGAGGAAAATAAGGTCAGGAGGGCGACGTGACGGATATCCACACCGGCGGCTGCCTCTGCGGCGGCGTCAGATACAGGGCTACTGGTCCCCTGCGCTCAGTGATCGCCTGCCACTGCACGCAGTGCCGCAAGACATCCGGCCACCATACGGCCATGACCTCGGTACCCCGTGCCAACCTCGTTTTCGAGTCTGACCAGACCTTGGTCTGGTTCAAGTCTTCTGATTTAGCCAAGCGCGGGTTCTGCGGACGCTGCGGTGGCAACCTGTTCTGGGAACCGACGGACGAGGATCGCGTCTCGATTGCTGCCGGCACTCTCGACGGCGCGACCGGGCTCGCAATCGAGCGCCATATCTACACCGAGGACGCCGGCGATTACTACGACCTTCCGGAACTCTGACCGAGCGATTATACTGATCGGGTAGCTGGACAACATGTACGAATACGATCTTCTTTCTCTAATTCTGCTTTTCTTCACGGGTGTTCTGGCAGGAGTAATAAACGT
>CAYSDX010000045.1:0-10205 GCA_964429945.1 uncultured Spirochaetia bacterium | reverse complement strand
CCAGCAGAAAAATGAAAGCTTCAACCAGAAGGCCCATCTGATCTCCTGCGAAACGGATTCGAACCCTGCTTCCTTAAAACCTCTCTTTGTTTAGTCACCTCAGACATTGCTTAACAGATTTAACTCCTTTGGAACTTCGCGCTCACACTGAAATGTGGGCAAGTAAAAACAGACCGTAAACCGCTTTTTCGGTTCAGAACCTCATTTGGGGGAAAAGCTGGTGAAAATGCGGTCCTATGCTCTAAATATGTTAATAAGTCGAAAGGGTTTCTCAAACAAGAAAAAAGAAACGGTTCCTCTGCGGTTTGCGAAACTAGATGAAAGATTCAGAATTTGCCGATTTTCCGGGATACGGAGTTATGGGGAAGAAACGGGAAAGCCGTATCGGCTTTACCCATAGCAGTTGATAAAGTTTCTTAGAAGATCCTTCCCGCACTCTGTAAGAATGGACTCGGGGTGGAACTGAACGCCCTCAACAGGAAATTCTCTGTGCCTTATCCCCATGATTTCACCCTCTTCAGTCCAAGCGGAAATTTCGAAGTCGGACGGAAGGGATGCCTTTTCCACCAAAAGTGAATGGTATCTCGTAGCTTCAAAGGGATTCGGAAGATCCTTATAGATGGTTTTTCCGTCGTGGAGGATCGGGGAAGTTTTTCCGTGCAGAAGCCTCTCCGCCCGGACTATGTTCGCCCCGTGCGCATAGCCCACCGCCTGATGACCCAGACAGACGCCGAGAATGGGTTTTTTCCCTACATACCTTTTTATTATGTCGACCGAAAGCCCGGCCTCTTTGGGAGTGCAGGGCCCGGGAGAGATTACGATTATGTCGGGGTCAAGATCATCCACGAAACCGAAATCAAGACTGTCGTTTCTCCTCACCTCGATCTGCTGACCGAGTTCCCCCAGGTAGTGGACCAGATTGTAGGTAAAGGAATCGTAATTATCAATCATCAGAATCATTTTCCTTTTGCTCCCGGTCATCAGAGTCCGTCCTCCGCAAGCTCAACCGATTTCACCAAGGCCTTTACCTTGTTAACCGTTTCCTGGTACTCGGTTTCGGGATCCGAATCTGCCACTATGCCGGCCCCCGCCTGTATGTAGATTTTGCCGTCTTTTATCACAAACGTTCTTATGGTTATGCAACTGTCCATGTTGCCCGAAAAACTGAAGTAGCAGACGCATCCCCCGTATGCCCCTCTCGTCGTCGGCTCGGTTTCCTCGATTATCTCCATTGCCCTTACCTTCGGCGCTCCGGAAAGAGTGCCTGCGGGAAAAGTCGCCTTTATGACGTCAAAGGCATCTGCTCCCTCGGCAATCAGGGCCGTCACGTTCGAAACTATATGCATCACGTGGGAATATCTCTCCACGATCATGAAATCGTCCACTCTGACCGAGCCCGTGTTGGAAACTCTTCCCAGATCGTTTCTCGCGAGATCAACGAGCATTATGTGCTCGGCCCTCTCCTTGGGGTCCGCAATGAGTTCGGCCGCGAGGCCTTCGTCCTCGGAGACGGTTTTTCCTCTCGGCCGCGTTCCGGCTATCGGACGGCTCGCGATTCTTTCCCCCTCGACCCTCACCATTACCTCCGGAGAAGATCCGGTGAGTATCTCATCACCCATCCTCAGAAAAAACATGTACGGAGAAGGGTTTAATATCCTAAGCGCCCTGTAGAGATCGAAAGGATCGACCCTCAGGTCCGTCTTCCATCTCTGGGATATCACTGCCTGTATTATATCCCCTGATTTTATGTACTCCTTGGTCCTGAGAACCGCATCTTTGAAGTGTGCGGGTTCGAAATTGGATTCGATCTTGAATTCTCCCTCGCCAACATCTTGAGGAATACCGTTGGTAAACCTTTCGCTAAGCGAATTTCTAAGCTTGCTTTTAAGCTCGGCTATTTTCGCAAGGGATTTTTCGTACTCCTCCCTCGCATTTTTAACGTCGGGAACATAGGAATTTGAGATGATCTTTATCTTGCTCGTAACGTTATCAAATGCCAAAACGGTATCCATGACCATGTAAATGGAGTCCCAGACCTTTAGCTCATCAGGAGAGGTATCGGGAATATCCTCTATAAATCTGATTATGTCGTAACCGAAGTAACCGACTGCTCCACCGTGAAATCTCGGGAGCTCCTCCGAAGAAACCGGCCTGTATCGTGAAAGCAGATCCCGCAACGCCAGGATCGGGTCGCCCGTGAACGTTTCGGTTTCCCCGTCCGAGTGCATTATCTCGATGCTTTGGCCCTTCGAGCGGAATACCACAGAGGGTTCCGTGCCCAGAAAGCTGTAGCGCGCCCACTTATCTCCGCCCTCCACGCTTTCGAATAGAAAGGAGTAACCGGGCGAGTCTATCTTCCTGAAAACCGAAACCGGAGTGTCGTAATCGGCCAGAACTTCCTCCCACACGGGTACGAGATTCCCGTGTTCGAGATTCTCGAGAAACTGCTCGTAGGAGGGAGAAATCATGAGAGGAAATGATAAGACTCGAAAAACTAAAGTCAAGAAGAACGCCTTTTATAAATCCCCGGGGACATTATAATTAAGGGCTTGAAAATAAAGGAGCAAACGAAATTTGATTCCCGATAAAGCGATATTCAGAGAATACGACATAAGGGGCATAGCGGGGGAGGGCATCACAGAAGAAGTCATCGAGAAGATCGGAAAAGCCTACGGAACCATGATAGCCGAGGGCGGCGGAGTGGAGATTTCTGTGGGATACGACTGCAGGAAATCTTCCCCGGCATTTCGTGACGCGCTCAGCGAAGGAATAACCTCAACCGGCGTGGGCGTAGTCGACATAGGAATGGTGACGACTCCCATGGTTTATTTTTCCATCTTCACCTCGGGCGTCGACGGCGGGGTGATGGTAACCGCGAGTCACAACCCTTCCGAGTACAACGGGCTTAAAATGTGTGTCGGCCAGGACTCTCTTTTCGGTGAAGGAATACAAAGAATAAGAGAATCGGTCGAGAAGGGAAAATTCAGAACGGGAGAAGGGAAAAAAAGACGGACTGATATAGTTGAACGCTACCTTGAGTTTTTCGAGCGGAACCTCAATATAGAACCGGGAATAAAGGTCGCGGCTGACGGCGGCAACGGAACCGCGGGGATTACCTGCCCGCAGATACTCAGAAGATTTGGCTGTGAGACCCACGAACTCTACATGGATCCCGACGGGGATTTTCCGAACCACCACCCGGATCCCACGGTCGAGGAGAACCTCTCCGACATAAAGAGAAAAGTGGTGGAAGCCGGCCTTGACGTGGGTTTGGCGTTTGACGGAGACGCGGACAGGATAGGTATCGTCGATGAGCGTGGAAACTCCATAAGCGGCGACATGCTGCTTCTTGTCTATTCGCTTGATCTTCTCGAAACGAATCCGGGGGCGACCATAATAGGGGACGTTAAATGTTCGGGGAATCTTTTCTCCAAGATACGGGAAGCCGGCGGAACCCCCATCATGTGGAAAACGGGCCATTCCGTTATCAAGGACAAGATGAAAAAGGAGGGTGCGGAACTCGGAGGAGAGATGAGCGGCCACATCTTCTTTAAACACAGGTTTTTCGGATACGACGATGCGCTATACGCGGGACTTCGTTTTCTCGAAATTCTCTCGAAAACAGGCAAAAAAGCGTCTGAATTGCTCTCGGGACTTCCGGAGACTTTCACGACTCCTGAGATAAGAATCGACTGTCCGGATGAAATCAAGTTTCAGGTTACCGAAGCGGTAAAGAGAAAGCTCAGGGAGCAAAACGAAGTGATCGATATAGACGGGGTCAGGGTCGAGCATCCGGACGGCTGGGGGCTTCTGCGGGCGTCCAACACCCAGCCAGCCCTTGTGCTCCGGTTCGAAGCGCAGACCGAATCCAAGCTCGCGGAAATAAAGGAAACCGTGGAGAGGACGCTTAAAGAAACGATCAGTGAAATTAGCTGATCAGGAACATTCTCTTGCGGGAATGAACTTGTAGGATCTTACATCCGTTCCGTCGGGCGCCGTCTTTATCACACCGATCGTAACGGCCATCTCCTCGCCGAATTCAAGAGAATCGGGGTCTTCTGTTTCAATCTGTGCCATGACCCTGACCCCTTCCGGAAAATCAACAAGAGCGAGAACATAGGGTACCTTGAATTCCGGCATGCTTCTTCTCACGACCGTAAAGGAATGCAGAACGCCCGTGGGGCTTAGAAACTTCTCCTCCACATCGTCTGTAAAACTCACGGGGTCCGCAAGGTACTTCGGAAAGGTCCAGTTGTCGGATTCCTTGCAGTAACCCGCGATCAGCCTAATTCTGCCCTCATCATCGGTTGAAAACAAATCCTGTCTGAAAATATCTTCGCTCATGACACTCTCTCCTTAAACGATCGTTTAGCGTGAAGGGAAATTATATACAACTAAAAACAGTTTTCAATTCCCGCAAAATCACGTTGAGGCAAAGTCCGCGTCCAGGTTTGTAAAACAACAGCCGAATTTGTAGAATCCTTACGTGCCGGAAAAAATCCCAAGAGCGCTGACCGTAGCCGGGTCCGATTCAAGCGGAGGGGCGGGAATCCAGGCGGACCTTAAAACCTTTACCGCACTGGGAGTATACGGACTTTCCGTGCTGACATCCGTTACCGCACAGAACACTGTTGAAGTAAGCGCGATACATGACCTTCCCGAACAGTTCGTGGGGTTGCAGTTCGACGCCGTGATGAGCGACATAGGCTGCGACGCGGCGAAGCTAGGGATGCTCTCCAACGAAAAAATCGTCGAGACAGTAGCTGAAAAAATAGATCAGTACGCAATCGAAAAACTAGTTGTCGACCCCGTGATGCGTTCAAAAGGCGGAACCGCTCTTTTAAGGGACTCAACGGAACTTTTGAAGGAGGAGATTCTCCCGAGAGCGCTCATAGTTACCCCAAACATACCCGAGGCGGAAATACTGAGTTCCGCAAGCATAAGCAATGTAAGCGACATGAAGACCGCAGCCGAGAAGATTCACTCGCTCGGAGCGAAGACGGTTCTTGTAAAGGGCGGCCATCTCACGAAAGACCACCCGGCGGTGGACCTTTTTTTCGATGGAGAAACATTTGAAGAACTGGTTAGCGGGAGAATCGAAACGAAAAACACCCACGGGACCGGCTGCACTTTTTCAGCGGCAGTATGCGCTTTTCTGGCAAAAGGAATGTCTCTTTCGGCTTCCTTGGAAAATTCGAAGTCCTTTATCACGGAAGCAATAAAGAATTCCTTGGAAATAGGAAAGGGCCATGGGCCTCTTAATCACCTCGGAAAGACCTGAACCAAAGGGCTGACCGATTTTGCCTGCTGCGCACCGCTACAGCTTTCGCTTCTCTTGCCGATGAACAATTTCAGCAGGGAAATCAGGTTTTTTCTTGACTATTGTATATAATTCCCCTATCGAAAGTATCCGTCTGGAGCACGGCAAGTTTGTCCGGGACGTGGAACGCTACGAAGAGTACAATGCAGCGAGCCGTAACGCCGGACTTTTTGCGAGGACCAGAACACATGTCCGAAAACCGAACCGACCGAGCACATTCCGAACCCGGGGCACCCCAGACCCGGCTGGCAATTTCGGCTGTGCTGTTCACGGTGCTGGTTATCGCGATTCTGACATTGGCGGGCATTGGCGCGCGTTACTGGACCCGCGGGGATTTCAACGTTATTCATGCCCTGCTGATTCTGTTTCTTTCGATTAATCTGGTGATCTGCTATTGGGAAGTGTGCCTGTTCCTCAGACGCGACTATATCGAGCTGCGCACCGAATACTGGCGCAAGTGCTGGCGGGAGACGGGCCGAAAACCGGCCACCGAATTCCTTACTGCAAAGATTCCGTTGACGAGGGTGCTGTCGCCGACGGTATGGGCGGATGTTTGGGCTACGTATTCCCAGTTCGACGGTTCCTACGCAGACCGGCGCACATACGGTTACATGGTAGATATTGCCAACGGCTTCGCGACCCCAGCCCCGACGTTAATTCTCTATGCCGCCTTCACTTTCGATATTTTGCCTGCCTTCGTCGCGGGCATCGTCGGAGTGATGCTGTTCTGGCAGTTGACGTACATAACCTCGGTTTACTGGGTCAGTTTCTTCTCGGCCAATCGGCAGACCTGGATCAGCCGAGAGGATATGTACATCTACATCTGGGGGATGAATTCTCCATGGGTGCTTTTCGCGCTACTGGGACTCTATGTCTCCATTTGTCTGATCGTGAACGGCGACTACAGCGTTCTGGGTTATTGATAACGCTTCCCAAGGTTCTGTGCTGATAACCACCAGCTCCAAAAAACAACAGGTTATTTTTAATCAGACCCGGCGACTGATTTTAGGTATTCCCTAATCCTGCTTCTGTTCTCGTTTTCTTTATTTCCCTTGTAATAAATTTCAATGAATTCAACTTTCTCTTCTCGTTCAAGATACGCATAAATAACCCGAAGAGACTTCCCCCGAAGAGAGCGACACGCCATACGCGCTTTTATTATTTTGACAACTTCGGTTGAATGGATAACGGTAAAATTCTTCCCGAACCCAGTAGGAGAACTTGAAAGAACCTGTTTGAATATTTCTAAATCGCTGTTAAGAGTGTCGTATTTTCTAGAGAGTTTTTTTAATTCCCTCCTGAATTCAGGCAGGGAATTAAAGTTCTTCATATTCCCTGACGGAAGTCAGCCTGGGACGGTAGAACACGTGTTCATACTCAAGATACTCCTTGTCTTCGGCCGCAATCCAAGGAGTATCAAGATGCGACAATTCGCTGATTTGCGTAGCAGTCATATGGCCTAGCCTCCGTATTTCCCAGTTGATATGTTCAAGTTCTTTGGATGAGAGAGACGATATGTCTAGTTCCTTTGAATTGACTAAGTATTTCACTTGGTCATAGTTGTGGAACTTGGCTTTTACTTCTTTGATCTTGTTTTCTTCCTCAAGTTCTTCAATGATTTTGGCGAATATTACAGGGGTAGGTCCATAAGTATTTTTAATATACTTCGCACCGATTAGCTGCTCCTCGTATTTTTCATAGTAATCAAAGTCAATAAAATAGAGAATCTTATAAAGCACTGTCTGACCTATATTTGGTTGGACACCTATTTGAGCCAGAATATACAAAAGAACCTGTTTGAACTTCTCTGCTTTTTCTTGAGGAACGCTGATACGGATATTATGTTTTTTTACTGGTTTTTTCTTCCTTGATTTTTTAATCTCAATAGCTGGAGATGGTTGCTCCTTCTCATTAAGAAAATCCTCAAGAGACATGTCAAAAACTTCAGCGAGTTTTCTAGCTTCACTTACCTTAAGCTCACGCTTTCCAAGCTCAATCTGCACGTAAGTGGCACGAGATACGCCGAGTTCTGAAGCAAGCTCTCCCTGCCCAATACGGCGCTTTTTCCGTTGTTCACGTATGAAATTTCCAAGCATTCTTTAGTCACCCCACGATAAAATCAATGATTACAACAAGAAGAGTTTTCAATTTTCTTAATGTACAGAATTCTCTCTTTTGGAATAGCCGCAACTTTCACATCGCCATCATTAAGAAACTCTATACAGTCAAACCCCTTCCTTTCTAATATTCGCGAAGCCTTAACTACAATTTCTTCCGTTTTTTCACCGTTAGTTAAAACTACTTTATATGGCATAACTGTTCTCTCCTTGTGGCCGGTTCACTCAAATTTCTTGCACTTGCCTTTATGGCAATAGGTCTTTGTAGGTTTTCTATCCCCATAAAAAGTTGCTCTCTCATAGTAAACAAGGCCATCTTCGCAGATAATTTTCCTGACTAATCTTTTATCTACTTCGTCTCCTCTCACATGTACATTTTGAATCTTATTACATTTCCATCCGAAAGACTGGATTACGTAAGATCTATATTCATCGAGATTAAATAACTCTTTCGATAAGTCATCTATGGTTACCTTCTCAGCTTCTCCGCTCATGGGTGCAAGAAATAACAACAGGCTAAGAATTAGGGTTTTGCGCATTTTCCTTCTCCTTGGATTTAGTTGCTAAAGCTATAGTTCTACCCAGCATTGTTCTTCATTCAGCTTCGTGTATCTTTCCGTCTTTCTTAATTTTTCCTGTATTTTCTCATAGTTGCTAAAGAGAAATTCCATCTGTTCTATCATCCGCTTTTGGTTAAATCGCAAAGAGGTATAGATAATTTCTTCGGGCGAAGGCGTGTCTATTGTCCTTTCCCCGAGGCTAAGACGGTTAAATTCCCAATATTCCCGCGGGATAAGGATTTCTTGGGGAGAAACCTCGTTATTCCTAGTTTCTTTTCCCCATGCTTTAACTTTGCCTTCAAATAGTTTTTGAGAAAGGAATTTGTTTAACAACTGAAAACCAAAGAGTACTTCTGCATCAACTTCCAATCTTCCGGGAACAGTAGCAAAATGCGCATTCAGGTAATTATGGAGGTCATTAAAAGTACAATTAGGATACTCCTGTCTTAGCCAGTTCCATTCTTTTTTCTTCTGGGAATTTCGGCTTATAAAACTTATGAGTGGATCGAGATTTCCATTTCCGAAAAGAAAAAGCATTACACCTATGACGGGCCACGTCCAATGAGAAAAATCTGGAAACATGGAATTTATCCAACCCCCAAGAACGAAACCGGCAATGTGAATGCAACACACCTTCCAAGAAGACATGCCCCCCATTCTATCAAGCCTCAATTTCACTTGTCAATCACCTCTATATATAGTGTTTTTTTCTGAAATTACTAGCAATTCTCTGACCACTATATGTGGTGGCCGGATGCCTTATACTTTGTCAAGTGTATAATTACGCTTTAATTTCCCGTTCTCCATACTTTCGTCTGTAAGTACTGCAAGAAAAACCTAATTTCGAGGCAAGGTACTTCTGTGTGATAGAACGCTTTTCTCGCTGCTCGCATATAAAATCTCCCAGCATTTCATTGTAAATGTAAAAAAGTCTGTTTTTTTGTCAATAGAAATATATGGAATTTAATACATTTCCCCTGCTGCCTGAGCACATAGTTGATCAACTTTGTCTAAAACTGTTAAGACAAATTCCAATATGGATTAACCCTCCGGAATCGATTATACTAGTGGGCACTTCTAAAAATAGATTTACGGCTCAAGATCACGGACAACTTCTCATTTTCCCCTTCAACTCAGGGAGTTTTCTTCATGCAAAGCTGCTTTTTGTCCTGTTTTCCGCTCTTCAGAAGCAATTTTCTCCCCGCTTATCCCCCGCTCACCGCTCCCTCAAGATAAACCAGCCGCCTCATGTTGTACGCAAGATTCTTAAGACCTATGTGCGCCCTGGCCCTCACTATTCCTATACTTCTTAAAAGCATCCCTCCCATGTCGCTGCTCTGCGCCCCGAACACGTGCTCTACTCTCACCCTCACCATCGAATAAATACTGTTCGCATGCTTCGCCCACCTTCCAAGCGCCTTGTTCCGGGAACCCTTGCGGTGCACATGACTTCTGTATCCCCTCTCCTTAAGCATATTCTCCGTCTCTCTTGAACTGTAAGCGCTGTCGGCCCATACTCCCCTGCCGCCGTTTCTCTCGTCCAGCATCTCTTCAAACACCCGGCTGTCGTGCACCGAAGCTTCGGTCACCCCGCAACCCCTTATCAGCTTGTTCGCCGCGTCCACGTTCACGTGGTTCTTGTATCCGTAGCAACTCACTCCACGCTTCTTCGTCCATCTCGCTTCGGTATCCTTCTGAGGGCGTTTTTCTTTCTTCCACTCTCCGGGAACTTTCCCCTTCTTTATTCTCTTGTTCTCATCCCTGGTATTTCTCTGTTTCGGCACAGAAACTATGGAAGCGTCTGTTATCTGTCCTCCCATGGCCTTGTAACCGCGTTTGCCGAGATAACCGTCAAAGTCCGCGAACAGCTCCTCGGTCATCCCGGCCCGGGCGAGCTTGTTCCTGTAGAGCCACACGGTCCTGGCGTCGGGAACGCTGTCCTTGAGCTCAAGGCCCAGGAATCTGGTGAACGACAGGCGGTCCAGCATCTGGTACTCGACCTGTTCGTCCGACAGATTGTAAAGGGCGCACAGAATTATCGCCTTGAACATCACTATTTCGTCCCAGGGCTTGCGTCCCGCGTTTGACCTGCGCTCCCTCTCAGGTTCCCTCCACACCGACCTGAGGCGGGGACGGAACAGTTCCCAGGGAATTATTGCGTTGAGTCTGACCAGGGGGTCTTTCTTGTCGTCCAGTCTCACGTACCTG
>CAYSDX010000044.1:0-35535 GCA_964429945.1 uncultured Spirochaetia bacterium | reverse complement strand
GCGGAGGAGGGGGCGGATGCGCGGTTTCGCCGGAGGGGAGAGTCCACGGGCTTCTGCCCGCTGTTGTGCTGGGGGCGATGCTTGTGCTGGTTTTCCGTCCTGCGTGGAGAAGACCCCGGACGGACCGCTGAGTCGTCGGGGCGTTTTCCGGGCTTAACCGTTTCCGGTTCGTTTCCCCGCCTGATCCTTCCTCTCTCTCCCGCCCCGAAGCTTTCAGGACAGACCGGCCGCCGCGTGCCGCACGCAAGATTCCCGAGCCTCGTGTCCGCCGCGGCACGCCTGATCCCCAAACTGCGCAAATGCCACCGTTGAGGTTTCACTTGATACACAGGGGGAAACCGGTATTCTCAATAATAAGCAAACTGCGTGGGGATGCCTCCATCGGGTTTTCCTCGGGCATGTCATTTGCCGCACATTCCGCCAAGGAGTGCCTTGCCTGTTTCAACAAGGAGTAAAACCACTTGGCCACTAGGAAAAATCGCGGAAAGAACCGTAAAGACAGGAAACGGAAAAACCGCTCGCTTGGAAAGTCGTCCGGGGACGGGACAATGTCCGCGAAGCCTCCTGAAACGGGTACGTATCCTGATTTCCCGGGCTACCTCTCCATTGTTCAAGATGCCGTCGCGTCTTCGGGTGCCGACGCGCTGGCCATTCTTGGCCAGGCACAGGAGGTCGTGTACGACGCGTGGGAGGCGGGAACCAAGCGCAAGCGGGTCGCCCTGGCGAAAACGGCCCTCGCTCTCTCGGACCTGTGCGCCGACGCTTATCTGATACTGGCCAATGAGGAAAAGGATATCATAAATGCGCGGGGCTATTACGAGCGTGCCGTTGAGGCGGGTGAAAAAGCCATCGGACTCGGACTTGGGCCCGACGCGCTTGCCGAACATGCCGGGGATTTCTGGGGCATCCTCGAGACGCGCCCCTACATGCGGGCCCTCGGAGGTCTTTCCGAGTGTATCTGGGAGATGGGTGAGCGGGAGGAATCCGTCGCCATTCTGAGGGAAATGCTCCGTCTTAATCCCAACGACAATCAGGGCATGCGCTCGTCTCTTGTTTCCAAGCTGTTTGCCCTTGATGATCTGGAGGGCGTCTCGGATATTCTGGAAACTTACAGGGAACCCATTTTTGCGGAATGGGTCTGGAACATGACCCTTCTGCTTTTCAGGCGGGAGGGCAAATCGGAACGCGCCGCATCGGCACTTGAACATGCGCTTGAAGTCAGCCCTTTTGTTCCGGAACTGCTGACCGGAGCCAAGGGTATGCCCGCAAACGTGCCGCCGCATTACAGCATTGGTTCGATTGAAGAGGCGATTTGCTACATTTTTTTTAACGGGGGAAACTGGTCGGGCACGAAGGGCGCACTGCTCTGGGTAGCGGAGAAAACAAGGAAAAAATGACAGCCCCGCAGCCGGTCTAAAGCTCGGAGAGCCTTGTCATCATGTCCCGCAGGGTTAAGACCTCGATTCTTCCGCCCATGGTGAAACTTTCGCTGCTGCCGTGAACGACGAATCTGCGGGTGGGCTTCACAGGTCCTCACACGTGGCGTGAAAACCGCCTCATCATGCTCTCGTAAGGGACTGCAATTTCGTCTTCAAGACGCGGCTTTTCTTAGTTAAGAATCCAAAGATAAAACTCTTCCTTCCTCATGCGGCATGTTTGAGAAATTAGGTTTTTTCCGGTTTTTTCAGTAAATTTTTGTCGCAGATTCTGGAAGGATGACGAAGGATCCGGGCCGGGGACCGAAACGCCGGGGTCCGCTTCCAACAAAACGGAGTATCTCGATGTCGAAACGCTTAAAGGTCTTTTTTGTTTTCGCCGCGTGCTTTCTCTTCCCCTCGGGCGGGGCGGAGTCCCTTACGCTCACTCAGGCAAAAATAATGGCCCTTGAGAAAAACCACGACATAAGGGTCTGGATGCTCGGCGTCGACGCCGCCCGCGGGGAGCACAAGAGCAGGAAGGGTATATACGATCCCGAGGTAAGCTTCATGGCCTCATACACGGACACCAAGGTTCCCACCCCGAGCTCCCTCATAGAGGACGGAATAATAAACGCTGATGTCTTTTCCTTCGGAAGCGAACTCTCCGGGAAGCTTCCCACCGGGACCTTCTACAAGCTCTATGATCTTGAGGTGTCGAGAACCGAGACCGATTCCCCGATTGAGGGCCTTAGCCCGTCATGGGCCGCGAGCCTCGGGTTCAGCGTGGGGCAGGAACTTCTCCGCGGCTTCGATATCGCTTCTAACAGGGTATCGGTCGTGCTTTCGAGAAAAGACAGGAACATATCGGTGTACGAGTTTGAGCGCGTGGTGGCTAAGACGCTTTTTGATCTTGAGAAAAGCTACTGGGGAGTGGTGGCCGCCGCCCGCGCCCGCGACCTTGAGAAAAAAGCCTATGATCTTGCCTTGGATCTTGAGAGGAGAACCGGAATACAGGTGGAGGTCGGGGTTCTGCCGAGGGTGACCCTCACTCAGGCCCGCTCTGAGAGCGCCGCCAGGAAGGTTAGGATGATAAACGCGGAGAACGCGTACGAAGCTTCCATGGATGCGCTTAAGAACCTCCTTGTCATTCCCCTGGAGGAAAGCGTTGAGCTGCTTGAGATAACCGATTCCATGCTGACTGCGTATGATCCGGTGTCGGAACTTGAGGCGGTGCTGCAGGCCTTTGAGAAACGTCCCGAGATGCGCCGGGCGGAGCAGGAGATGGAAAAGGCCCAGGCGCTTAAGACCTTTTATTCCCGCCAGAGGCTACCGCGTCTCACGGTCGAGGGTCGGCTCGAGTATCTGGGTCTCGGGGGTTCCGAGAACCCCGACAGGCTCGTTTTCGGGGGGCTTGCCAACGTGTCCCCGCGCTTTGCCGATTCCTCGCGCGCCTATGACAGCATCGTCGACCGTAATTTTCCGAGCTGGAGCGTTACGGGGAAGCTCAGCTTTCCCGTTTTCGGGAGAAAGGCCGGGGGAGCCTACGCGAAGGCCCGCGCCGACTATGACCGTAGCGTTATAAACTACCAAAAGCAGAAAGACGCCGTGCGCCTTGACGTAAGAAACGCCATAAGGGAGATTGAGAGCAGCCGGAAGAAAATGGAAGCCGCCCTGCTTTCTACCAACTTGGCCAGAGAGGTGCTAGGAAACGAGGAGGAGAAGTTCAAGGCGGGACTTTCCACAACGAGGGAGATCCTCGAGGCGCAGAGGGACCTCATAAGCGCCGAGGCCAGTTACATAAGCGCCTTCGCAGGCTACCGGATCGCTCTGGCCGACCTTGAGCGCGCGAGAGGGACGATGATTGAAAGCAATTCCTTCCTCATAGAGAACCACTCGGATATCGCACCCTATCTTGAGATTAACTGATTTGCCCTTTGAGTGTCATGGAGAGAGGTTAAGTCAATACGAATTGTATTTACAGGAGATTGTCATGAACGAAAATCTTGATCGATTTGAACCGAAATGGCCGTTGCCGCCGCCTGGAGATACGATTCTTGACATCTTGGAAGAGAAGAACTGGACTCAAGCTGAGTTTGCGGACCGTGCCGGTTTTACGATAAAGCACGCAAGCCAGCTTGTACGCGGCAAAGCAGCAATTACCGAAGATACCGCGCTTCGACTGGAGCGGGTGTTCGGCGGCAATGCGGAATTCTGGCTATCCAGAGAGGCGAGATACCGCAAGGAGGCCATGGCACGCATGGAAGAAATACGGAAAGTGCGCTGCAGGTGGAGAATTGAGCGGAGTTAGCGAGAAGTAAATCCTGAGTTCCAGTGTTGCCTCACGCTGGATGATGTTCTATGGGTTCCGTTCCTTCACTTAGTATGTTTACATAATCTTCATATACGAATATCTGCCCGCGGCTTTTTCCGGTGACCTCCTTCAAGATGCCGAGGGCCTGCAGATGCTTTAAAGCTTTTCTTGTTGTCGGCCGGGAAAGCTCGAGGCTTCTGTGCGCATCCGGAACGGACACGACAGGCATTCTCTGCAGGAGCCGGTAGACCTGAAACACCGAGGAGGCCGGGCGGCCCAACTGTTCAATCCGGTCGTGGTCGCGTTTGGAAAGATCCAGTATTTTGTGAGCCGTGTCAGAAGCCTGTACCGAGGTGTGCACTATGGCTTTCAGAAAAAACTCAAGCCACGATTCCCAGTCGCCAGTTTCGCGGACATGTTGCAGTAAGCTGTAGTAAAGGTAACGATGGGTCTTGAAATACAAACTGAGATACAGAAGAGGTTCTATCAGAATTCCCTGTGCGCAGAACAGAAAAGTTATCAGTAGCCTTCCGAGGCGGCCGTTGCCATCTAAAAACGGGTGAATCGTCTCAAACTGCAGGTGAACAAGTCCGGCTTTGATTAAGATGGGAATATCCGGCGTGTCGGCATGAATAAAATTCTCAAGGTCTAACATAAGATTGTGCACGCGCTCCTGCGGCGGCGGAACGAAAATGGCAGTCGCGGGATGGGGTCCTCCGACCCAGTTCTGCCGGTCACGGAATTCCCCCGGGCTTTTTTCTCCGCCGCGTACATTGGACAGCAGGATTCGGTGAATATCACAGATGAGTTCGAGGGAAACAGGAGAGCTTTTTTCCCTGATCTGCTCAAGACCATGGTTCATAGCCTTCACGTAGTTTGAAACTTCGAGAACATCTTGACTCGAAGGTCTGCCCCGTTCCTCCCTGCTCTCGTGGAGAAGCAGATCGAAAAAGGAAGACTGGGTTCCTTCTATCTGAGATGAAAGCAGTGCCTCTTTTCGGATGTACATGTAGATGAAGAAATGGGGATCCGGCAGTATCGAAGTGATTCCGTCCAAGCGACCTAGATTTCGGTTCGCTTCTTCTAGGAGTCCGTAAAATCTGCCGATTCGTACAGGCGGAGCTGGAGGAAGAGGTGGGGGCACGAAGGCGTAGATTTTCTGTTCGAGAAACGGAGTCTCTACTAAACTCCCCAAACGTGACGATTCAGGTTTGAAGTCCATTTTTATTAAATCCTCTTTCTTATAGTTTTATTTAGGAAAGGATAACCGGAAAAACTTTTTTAGTAAACTTTCTAAAGAAAAAATTTCCCAAAAAGCTTTCTTTAGATGCAATCTAAGGAAAGCCAGCTTACTTTAAAGGTTTTATAAAGAAAGAAAACCCCGAAAAGCTTTCTTTAGCCGATTTCTAAAGAAAGCTTCCTTGCTTTAGAGTTTCTCTAAGGAAAGGATATTGCGAAATCTTTTCTTTAGCCGGAAGTGTTTAATGCTTAAAGTGTCTCTTTCCGGTAAAGACCATCGCCATTGAGTGCTCATCCGCTGCGGCAATGACCTCTTTGTCTCTCACCGATCCCCCAGGCTGCGCTATAGCCGTGATTCCCGCCCTTGCCGCCTCGTCAACACCGTCCCTGAAGGGGAAAAACGCGTCAGAAGCCAACACCGAACCGTCGGTCGGCGTCCGGGCCTTCATCCCCGCGATCCTGACGGAATCTACCCTGCTCATCTGCCCCGCTCCTATGCCTACCGTACTGCGGTCCCTCGCGTAGACAATAGCGTTTGACTTGGTGTGCCGACAGACCTTCCAGGCAAACCGGAGATCCGCCATCTCCTCTGGGGTGGGTTTTCTTCTGGTCGGGATATTTATGTCTGAAAAATCATCCCCACATCCCCTGTCGCTTTGCTGTATGAGCGCCCCTCCCGTCACTTTCTTTACGTCAAAGGCTCCCGCCCCGCCGATATCCATGCCGCCCGTGAGAAGCACCCGCAGGTTCTTCCTGGTCCCAAGCAGCATGAGCGCCTTCTCCGAGAAACCGGGCGCTATCACGACCTCGGCGAACATGCCGGCTATCTCCTCCGCCGCCGTCTCGTCAACTTCCACGTTAAAGGCGATTATCCCGCCGAAAGCGCTTTCCGGATCACACTCCCTCGCCCGGGAGAAAGCCTCCGCGGGAGTGGCCCCGAGCGCCGCGCCGCAGGGGTTGTTATGCTTTACTATAACGCAGGCGGTATCCGCAAACTCCCTTACGAGCTCGAAGGCGGAGTCGGTGTCGTATATGTTGTTAAGCGAAAGCTCCTTTCCCTGGAGCTGCCTTGCGTTAGTCACGCAGTGCGCCCCGGAGATATTGCTTTCTGCGTAGAAGGCGCCCAGCTGATGGGGATTCTCCCCGTAGCGAAGGTCAAGTTTTTTCTCGAGATAGAGGGTATAGGTGTCCGGGAGCGTGTTTCTCGTGCCGTCGGGCCGCACGGGCGAGAAATAGTTCGATATTGCCGCGTCGTATCTTGATACGTAGGAGAAAGCCTTGGCCGAGAGGCGGAAATTGGTCTCGGAGGAGATTTTCCCTTTGTTCTTCCGAAGTTCCCGGAGCACCGCCCCGTAGTCGGCCGGGTCCGTAAGCACGGTCACCGACGCGTGGTTTTTCGCGGCGGCCCGAAGCATTGCGGGCCCCCCTATGTCTATGTTCTCTATCGCTTCAGAAAAAGTGGTCCCCTCTTTTGCAATGACTTCCTCAAACGGGTAGAAGTTCACCACCAGCATGTCTATGGGCTCGATGGAATTCTCTGCCATCTCCCCTGAGTGGCGCTCATCCTCCCTTATACCCAGAAGCCCTCCGTGTATTTTCGGGTGAAGGGTCTTCACCCTCCCCCCGAGGATTTCCGGAAAGCCGGTGTAATCCGAAATCTCGGTCACCTTCGCTCCGCTGTCGCGAAGCCTCTTGGCGGTGCCGCCCGTAGAGAGCATTTCAACTCCCAGTTCCCCGAGGCCCTTTGCGAGCTTTGTTATTCCCTTTTTATCATAAACGCTTATTACCGCTTTTCTGATTGCTGTCATGAATGAAAGCTCCTTTTCGGGATCGGGACGTGCCTCGGGCGGAATCAGATTACTAAAGCTATCACAGCCGCCTGCATTTTCAATTCTCCGCTTACAAATAATCCGGTTTTTCGGTACAATACCAAGGGTAAAGCGCGGCACTCGTGCCGGGAGAGCGCAGATGAAAAAAGAAAGGTCAGCTCAGCTCAAGGTAGGGATTTTCGTTCTGGTATCGATCGCTATTTTCGTTTACGGAGTTTTCACGATAAGCGGCCAGGAGGAACTGTTCGAGAAGGAGTACACCGTGAAGACCTACTTTGACAACACGGCCGGGCTTCTTGAAGGCGCCTACGTGCGTCTTTCGGGCGTGGGCGTGGGATCGGTTTCTTCCATTCGCTTCTCTGACGACCCCTCCCTGGGGGAGGTTCAGGTGGTGATGGAGATCAACAAGAGGGCGCTTGCCAGGGTCTCAGTGGACTCTCACGCCACGATCAAGACCGAAGGGCTTCTGGGAGCGAAATTCGTCGAGATCGTTCCCGGCCAGGGAGAGAGCATAGGGAAGGCGCGCGACGGGATCGTGATCAGGGGCTATACTTCGCCCGAGATGCAGGAGATAATAAGCCAGTCAGAGGAGTTCGTCACGAACCTCACGTCCATCTCCAGAAACCTGGACAAGATGGTGTCGGCGTTTGCGGAGCAAACCACCCCTGGACAGGAGGGCTTTCTTCACGCTCTTATCTACGACGAACAGTTCGCGGCCGACATGCGAAGCTTCTCCTCCAATGTGGCCGAGATTTCCCGGATGATCAGGGAAGGGGAAGGTTCCGTGGGGGCGCTTGTAGTCGATCCGTCGGTTCACGACGCGCTTGCGGGAGTGTTGGGGGAGGCGGAGAGAAACAGGTTCGTGCGCTCCGCCGTTAGGTATATGATAAAGGAAAAGAAGAAAAAGGCGTCGGAGGAGCATTAGAGCTTCTGTGGAGAGCGGTTTCCGTTTTCTGGCGGCGCCTGAGGATCAAGACACAGTTTCAAGGAGGTAATTTAGAAATGTTATCTAGAAGATTTTTGGTTTTTTTGATTGCACTTGTTTTCTGCGCCGTTCCGCTCACTGCTACGCATGCGGGTCAGTGCTCGACCAAGGCGGCGGGCAGCGCCACTTCGCTTCCGGGTCCCCAGCTCGTAACCGGCGCGTGGATGTTCATAGCGGCCTACAAGGCCGATCCGGAGGTTTTGAAGTCGATGCTTCCGGCGGGCCTGAAGCCCCATCCCAACAATCACATAGTCATCAACATGTACACGGTTCCCGACAAGAACCAGACCTCGGGATTCGGGGCGTACACGCTTACCTATCTCACGGTCGAGGTTGACGGAAACGACTCGTACGTTATGGATTCAGACATAACCTACCCCGGAAGGTATTTCGTCCAGTACTACAACAGCTCCCCCAGGATGAGGGAGTTCACAAAGGCGGTCGGCATTCCCGCCCAGAAGGGAATGACCACCACCGTGGTAAAGGACGGGGTGCTTACGACAAGGCTTGAGGTCGACGGCAAGACGATGATCGAGGCCACGGCCGAGGTCGGAAGCGAGCTCGGAGGTTTCGGCGGAGGGCACCTTAACTACTTCGGCTATATGAAGGAGAAGGGAAAGGTGGTCAAGTACCCGATTCCGTGGAACGGGGGAACGGTGTCCATGGCTAACCCGAAAATAATGTTCAAGGCTCCAAAGGGTCATATGCTCAGCAAGCTGAAGCCGCTCGGGCCTCCCACCTGGGCCATCTGGACCAAGGGAAGCTTCGTCTATCCCCAGTACCAGGTAATGAACTGAAAGTGAAGCAAATATAATTCTCAGGGGTTGCGCTCCGAAGCCTCCGGCTTCGGGGGGCGCCCCTTTTTTCTGAAGCCGGCATGACCAGATCGGATTACCCCGTTTTATTCGTAATAAGCGAGATAAGCGCGCTTTTCATACTGCTTCTTTTCTTCACGCTCCGCGCGGAGATGCCCGGCGTGCACTCCACGCTTGTCGGGGTGCAGTGGGGGCTTTTCATACTGAGTCCCGTGATCCACTTCCTTTTTCTCCGGTTTTTTTCCCAGTGGTCCTCGCTTGTCCAGTTCGCGAAGTTCTGTATGATAAGCTTTTCAAACCTCGTGATCGACTTTGGGATACTAAACCTGCTCATTTATTATTCCGGGGTGGCCGAGGGGTTTCTGTACTCGGTTTTCAAGGCGGCTTCCTTTATCCTGGCGAACGTTAACGGCTACGCGTGGAACAAGTTCTGGACGTTTCAAAGCAACGGAGCCGAGGGGTGGATGAACCAGCTCATAAGGTTCTTCGTCGTAGTTGGCGTGGGGCTTGTGATAAACGTTGCGGTCGCCACGTACGTGGTCGCCGAGTTCGGAGGTTCGGGGGGCTCCGTCTCCTCTACCGTCTGGGCGAACATAGGGGCCGCGGTGTCTCTCCTGATAACGCTTTTCTGGAACTTTTTCGGCCTTAAGTACTTGGTTTTTGAGAAAAGGGCTTGATTAGAGCAAGGTTTTTCAATTCGAGAAACGATTTGATCCTACAACTTGGAGAAGCGCCGCATTGCCTTTCACTGTGAGTGGTGCTGTATCTGGTTCCAAGATCCCACTGTTTGACACTTGAAATCAAAAAGGTTAGGATTATATCGATTTGGGATCGAAGTACTTTAAATCAAATTGGGAGCGATATAAGTTGCTTCATGAGAATCATAAGCAAGAAAAGGTTGCGGGAATTTTATGAGCGTTATGAAGATGCAGAGCAATCGCTTCTCAGTTGGTGTCGTGAGGTTGAGAAAGAAGATTGGGATACGCCCGCCGAGGTAAAAGAAAAGTACCGTAGCGCCAGTATTTTGAGGGACAATCGAGTGGTTTTTAACATAAAGGGCACTAAGTACAGATTAGTCGTGAAGATTAAATACGAACACCGCGTGGTTTATATACGTTTTGTGGGAACCCACGCGCAATATGATGCTATAGATGCGGAGGAGGTATAAAAATGGTTAACGTAAAGCCAATTCGTACCGAGGAAGACTATGAAGCCGCCTTGGCTCGTATCGACGAAATCTTTGAGGCCGAATTAGATAGTCCCGAGGGCAGAGAACTTGATGTTCTGGTTGACCTTGTTGAGTTCTACGAGAGCAAACATGTGCCAATGGGCTATCCAGACCCCATTGAAGCGATCAAGTTTCGCATGGAGCAGGCAGGCTTGAACCAGCGCGACTTGGCCCCTTTCATAGGAAGCCGTGCGAGGGTTTCCGAAGTGCTTTCCGGGAAACGAGCCATAACTATGCCTATGGCTCGAGCTCTTCACGAACATATTGGTATTCCAGCCGATGTGCTGATTCGCAATTCGGGTACAGGGTTTGAGAATCCCGCCGACGATATTCAATGGAGCCGGTTCCCGCTCAAGACTATGGCGAAGCTGGAGTGGATTCCAAATGTTCCCGACTTGAAGAAGCGCGCCGAGGAATTTATTGGTGAATTGATTGAACGTGCAGGTGGTCGAGAGGTTGCTTATGCTGTTTTTTACCGAAAGAATGATTACCGTCGCTTAAATGCCAAAACGGATCCGTATGCGCTCAAGGCATGGTGCTGGAAGGTGTTGGGTGCGGCTAACGAGAATTGTCCTGAGGTGGGCTACAAACCCGGAACCGTAACGTTGGATTTTCTGAGGCGGCTTGCACAGATGAGCTGGGCGGAAGAAGGACCGCGGCTTGCGGCGGAATTCTTGGCGAACAAAGGCATTCCCCTTGTTACCGTCAGGCATCTGCCGAAGACATATCTTGACGGGGCGGCACTGCGGGGCAGTGACGGAAGGCCAGTAATTGGTCTTACTCTGCGTTATGACCGGATTGATAATTTCTGGTTCTGTCTTTTGCATGAGTTAGCGCATGTCGGACTCCATATCGACAATAATGAAGGGGACGCCTTTTTTGATGATTTAAGTCTGGGCGGAGTCAGCTCCATGTTACAAGATAAAATGGAGAGAGAAGCGGACCAATGGGTTAAGGAAGCATTGATACCAAAAGCAGTCTGGGATGCAAGTGAGGCCAGCAAGCAGCCGACTACCGCGGTGGCCGTTATGAATCTGGCAAGAGTTTTAAATATTCATCCGGCAATAGTGGCGGGCAGGGTTCGCCATGAACAAGAAAACTACCGCCTGCTTTCTCAGTTCGTTGGTACCGGAGAGATTCGCCGACAATTTACCCTCTTATGATATTTCTAAATGTTTTTCTGCGAACGTAATTTTTTCAGATTGCGGAATGCAGAATCATCGATACAAACTGGGTGGATTTATCAATAGAACGGTGGCGAAATTGTCAATAGAAGCTGGGCGGATTTTGTATTACCGCACTTACCGGAATTTAAATGCTGCCTAAGGGAAGTGAGAGCGGGCGACGGGATTCGAACCCGCGACCCTTGGCTTGGGAAGCCAATGCTCTGGCCAGCTGAGCTACACCCGCAATACCCAGAGGACTCTATACGGATATTGCCTACAAATCAAACCTGCCGCTACGGACAGTTCCCCGAATAACCGCAGCGGGTTTCAGATATAATGTTGTTTGTGAAGAAGACTCGCCGTACAGGGCACCTGCTTACAGAAAAAGTAAACCCGAGAACGGTCGATATAGATGAATTTTCGTGTTCTGAAATTATCGATCTTATAAGCGGGGAGGACCGGGAAGCGTTTGAGGCCGTTTCTAGGGAAAAGGACTCCATTTCACGGGCAGCGGAAATGGTTTTCCGCTCGTTTGAGCGCGGCGGCAGGGTTTTTCTCGTTGGGGCGGGGACAAGCGGGCGTCTCGGGGTGATGGAAGCCGCAGAATGTCCGCCGACCTTCGGAACGGATCCTGAAACTGTACAAGCAATTATGGCGGGAGGACGCGACGCGGTGTGGGAATCGGTTGAGGGCGCTGAGGATTCCCCTACCGCTTCTGTGGAAGTCCTTCGCGGCAAAGAACTCTCGGGCGACGATGTGATCCTTGGAATTGCGGCCAGTTCCGGGACGCCGTTTGTGGTATCGGCTCTTGAATACGCCCGGGAGGTCGGCTGCGCTACCGTTCTTATATGCTGCAGCGAGCCTGAGAACGCCACTGCCGATCTGGTCATAACCCTTCTCGTCGGTCCGGAAGTGATAGTGGGTTCGACGAGGCTCAAGGCCGCGACCGCGACCAAGATGGTCCTTAACATGATTACGACGACCGCCATGGTGCTTCTCGGCAAGACTTATGGAAACCTGATGGTGGATCTTAAGCCCACGTCATCAAAGCTTGTCGACAGGGCGGGGAGAATTCTAATGGACATATGCGGCGTGGGGGAAGAAGAGGTTGCTTCGCTTTTTCGGGAGGCCGATGGGAATCTTAAAGTCGCTGTGGTTATGAAACTCGGGGGCCTCTCGCTTGAAGGATCCGTTAGCCTGCTAAGAGAGAACGGCGAATCTTTAAAGAAAGCTCTTGCAGCCATATCCCGCGGGACGGGGAATTCGTAATCACCGGACTGCGGTCCTAGTTCCGGTAAGCTCGACGGATGAGAAATCTCGTTCTTCATCGGTATCAAGCGGCGTTGCATTATATCTTCTGCGGGTGAATCCTTGCACAGTCAAAAGTGAACTCTGACGCCAGAAGGCTGAATAGGATTTTTCCGCTGAAGCGTTCTTTAGTTGGGGTCGGGAGAATTCTAGCTTGTCGAAATCTTCGTCAGAAGCGCGAACGCTTGCAAAACCGTAAATTGGACGCTCGTTGAACCGTAAATTGGACGCTAAAATAATTCCCCATGGTTTCCGTACGGTCATTTATTCCAAGGTTGCTTGCCCCGGCTATCCAGACTGCGTTAGAAGATACGCCCGTGGGCTCAGAAGGCTTGCGGAGCGTTGCGGGGAGGATTTCGTACGTGGAGTTCTGTTTTACGCGGGCGAAGACATTTTTAATTTCAAAGACAAAAGGCTTCTAGCCGTGCCGCTTAAGGAACTCTGGGAGCGATAATCCGATACTTAAGGAATTTATCTGCTATACTGCTTTTTCATCAGGTAGCTTTTTCCCCGTGAACTGGCTTCATCCGATAATTTCGAAAAAGGAAAAACTCGTCATCGGTCTTGTCTCCGGGACTTCGATGGACGGCATCGACGCGGCGCTGGTGAGAGTTTGTGGCTCGGGGGAGGATACTGAGGTGCGGATCGAGGACTTTATCTGCCGCGAGTACTCGGATGCCGCGAGGGAGTTTCTTCTCTCGCCCGGTTCCCTTAACGCCGGTTCGGTCTCCGACCTGAATTTCCTGCTCGGCCAGGAGTTTGCCGCCGCGGTGTTTGATCTTCTCCACAAAGCCTCCCTGAAGACGACCGACGTGGATCTTGTGGGCACCCACGGCCAGACGATTTTTCACAACCCGCCCTCTCTCGGGGGAGCTGTTTCCTCGACCCTCCAGCTCGGCGAAGCTGACGTTATCTGCGAGGCAACGGGAATTACCACCGTGGGAGATTTCAGGACGAGGGATGTGGCGGCCGGAGGGGAAGGCGCTCCCCTCATACCCTACGTGGATTACCTGCTGTTCTCCAAAACCGGCAAAAACGTAATCGCACAGAACATTGGGGGCATTTCCAACTGCACTTTGGTTACGGGAAAATCCGGGGAGCCTCTGGCTTTCGATACGGGTCCCGGCAATTCCCTGATTGACTCCGTGGCGCGCCTCGCCTCGGGGGGAGAGAAGAGCTTTGACGAGGACGGAGCGATGGCGAGGAGGGGTTCGGTCAAGGAGGAACTTCTTCGCAGTCTCATGAAAAACCCTTACTTTGACATAGAGCCCCCTAAATCGACCGGCAGGGAGCTTTTCGGGGAAGAAATGGTTGCAAGGCTTTTTTCCCTTGTCGAAAAAAAGGATGTTTCCTTTTCAGACCTTCTGCGTACGCTTGTCGAATTTACCGTCTGCTCCATAGTCTCAGCCTACGAAAAATTCGTTTACCCCCGCGCGGACGTGGAGGAAGTCGTACTGAGCGGTGGAGGGGCCTACAATCCGGTGATGGTCTCAAGGCTTCGCGAAAAGCTTGCCCCGACAAGGCTTTGCCTCTCGGATGAATACGGCATTCCCGCGGATGCCAAGGAAGCCGTGGGATTCGCGGTGCTCGCGAATGAGACCGTGTGCGCAAACCGGGCGAACGTGCCGGGAGTTACGGGAGCCCTCGAGGCCACGGTTCTGGGGAAAATCTCAATCGGGAAGAACGTAATCAATGTATGAGAATCCGGCCGTGTTCTCTTCAGAAGATCTCTCCGCGCCCCGTCGCGCGGCGCAGTTTATTATGCCGAGGATCGATTTTCGAGATCCCGACTCCGTCAAGCGCGCGGAGCGCCTCGTGCGGGATTTCGGTGTCTGCGGTTTCATAGTATTCAACGGGGACGTCGAACAGGTAAGGGAGACAACCGGGAGACTTGCGTCCTTGTCCGAGCTTCCGCTTCTTTTCGGATGCGACGTTGAAAGGGGCCTTGGTCAGAGGGTCTCGGGAGCGACCCTTTTTCCCTTCGCCATGGCCCAGGGGGCGATGGACGACGAGACGCTCCTGAGACGCCAAGCGGTGATAACGGCCCGGGAGATGAGGTACTGCGGGCTTAATTTGGCCTTCGCCCCGGTTCTTGACGTAAATACCGAACCGCGAAACCCGATAATAAACGTAAGGGCGTTCTCAGATGATCCGGCGATCGTTTCAAGGCTGGGCGGGGTTTTTGCGGAAACCTTGCAGAAGGAAGGGGTGCTTGCCTGCGCGAAACATTTTCCCGGTCACGGCGCGACCCTTGAGGATTCCCACGCGCATCTCCCAAGCGTCAACAGACCCCTTGAGCAACTTATGGAAACCGATCTTGCTCCTTTTAGAGAAGCGATCGCGAAAAGGCTTCATTCCGTGATGCCGGCGCATGTCTGTTTTCCGGCCCTCGACCGGCTCGGGCTCCCCGCCACGCTCTCCGGCCCGATTCTGTGCGGCCTTCTGCGGGAAAAGCTCGGATTCAACGGCCTGATCGTCTCGGATTCCTTCAGGATGGATGCTCTGGGGGGAGAAGAGCAGGAAGAGGAAAATATACTCGCGGCGCTTGGAAGCGGGATGGATATAGTTCTTGATCCCAGGGATCCGGAGGGGTTTCTCCAGAGGCGCGCGGAAGACAGCTTTTTCCGGGACCCGGCGCGCGGGGAATCTCTTGGCAGGATATTCTACGCGAAAAAGCTTTTCGCCCCGGGCGGGGAAAAAGCGCCTCCGCCCGATTTTGATAAAAACGCGGAAGACGCAAGGGAAATCTCCCGCCGCTCAGCCTGCGTTCTGAGAGGGGGTGTTCTTTCCGGCGGGGAGGTCTCGGTTTTCCACTTCGGGACGGATGGGACAGAAGAGCTTCTGGGCGGGCTTCGTGAAGGGTTCTCCGGGGGAGGCGTGACGGCAGAGAAGCTTTCTTGCTGGCCCGAGACTCCGGAGCTTCGTGGCGGCTCCTCGCTTGTGTGCGTTTTGTCGGCTGCGCCTGCGGGCTGGACTGAGAACTGCGCTGTTCCCCCGGATGTAGCTGATTACGTAAGAAGCTTCTCCTCTTTTTCGGGCGAGAAGATTCTTCTTACCTTCGGTTCCCCGTATCCCGCGGCCGAGTTTGCCTTTTTCGACACGGTGGTCTCTCTTTTTGACTCCTCGCGCACGGCGGGCCGGGCGGCCGCGGAGGTTCTCACGGGAGACAGGTCTTCCACGGCAAGGCTTCCGGTGAAAATAACGCTATGAAACTCTACGCCATAGACTGGGCGCTCGTGGGCATCTACCTGGTTTTTTCCCTGGGCGTGGGCTTTTACTTCTCAAGGAGGGCGTCCGGGAGCCTTTCCGACTATTTCGTCTCGGGACGCGGGCTTCCCTGGTGGCTTCTTGGAACCTCGATGGTCGCCACCACTTTCGCTGCCGACACCCCCCTCGCCATAACGGGGTGGATAAGAACCGAGGGGATATGGAAGAACTGGTTCTGGTGGAACTACATCTTCAGCCACGCGCTCGTGATAGTGGTTTTCTCAAGGCTCTGGAGAAGGGCTGAGGTTATAACCGACAACGAGTTCATAGAGCTCCGCTACGGGGGCCGTCCCGCCGCGTTTCTCCGCGGGTTCAAGGCGTTTTATTTCTCGACGATCTTCAATTTCATAGTCATGGGCTGGGTGATCACCGCTATGACCAAGGTGTTCGAGGTCTTTTTCGGAGTCGGGCAGATATACGCCGTTTCGCTCTGCGTTGGAATCGTGCTTGTCTACACAGTTTTCTCGGGGCTCTGGGGGGTGGTGATAACGGATTTCGTGCAGTACATAATAGCGCTCGGGGGAACGGTCATACTCGCGGTCGTGGTCATAAATTCCGACGCGGTCGGGGGCTACGGCCAGTTCATAAGCGCAATCGCCGAGCTTCCCCCCGAGCAGACTTCCATGTTCATAACGCAGCCCACGGGCGGCGAGGAGTTTTTCTCCTCCGATTTTTTCACCTTCCTTATTTTCATGACAGTCGTCTGGTGGTCCTCCCATAACGCCGACGGAGGGGGTTACTTCATACAGCGGCTTTGCTCCGCGAAGGACGAGAGGCATGCCCTTGCGGGCACCGCGTGGTTCGCGCTTAACCATTACGTGCTTCGCCTCTGGCCATGGGTCCTTGTCGCCTTGGCATCGGTGGTGATCTTTCCCGAAGCGGCCGGGGTGACGGGCGGAGACGATGAGTCTATGTACCTGGTTATGATAAGGGACTTTCTCCCTCCGGGACTTAGGGGCCTTCTGCTGGTTTCCTTTCTCGCGGCGTTTATGTCCACGGTTTCGACCCACCTTAACTGGGGCGCCTCCTACCTTGTGAACGATCTTTACAGGAGGTTCGTACGGCAAAGCGCCCCGCAGCGCCATTACGTGCGGGTCTCGAGGATCGCAACCGTGGCACTTGCCGTGATCGCAGGCGTGGTGGCGCTCCAGATAAAGAACATAGGGGATGCCTGGATATTTCTCTGGGCGATGAGTTCGGGCATTGGTCTCGTGCTGATACTCAGGTGGTTCTGGTGGAGGATAAACGCCTGGAGCGAGATAGTGGCGCTTGCCTCGTCGCTTGTGACCATACTGGTTCTGGTCCTCTACACCGAGATGAAGGGAATTCCACTGGAACTCCGCCATCAGATACTGGTCGTACCCGTCTCGATAGCCTGCTGGGTTACGGCTACCTTCATTACATCTCCCGAGCCGTGGGAGAAACTCTCGGCATTCTACTCGAGAGTAAGACCCCCGGGCTTCTGGTCTCCTGTCTGGAAGAGGGCGGGGGTTGTGCGGGGGCCGAGAGTTCTCTCTTCGGTTCTTGTTAACTGGATCCTTGTCGTGTCTTTCCTGCTCTGTTTCATGATAGGGGCGGGAAAGCTCGTTTTGGGAGACGGCAAAAGCGCTCTCTGGCTTCTTTCTGCCTCGGCGGTCGCGTTTGTCCTCATTCTTCGCCGCCGCCGCAGTTTTTTCCGCTAGGGGGTTCAGTATTTTCCTTTTCTGTGGTATATAGATGGTTGCCATGGCAATTAACGTAAAAGTGCTAAAGCGGCCGCAACTCTCCTTCTGGGAAAAACTCTACATTCCCCAGGTGCTGAGGGGTCTTATGATCACCATAAGGCATATCACGCGTTTTCAGCCGATAACAGTGAAATACCCGGAGGAGGTAAAGGCTCTTCCCGAGAACTACCGGGGACTCCACGTGATGCCGGGTGATGACGAGGGCGAGATAAGGTGCGTCGCGTGCAAGCTCTGCGAGATTGCCTGTCCCACTCAGGCTATCTCCATAGTCTCGGAGCCTGCAGATGATTACGGAATCGAGAGAAGGCCCAAGGTCTACAACATAGATTTCATGCGCTGCGTTTTCTGCGGCTTCTGCGTCGAGGCCTGCCCGTGCGACGCGCTTCGGATGGGAATGAAGTACGAGCTGGCATCGTACAACCGCGCGGGACTCGTTCACACAAAAGAGGTCTTCTTCGACCCCAACATAAAAAGCGACGCCCCCAGGGACAACGCGAATTTCCTTTACAAGATGCACAAGGGGGAGATACTCGATTCCCCTGAGGAAATTTCAAGAATAGTTGGGCTTGACGGCACTTACTCAGAAAAATCTGATCCTACAGGAGCCACCTGACACATCCTGCCCCAGGTTTCTAGTCAGCCATATCTTCTCCGACTTAGAGGAAAGCTTAACTCCTGATCGGTTTTTCGGACGGGGCTTGAAACGCCGACCGGTTCCCTTTTTTGTCGGATGAGTTCTCAGGCAGAATTCGTGTCTCTATGACAATTGCTACAGCCAGTCGTCTTCAAACGTATCGGCGGGGGGTTGGTGAAAGGCTCCCGTATCCAGACTGTTTTTAAAACCCCGGAACTTAAGCAGTCCCGAGATTGCGGGTTTTATCTGGCTTCTTTCAACCACAAGGTGAACTCCTCCGTATTCCTCATAGAACTCAGAGGACATTATTTTCGGGTCGACCCCGCGTCCGCCGCTTGTGAGCTTCACGACGCGGTCCCCGGCAAAAGCTATGGTCGCTTTTTTCTCCGATATCAGGAAGTCTCCCTGCACGGCGTAGCTCGCAAGTGCCCCTCCCGTTGTTGGGTGGCCGAGTATGGAGATGTTCGGAAGCCCGTGCTCCTTGAGCCTCATTATCGCAGATATGGTTTTCGCCATCTGGTAGAGCGCCACGGTCCCTTCCTGCATCCGGGCGCCTCCGCTTACCGTTACCGTTACCAGGGGAAGCTTGTGTTCTATGGCGTAGCTCACCACTATGTTCATCTTCTCGCCGAAAACGGAGCTCATTGACCCGCCCATGAACCTGAAGTCGCAGACCGCCACCGCGACGGGTATGCCGAACATGGTTCCGTAGCCCGTTACCAGAGAATCTTTCGAGTCGGTCTTCCCGGCGAGTTTCTGTCTCGAGGACGAATAGTTAAAGAACTTGTAGACGGAATCCACGTCTTCAAGAGAGAGACTGGGTTCTATTTCGTGAAAAGACGCCTCGTCGAGGAGAAAGTCAAGGTAGTCGTCCGAGCTCAGTGCTTCAGGGCGGTTGCAGTAAGGACACGATGAATTGTTCGCGTGGAGCTCTTTTTTCGTGAGCTGCTTTTTGCAACCGGGGCGTATGATTTTCCCCTGCCCGTCCTTTTCGTCGTTGCAGAAATGGGGCTCCGATCCGTAGATGGCTATCTGCATCTCTTCGATGTCGGGGTTCTCTTTTCTTCCGCTGAAGTAGTTGGGAAGCCAAGCCTTTATTTTCTTTGAGATTCCCTCGTAGATTCTTTGCTGTTTTTTCACGCGCCCGCAGCGCTCGATTTTTCTTCGAAGCTCCTCGCGCAGGTGCCTCACGTCGTAGCGGTCAAGCTCCTTTGAAGCGGCTGAGAGAGACGCCTGCAGGTTTTTCAGGGTCGAGGGGATGTAATTGTTTTTTCCAAGAGGGGCCTCTTTCACCACTTCGTCTATTATTCCGTATTTCTTCATATGAGTCGCGGTGGGCTGGAGCACCTCGAGGGCTTCTGCGACCTTGTCCGCGCTTCTGAAGAGAATGGCGGAGCAGCCCTCGGCGGTTATCACGGAATATTCGGCTCGCGAGAGCATAAGTCTTTTGTGTCCGAGCTGTATGGCGATCGCGCCCCCGCTTCCCCCGAGTCCGAGCACGGTGGTTATCGTCTTTGTTCTTATGGAGATCATTTTCGACTGGCAGTAGGAAATCAGCCAGGACTGAAGTTTTTCAGCCGAGTACTCGTAGGGATCTCCGCCTATGGTATCAATGAACGTGAAGAGCTTGAGGCGGTTCTGTTCCGCATACTCCATCATGCACAGCGAGAGCCCGTAACCGTCTGCCTTCACCATTCCGAAGTTAAGCGTCGTTCTTTCCTTTTCGCTCGAAGGGGTCTGCTGGGCTATTACGGCCACTTCCTCCCCCGTGCCCTTGAACACTGCGGTGCCCACTATGACGGCCGGATCGTTAACGAACTCGATCTTCTTGCCCGAGGGGGCGTGGATGAAGTTTCTGAACCCGTGGAGCTTGTTCCAGGGAGTGAAGTCGGTAAAGAGGGTCCCGATCAGGTGCTTTGACTTAATCCTGTCGTAGCTCTTTGCTTCCTCGTGGGCCTGAAGTGTTTTTGCCGTTGATGCCATGGTGTATTTTGCGGCGACCGCTCTGCGGATCCGCCATATATAAGTATATAATCAAATCCGCTTGCGCGAAAAGGAATCCATTTCCCCGAAAACCAAGACTTGCTACCCATAAACCGGCTAAGAAGTCCGTTTTTCCGGCCTACCAGCGCTCAATGAATCCTCCAGGCGAAGATTCGCTACGGGACTCGGCAAAGGTTTTTTTGGGAAAAGTCTGAATGTTGTGGATTTCTTCTTCTATGCGTTGAAAGACTGTCCGCAGCCGCAGGAACCGGTCGCGTTCGGATTTTCGATAGCAAAGCCCTTTCCTTCAAGACCGTCCTTAAAGTCCAGAACAGATCCGTCGAGATAGGTATAGCTGATCTCGTCAATGGCGACTTTTATGCCGTCGGATTCAATCAGGTTGTCTCCTTCTTCGGTCTCGTCGTCAAATCCCATCTCGTAGGAGAATCCGGAACAGCCGCCGGGCACTATCCTCACCCTAAGAAACGCGTCCTCGATATCATCTTCGGCAAGAAGTCTTTTTATTTCATCTGCAGCTTTGGGAGTTACGGAAAACATATTTCCTCTGCCTCCTCGCAGTGTAAATTTCTTTTACCACTCCGCTTAACAAAATACATCTGACGGGCGCAGTTGTCAAAGCGGGACTAGGAACGAACCATTCGAGCATCCCCTGCGGTTTGCCCGTACGCCCCGGTTTGCTGTATAGTTTTCGGCGTGAGCAGAACCGCCTACCTCATAATCGATTCAAGCGAGCGCAACTCGGATCTTTACTACAGAACCGGCTTTTTCGTTCCGGATCCCGTTATTTTTTTCGAGCACGACGGTGAAGGAACACTGGTTCTCAGCGATCTTGAGCTTGAGCGGGGGAAAAAAGAGGCCAGGGTGGAGCGGGTCGTCTCGCTCGGGGAGTGCATTGCCAGGATTCGCGGCAGCAAAAAAAAGACGCCCGGCATTGCCGAGGTGGCCGCGGCGGTTCTCAGGGAAAGAGGGATAAGAAGCCTGATTGTCCAGAGGCACTTTCCGGTTTCCTATGCTGACGCGCTTCGGGGAGCGGGTTTTTTCGTCCGCGCCGCGAAGACAAATCTTCTTTTTCCCGGGCGTCTCAGGAAATCCCCGGCTGAAGTTTCACTTATAAAGAAGGCGCTTTCCGCTACGGCATGGGCCATGAGGATTGCTGTTTCGATTATATCGGATTCAGTGGTGAAGGGTTCCGTGCTTTACCGTGACGGCAAGCCCCTTACCTCCGAGATAGTGCGCTCCGCCGTAAGCTCCTATCTTGCCACACGGGGGTATCTGGCTTCGAACACCATAGTGGCCGGAGGGGTTCAGGGCTCCATGCCCCACGAGATGGGCTCAGGTCCTCTTAAGGCCGGATGGCCGGTGGTGATCGACATTTTCCCGAGATCCCAAGAGAACGGCTATTTCGGCGACATGACGAGAACTGTAGTTAAGGGAGAGCCTTCGGCGGAACTTTCAAGGATGTACAATACCGTTTTGCGCGGTCAGAAAATCGCGCTTTCCATGATAAGGGACGGAGTGAGGTCAAAGGATGTGCACGGCGCGGTAATGGATTTTTTCGCGGAGCGCGGGTTCCAGACCACGGCTTCTGGATCTGGAAAACCGGAGGGTTTCATCCACTCCACCGGACACGGTCTCGGGCTTGACATCCATGAGCCGCCGCGCATCGGTCCCGGAAGGGAGATTCTCAGGGAAGGAAACGTCGTTACGGTAGAGCCCGGTCTTTACTACGAGCGCCTCGGGGGAGTGAGGATAGAGGACGTGGTTCTGGTTACCCGGGACGGAAACCGGAACCTTACTTGGTGTTCCAAGAGATTTCGGGTCTAAGATTGCCCCAGGAGCCATGGAAGAGAAAAAGACTTTCGAGGATATAGTTTCGCTTGCGAGGCGTCTTCGCGCTCCGGGAGGCTGTCCATGGGACAGGGAGCAGACCCTCGGGTCCCTTCGTGCTTATGTTCTTGAAGAGGCCTACGAGGTGATACAGGCAATAGAGCTTGGGGACACGGACGAGTTAATCGAGGAACTTGGAGATTTTCTCTTCCAGGTCGTCTTCATCTCCCAGATAGCGAGCGAAGAGGGAACATTCGACATAGGCGACGTCACGCAGAGACTCCACGACAAGCTCATAAGAAGGCATCCTCACGTGTTCGGGGAGAAAAAGGCCAAGGACGCCGCCGAGGCCCTGAGAACCTGGAATACCGAGAAGCTCAAGGAGAAAAAAGGGAAACCCGATCTGGAGGAAGTGCCGAGAGCCATGCCCTCTTTGATGAGGGCGCAGAGGGTCGGGGAGAAAGCGGCCCGCTCCGGGTTTGACTGGAGTGATGCTTCCTCGGTTCTCGCTAAGGTAAAGGAGGAACTGGCCGAGCTTGAGCGGGAAATGGAAGCCGGAGAGAAAAACAGGTCCCGGGAGGAATGGGGGGATCTGGTTTTTTCCGTCGTGAATCTGGCAAGACACCTTGACATTGACGCGGAGACTGCGTCTCATGGGGCCATCGAGAAGTTCGTAGAGAGATTTTCCCGGTTCGAGGAGAAAGCGCGGAACGGCGAGAAAGAGATGAACGCTCTTTCCATGGAGCAGATGGACGAGATCTGGGAAGAGGTAAAAAAGACTTAGGTTTTTTCGCTTCAGGGGTATTCTTTGGCCGTGAACGGTTCTTAAATCGAAAGATACGAGGAGAAAATATATGAGACATTTTGCGGGCAACGGGTGTTTCTGGCTTGTGGCGGTTCTTTTGGCGTCCGCCTTGTCGGTGACGGATTCCGCGGCGGAAGGTTTTTACGTGGGGCTTGACGCAGGTTTTTCAAAGTCGGGAGACATGGACATTTCCCAGTCCTTGATTGATCACCCGACCCGATGCGACTCGTTTCTTTACCCTTCCGGTGCGACTCCACCGATGGACGCGGAGTGCACCACCGAAAAAATAACTACCATTGCAAACGTGTTTGCCCCCGGCGCGGGTTTTGCGGGGGGTGCGACTCTGGGTTATGCCTTCGGCAACGGGCTGCGTTTCGAGGCGGAGTATCTAAACCGTCGCCAGGGCTCGCAGAGAAGGCTCGCGCGCCTCGGTTCCGGCGGTGGCGAAACGTTCGATCAAAAGCAGAGCGAATGGGACGAGAATGATCCTCCTTCAGAACGCGTGTATGACCTCAGTGTTCATCATTTCTTCCTGAACGCCTACTACGACCTGCGCAACGATTCGTCTTTTACGCCCTATATCGGGGGCGGTATAGGTGTGGGTTCGACGGAAATGCGTTACTCGGCCAGATTTCCGCGCAGAAGCGATCTGGGTCTGGAACCGTGGCAGATGGCCGCGTCGGGCACGATCAGCGACATAGACACGGAGCTGGGAAAAACCAGGTTCGGTTTTCAGGTTGTGGGCGGAGTTGATTACGCGCTTGGCGACGATTTCTCAGTTGGCGCCAAGGTCCGCTGGACGCGCCTCAGCGGTTTTGACCGCGACGACGTGTCCTGGACACGGGTCAGAGGCCACGAATCCATACGCGCCGACGGCGTTACGCCGCTTACGGCCGATTTCGAAGTGGATGACACGGACATCTGGATCTTCACGGTCGGGTTCAAGTACTATCCCTGACCCGCCTCGCTCCTATCTGGCGACAAGCGTTCCCATGAGCTTCCAGCCTTGCTCGACGAAGGTTCCGCTTGAGGCGGCGTTGTCCTCGGTGTAAACAAGCCGTAGTTTTTCCCCGTTTTTCCGGTACTGTTTAAAGGGAATCGATAACAAAGGATGAGATAACGTGAGATACGTGGCGGCAAATGCAGAGTTTTGGCTTGTGGCGGTACTTTTAATCTTTGCTTCGTCACAGGCTTTGGCCGAGGATAAGTTCTATATCGGGCTTGAAGGGGGGTTTTCAAAGTCGGGGGACTTGGAAGTTTCCCATTCCTTTATGAATAACCCGACCCGGTGCGACCCCTTTCTTTATCCCTCAGGTACGACCCCGCCGACTGACGCGGAGTGTACGGCCAATAAGACATCCACCATTGCGAATGTTTTTAGCCCCGGCGCGGGGTTTGTGGGCGGCGCGACTTTTGGCTATGCGCTTGGCAACGGGCTGCGCTTTGAGGCGGAGTACCTTAACCGCCGTCAGGCCTCCGAGAGAAGACTCGTGCGCCTTGGTTCGGACAGTGACGACCCTCTTGATCAAAAGAGCAGCGAATGGGATGAGAACGACCCTCCTTCAGAAAGTGTATATGATCTGAGTGCTCATCACCTCTTCCTGAACGCCTACTACGACTTGCGCAATGATTCACCTTTTACTCCTTATATCGGAGCCGGTATAGGTGTAGGCTCGGCGGAAATGCGCTACTCGGTGAAATTCCTGCGGAAGAGCGATTTGGGGACGGAACCGTGGCAGGACGCCGCTGAGGGCACGACCAGTTCCTTAGATACTGCGCTTGGGAAAACCAGATTCGGGTTCCAGATAGTAGGCGGAGTTGATTACGCGCTTGGCGACGATTTCTCAGTTGGCGCCAAGGTCCGCTGGACGCGCCTCAGCGGTTTTGACCGCGACGACGTGTCCTGGACGGAACTCCGGGACCACGAACCCGTGCGCGCCGACGGAGTCACGCCTCTTACCTCAGATTTCGAAGTGGATGACATGGACAACTGGACCTTCACGGTCGGGCTTAAGTATTATCTTTGAACGCCCTACTTTCCGACAAGCGTTCCCATGAGCTTCCAGCCTTCTTCGACGAACACCCCGCTTGCGGCGGCGCAGTCCTCTGTGTAGACGAGCGAGTTGTGTTTTACCGAAGAGTTTGCGGAATCGAGTATGGCGAAGGGAACGGGTTCGTTTGTGTGGGTCCTGAGGTCTATGGGAGTGGGATGGTCCGAAAGCACAAGCACCCTGTATTCGCCGAACTGCTCCATCCCCTCTAGCGCGGGCCCCACTACCTTCTGATCGAAATCCTCGACCGCCCGTATCTTGAGGCGGGCGTCTCCCACATGCCCCGTTTCGTCAGTCGCCTCTATGTGGATCATAGCGAGGTCCACGCGCCGCAGGGACTCAAGAGCGCCGCTTACCTTTCCCGCGTAGTTCGTGTCAAGGTACCCGGTCGCTCCCGGGACCTCTATCACTTCCATCGAGGCGAAAATTCCTATTCCCTTTACGAGGTCGACCGCCGATACAACGGACCCGGTGATTCCGTAAAGCTCTTGAAGGGACGGCATCTCGGGTCTTGTTCCCTCGCCCCAGAGCCATATGGAGTCGGCGGTGTTCTTTCCCTCAGCCCTTCTTTTTGCGTTCACCGGGTGGTCCTTCAGTATCCTGCGGGATTTTTCCATTAGAAAGAGGAGTTTCTCCACGCCCTCTCCCGAAGGAAGCCACGGGGCAATTTCCTTTCCCGAAATGTCGTGAGGCGGGGTCGTCCGGATCCCGCTGTTTCCTCCGCGCCACAGCAGAAGATGTCTGTAGCTTACTCCCTGGCTCAGGGAGAATTCCTCTCCGTCAAACTCTTTTTTCAGATCCTTGATTATCCCGGCAGCGTCTTCATCCGTTATGTGCCCGGCGCTGTAATCTTCCATGACCGCCCGCCCGTTTTTCTCTCCGAGGGTTACAAGGTTGCAGCGGACCGTGACATCCCCGTCCCCGAGTGAAACTCCTATGCTCGCGGCTTCAAGCGGGGATCTTCCCGTGTAGTATTTCGTCGGGTCATAGCCCAGCACCGCGAGGTTTCCCACGTCGCTTCCGGGAGGGAGCGGGTCGGGGATGGTCTTCGCGATCCCGAAAATCTCCGCCCGCTTCGCGATCTCATCAAGATTGGGGGTGTCGGCTACTTCAAGCGGAGTCCTGCCGTCAAGCTCGGGGAGCTTGTGGTCGGGCATGCCGTCGCCTTGGAGGACAAGGTATTTCACGGTGAGAAGAGGGTATATGTAAATTCAGGGGAATCAAGGCTCAGGATACGTCGACCGCGTGTTTTTTAAGATCGGAGAGATCAATGACCCTGAGTACCGATTCGTGGGTTGACTGAAGAAAGACCGGGGGAGCCACGCCGCCGTCAAGCGCCTCTTTCCACCGAAGCGCGCAAAGACACCACCTGTCTCCGGGTTTTAGGCCCTCGAAACCGAACTCGGGGCGGGGGGTTGTAAGGTCGTTTCCCTTGGATTTCGAGAATGCGAGAAACTCCTCGGTCATCTCCGCGCAGACCAGATGAAGCCCCACGTCCTCAACCGCCGCCCTGCAGCAGCCGTCGCGGAAAAATCCGGTCATGGGGTCCGTGCCGCACTCTTTTAGCTCTTCGCCGAATATGTTTTTCTCTTCGGTTTTCATTGCGCGCGCCCGGCAAAAATATCCCCGGAGGGGTTTCCTGCTTGAGTATTATATATTGTTTTGCCGAGTATAAGTATATAATTCTCAATCAAAAGATGGCCGATTTCATACTGAAGGAAAAAAACCGCGCGTTCAGGGGAGAGATGACCCCTCCGGGAGACAAGTCCATTTCCCACAGGGCGGTTATTCTGGGTTCTCTGGCGCATGGAAAGACCAGGGCGACCGGGTTTCTCTCCTCCCAGGACACCCTCGCCACCGCAAACGCCTTCAGAAGCATGGGGGTCGAGGTGGCCGTGGGCGCCGGGGAAGTGGAGATCTCGGGAAAGGGGCTTTTCGGCCTTGAGGCGCCCCGGGAGACCATAGACGCCGGGAATTCGGGAACGACGGCCAGGCTGCTTTCGGGAGTGCTAAGCGCCCAGAGCTTCCCCTCTACCGTTACCGGGGATTCCTCGCTTCGCAGCCGTCCCATGTCGAGGGTGACCGTTCCCCTCCGCAGGATGGGGGCCAGGATTTCGGGGGAAGGGGAGACCCTCCCGCTTCGCATAACGGGCTCGGAACTTCGGGGAATAGACTACCGCTCTCCCGTGGCTAGCGCGCAGGTGAAGTCGGCGATTCTGCTTGCGGGACTCTACGCGGCGGGGCGGACCAGCGTGACGGAACCCGAGAGAACCCGGGACCATACCGAGAGAATGCTTCGCCACTTCGGGGTTCCCGTGGAGACGGAAGGAACTCGGGCTTCGATAAGCCCCGGGGAGGAGTTCTCGGGGACCGAGCTTGAGATTCCCTCCGACATCTCCTCGGCGGCTTTTTTCATCGTCGCCGCGCTTATAAACCCGGGATCAGAAATCATGGTAAAAAACGTGGGCCTTAACCCCTTTAGAACGGGGGCGCTGGATATCCTGCGGGAGATGGGGGCCGACATTTCGGTTGAGAATCTCCGCGAGCGCTGCGGAGAGCCTGTGGGAGACGTAATCGCCCGCCACTGCGCACTGGGCGGCGTGCGGATAGAGGGAGAATCGGTGTCCCGGGCAATAGACGAGCTCCCGGTTATTTCGGTAGCCGCGTGTTTTGCGGAGGGCGAAACGGTTATAAGCGGTGCAGGAGAGCTTCGGGTAAAGGAAACCGACAGGATAAGCGCCATGGCGGGGGAACTCTCGAAGCTGGGAGCTGACATAAGGGAAACGCGGGACGGCATGGTTATAAACGGCGTGGAGAAGCTTCGCGGCGCCCGGTGCGGAAGCCGCGGCGACCACCGAGTTGCCATGTCTCTTGCCGTCGCGGCCACGCGGGCCCGCGGGGAGACGGTGATCGGAGACGCCGGGTGTGTTTCCATCTCGTTTCCCGAGTTTTTCTCGCTTTTCGAGGCGCTTGGGGATCGGAAGTGAAGCGAAGCGGCGACAATATAGTTACCATAGACGGACCCTCGGGGGTCGGGAAAAGCACGGTCGCGAGACGGGTCGCCGAGGGGCTGGGTTTTTCGTGCCTTGAGACAGGCGCCATGTACAGGGCCGTCGCGCTTAAAGTTAGTGAAGCGGGGGTGGACCTAAGCGACACCGTAGCGCTTTCGGGGCTGCTTTCCGGGACAGCGGTGGGATTCTCCCCGGCGGGCGGCATTCTCCTTGACGGACGCGATGTATCGGAGCTTATAAGGACGGAGGAGATATCCTCTCTTTCATCCCGGCTCGCGGAACTCGGCGAAGTAAGAGAATTTCTGATCGGGATCCAGAGAGAAATCGGGGAGAGAGGGAACATAGTCGCCGAGGGAAGGGACATGGGAACGTATGTTTTTCCCGGGGCGAAGCACAAGTTCTATCTTGACGCCACCGTGGCCGAGAGGGCGAAAAGAAGGCTTCTTCAGGATGGAAGCGGCTCCCTTTCGGATGTCGAGAGCGAGCTTCGCAGAAGGGACAGCCGCGACACTCTGCGCTCGGAGAATCCTCTTCATCCCGCCTCTGACGCCGTGATTATAGATACGACCGACATGAGTGCCGAACAGGTGGTTTCCGAGATAGTTCTTCGCGCGAAGGACACTTCCCTTCGGGACGGTTGAAAATAATTTCTCTTCTCGAGCATCTTTTCCCTTTTAGGCAGTTTTCATGTAATCTTGGCATTATTATTAAAAGACTGACGGCAAAGGCGGCTAAACCAAATGATTCAGGATAATGGTATTACGGATTCGAACGAAAAAAGCTTTGAGGAGTTGCTTGATGAAAGCATGGAATCGCGCTTGAGCGAGCCCGAGAACGGGGAAATAGCGAAAGGAAGAGTCATAAGAGTTGACTCTGACGCTGTTTTCATAGACCTTGGGTTTAAGTTCGAGTGCATAGTTCCGATAAACCAGTTTTTAAATAAAGACGGCGAATATGAAGTCTCAGTGGGCTCGGAAATAGAGGTCTTGGTCGAAAGACCGAACCCGAACACCGTCAGGGCCTCGAAACAGAAGGCGGATCAGATCAGGGAAAGAAAGGCGATCGAGGAGAAGTTCAAAAACAAAGAACCGGTCGCAACGAGAATTCTAAACAGAGTTAAGGGCGGTTTTAACTGCGATATAGGGCAGAGCAGCCCTTTCAAGGTTTTTCTTCCCGGTTCCCAGGTTGCCCTGCGGCCGGTTGCGGATTTTGACGAGATGGTAGGCCAGACGATCGAAACCCGCATTATACAGAACAACGATAACGGCATAGTAGTGTCGAGAAGGGTGATTCTCGAGGAGGAAAGGGAGGAGAAGAAAAAGCAGACTCTTGCCACCATCTCCGAAGGCCAGATGATTTCGGGGAACGTCGTGAAGATAATTGACGCGGGGGCGTTCGTGGACATAGGGGGCATAGAGGGTTTCGTTCCCATAGGGGAGATTTCCTGGGGCAGGGTGAGGCACCCGGGAGACGTTCTGAAAGAGGGCAAAGACGCGCAGGTCAAGATTCTTAAGCTTGATATCGAAAACGGAAAAATAACCCTCGGGGTGAAGCAGACCACGGAAGACCCGTGGGAGACCATACAGGAAAGATACGAGGTCGGTGGCAGGGTGCAGGGGAAAGTGGTTTTCGCCGCGGAGTTCGGCGTGTTCGTCGAGCTTGAGCCGGGAATAGAGGGGCTCGTGCACGTAAGTGAGCTCTCGTGGGTTAAGAATTTCCGCCACCCGAGCGAAGTGATCTCCGTCGGAAGCGAAATCGAGGTCGCGGTTCTTGGAGTAAAACCCAAGGAAAGGAGAATTTCGCTCAGTCTCAAGCAGGTACAGGAAAACCCCTGGGATGAGTTCAAGAGGAACAACCCTCCGAACACTAGGGTGACGGGAACCATAAGAAACGTCACGGAACTCGGGGTCTTCGTCGAGGTTGCTCCTGACATGGTCGGTCTTGTGCGCCCTGAGAATCTAAGGTGGGAGAGGGAGGCGAGCCCCCTTGAGGTCTTCTCAAGCGAGGATGTCGGAAAGGAAATAGAGCTTGTGGTGCTTAATGTCATCCCGAGGCAGAGAAAGATCGGGCTTGGAATAAAGCAGCTTACCCCGGATCCGTGGAATAAGGTGCTTCGGGACTACAAGGTTAACGAGACGGTGGTCACTTCCAAGATAGAGGAAATTCATGATAACGGCGTCACCGTGGCGCTTGCGGACGACGTGAGGGGTTTTTACGCAATACGCGAATTCCAGGACGATGAGTTAAGCCGTGAATCAATCAAGGTCGGAGATGAAATAAGTGGTCTCGTCACGGGTTTTAACAAGCCCAAGCACCAGGTGAACCTAAGCCGAAGACGGCTTGAGAAAAAGCAGGAGAAGGACACGATGAGAGACTTCGTGTCATCCCAGCAGGAAAGTTCCTCAAAACTGGGGGACATCCTCAATGAGAAACTCAAGGCCCTTGACTGACGGGTGGTGAAGTGAAAGTCCTCGATCTTAATTTCTTTCTTAAGACTTTTCTTTCTCTTCTAGTCATTTTCATTATCGGTTTCACCGGAATCCTGATAGGAATGCTGATCTCCGGCGAGAGTCAGCGTACGGGCGGGGACGGCGTGGCGGTAATAAACGTCGACGGCATAATAATCGACTCCGACCCCTATATTAAGAGCATAAGGAAAATACGCGAGACCGATTCCGTAAAAGCCGTGGTGGTGAGGATAAATTCCCCGGGAGGATCTGTAGCCACTTCCCAGGAAGTGTACGAGGAACTGAAAAATCTCGGCGAAGAGATGCCGGTTATAGCGAGCATGGGAACGGTCGCCGCTTCGGGCGGCTACTATATCGCCTGCGCGGCTTCAACGATTTACGCGAATCCCGGCACCGTAACGGGGAGCATAGGCGTGATAGCGCAGTTCGCCAGCTACGAGCAGCTGCTTGAGTGGGCGAAGGTTGAAGTAGAAGTGATAAAAAGCGGGGAGTTCAAGGATCTCGGTTCGCCGCTTCGAAAGATGCCCGAGGCTGAGAAAGCTTACCTGCAGACGCTGATAGACGGCGTTCACTCCCAGTTCAAAGACACGGTTTCCAGGAGAAGGAATCTGTCTCCCGAGAAAGTTGTTTCGCTTTCAGACGGAAAGATCTTCACCGGGAGCCGCGCCAGGGAACTTGGCTTGGTCGACCGGATCGGAACCCTTGAGGCGGCAATCGCGGAAGCGAGAAAACTGGGTGACTTGGATGAGGATTCGTGGATCAGAGAGTATCCCGTGAGGAAAAAGACATTGCTTGATTTCGTTTTTCCTGAGACTCTGGCCGAGCGTGCGATTTTTGCCTCTCCAGTGAAAACCGGGTTTGGTCTCTACTACATAGCCGACGTGATTTACTAGTACGGCATCATTACTTGTATTGTCGGGCATAGCGGTTTAAGCCCGATTTCCGCATCCTCCGCGGCTGCGTTTTTGTCGCACTGTCTCCGCTGCGCGTCCGTCGGCCTGCTCCCGCAAGGTTTGCCGGTTCGGGATACGATGGTCAAGACGTTGACGCCGCTTGCCCCGGGACGGTTTGAAAATGAAACTGCTCCGCCTGGCGTTGCGCAACGCAACTGGTATTTTCTCGAAAAACCGATATTCTAAGCGTTGTTGTCGCTAGATGGGCTGCACAGGTGTAGCGAAACCGTTTTTCAAACAACCGATGAAACACGTAAAAAGATTTTTTCTCTTGATCATATGCTGTTTCGTAGCCGTTTTCTTCATCCAGAACCTCGAGATAGCCACGCATGTATTCGGAATCGAGCTTGGTTTTTTCTCCTATAAGCACACTTGGGCGGTTTACAACGCCGGGGTGCTGGGGGCTTCGTTTCTTCTGGGCGCGTTTGTCTTTTTCCTGCTGAGTTTTTCCAGAGGCCATTCCAGAAAATCTGAATTGAAACGAAGCAGGGAAACCGTAAAGAATCTGGAGGAAAAAGTCGGGAAGCTTGAGGTGGAGCTTCTCCAGAACAAGCCTGCCGGCTACCGGGAGAAGACTTCTTCCCATGAGATGTTCAAGACGCCGAAATGAGATCTTCCATCACCGAAACCCAGCCGCCCGCCCGGACGGGCATTCGCAAGAAACCCGAGTGGATAAAGGCCAAAATTCCTAGCGGTTCGAATTACACGAGGCTCAGAGGCCTTGTGCGCGAACTTGGTCTTCACACGGTGTGCGAGGAGGCGAAGTGTCCGAACATAGGGGAGTGCTGGGGAGCCGGAACGCTCACTTTCATGATTCTGGGGGATGTTTGCACGAGAAGCTGCGGTTTCTGCCACGTCAAGACTGGAAGGGGCGGCGAGCTTGACTGGGAGGAACCTGCCAGGGTGGCGAAGGCGGTTTCAGAGCTTCAGAAAAACAATGCGGGGGTGACTCACGTAGTCATAACTTCTGTGAACAGGGATGACAGGAATTATGAAAGTGCATGCATATTCGCGCAGACTGTTAATGAAGTGAGAGATGAAGTTCCGGGGATAAAGATTGAAGTCCTTATCCCGGATTTTAAGGGAGAGACCGAGGCGATTGAAAAAGTGATAGAATCGTCTCCCGATGTTCTGAATCACAACATTGAAACCGTCCCAAGACTTTACTCCCTGCCGCAGAAAACCCAGTCGGGAAGAACGAGATCCGTAAGGCCTCAGGCAGTTTACCGAAGATCCCTTGAACTTCTTTCGATGTCCTCGAGCGGGGGAAATCCCGCGATGCTTACCAAGTCAGGCATCATGGTCGGTCTTGGAGAGAGCTACGAGGAGATCGTCGAAACGCTCGGCGACCTCAAGCGTGCGGGATGCGACATAGTCACCATAGGCCAGTACCTTCAGCCCACGATTGACCATATACCCGTGTCAAGGTTCTATCATCCCGTCGAGTTCGAATCTCTTAAAAGCTACGGGGAAAAGATAGTCGGCATCCCGCATGTGGAAGCCGGACCTCTTGTGAGAAGTTCCTATCACGCGGAAAAGCAGGTTTTCGAACTTTCCCGCGACATTATGACCGGAACGTGAAACCATGTTTCCACTTCCTGTCGTAATGCCCGAGTTTGCGCTTTTTTCTTAAGGATTTGCCGTTTAGTCAGCGAGCTTTCTGAGCTCTTCTGCGATCGCTTCCAGCTTTTCCTCGGAAACCCCGTAGTCCTCGGAAATTCTCTTTATTTCCTTTGAGGATATCTGCGGTTTTGCGGTCTTTTCCGTTACGGGTTCCCGTTTTTCCCTGTCAATGAGAAGCTTCGCCACGTCCCACCGTGAGTAGTGGCCCAGGGAATCGAAAACCGCCTTTACCGCCTTTATCTGGTTGGCGTAGCAGTCGGCGTAGAGTATCGCGTCTTTTTCGAAATGGGGAGGGAACAGGTACCTGCCGGCAGGATTGACTATAGAACTTCCCCCTCGCGCCCAGTCGTAGTTCATGTGGTTTCCGTCCCGCACGTAGTGCCATCTTTCGGGGAAATCATCGTCGTCAAGGTAACCGCAGGCACTAAGCACAAAGGCCCCCGATTCAAACGCGTGAACCCTTATAAGCGGCTGCACGGTGCATCCCGCTGCGGGGTCCTCGGTTTCGGCGGCTAGCAGTTTATCGTCTCCCCTTCTCCAGTTCCCCGGCCACACCGCCACGTGGAAGTCCTGACCGCTGTGGACCATCGCGGCTCTCACGAGGATCATGTGGTTCTCCCAGCAGACAAGTCCTCCTATCCTTCCTATGTCCGTGTCGTAGGTGGCTATGTCGCTTCCGTCTCCCTGGCCCCAGTAAATCCTCTCGGTGTAGGTGGGCATGAGTTTTCTGTGTTTGCCGAGCACGCTGCCTTCGCGCGATATGAAAAGAAGGGAGTTGTAAACGGTGCGGCTTCCCTTGCGGTCGTCAAGCTCGTTGCAGCCTATTACCACGTGGGTATCTGCCGCGCGCGCGGCTTCCGCGAGCATCTCGGTATCGTCTCCGGGAATAACGATGGAGTTATCCTGAAGGGCGATCATGAAGTCGGTCCAGTCGTGCGGCGGGGTTTCATAACCGACTGTGTAGTAGGCCGGGTAGCCCGGTATGAAGGCCTCGGGAAAAGCGACCAGTTCCGCCCCGTTACCCCCCGCTTCCTTTATGACGCTGCAGGCTTTCTCGAGGGTCCGCTCCTTGTCCATGAATACGGGAGCCGTCTGGGCGACTGCGACTTTTACTTTTTCCCTACCGCCTAGAACTTTCCTCATGAGTTTTCTGGCGCAACCGGGCTCAGGTTATTATTCTGCTTCCGCCCTCTGGAGCCCCTCCGCCTGACTGCCTCTGCTGGTTCTCCTTGGCCCTTGTGTAGATGAGATCGAACAGCCTCTGTTTGAAGTCGTTGTCAAAAGCGCATACCCCGGGGATTATGTATCCCATAAGGGCTATCTGGAGAAAGTATTCGGTGTTGGCCTTCAGAAACGACTCGTTTATCTCGCCGCCGTATGCCTGCGCGAAATTCTGGTATATCTGGTTTCCGAGTTCGGCCGCGATCTCAGCTACGCTTTTTGACTGACCGCTTGCCTGATGAGCGGATACTCCGAGGTTAAAAGCCATGTTTATGGAGTTCATGAAGTTATCCGCGACCATCTCTTCCGGTGTCGTTTCCTCTTGCGGCTTTGTGTCTTCTTCTGACATTTTATACTCTCCCGTTATTTTATATGGTTAAATCATCCTGCGGTATTATATTATATTCCTACTTTGGTTTTTTAACAATTGCTGGAGGAAAATTATGAAAGCTGATCACCTTATACAGAGACTCGGGCTGAAGAGGCTTCCGGGCGAGGGAGGATACTACAAGGAGACTTACAGAAGCGACGAGACGGCAGGGAACGACCGCGATCTCTCAACCGCCATCTACTACCTTATAACCCCGGAGGCCAGTTCAAAGATGCACAGGGTGAGTTCGGACGAGATTTTCCATTTTTACTTCGGCGACCCGGTCCAGATGCTGCTTCTCTATCCCACGGGAGAGTCAAGGGTAGTGGTTCTGGGCGATAATCTTCCCTCGGGGCAGAAACCCCAGCTTATTGTCCCGAAGGGAACCTGGCAGGGCGCCATGGTGGTTGAGGGAGATTGCGGATACGCTTTTATGGGAACTACAATGGCTCCGGGGTTTGAGCTCGACGACTTTGAGCTTGGCGAGTTGGATAGTCTGCTGCTGCGGTTTCCCCAGCATGAAATCCTGATACGGGAGCTTACGTAAACGGGGGAGAGAGATTCCAGGATCAGAAAAACCGGTGATTTTCTTTGACGGCGTGTGCGGGTTCTGCAACAGGTTCGTCGATTTCGTAATGTGGGCGGATGTCCGCCGGGAAATACTCTTTTCCCCCGTGCAGGGAGAGACGGCCGTTAAGTTTTCCCTGTATCAGGACCAGCCCCCGCGCGAGTGGAAAATTGCTTACGTTGACGAAAAGGGGGTTTACGAGGGAGCCGACGCCATTTTGCTGGTTCTAAGGAGGCTTGGAGGGCTGTGGCGCCTTCCCGCGCTCCTAATATGTATTCCCCGCCCGGTGAAGGATTATTTCTACGGAATCATATCGAGGAACCGCTATAGCATTTTCGGTAAAAGGGAGGCCTGCCGCGTGCCGTCTCCTGAAGAAAGGGAAAGATTTTTGCCCTAGAGTGCTTTTTTGATAAATCCTTCCGTATATGTATATTGAAGCGGAGGAGATCATTTCAGATGCCTTCACTTGAAGAACTTGTTCTGGCCGACGAAATTGCGGATGAGATAGCCCGTGCAAGCGGGATAGCCCGGGAAGAGTGGGAGAAAATAAGGGTTTCCCTGGCTCTCTGTGGGGATATCGGGGAGTTTTCCGGGGATGATTTCATGCTGGGAACCATTTCGGGGGAAACCATAACGCGCGAGCCGCTTGGAAGTCCGACGAAATCCGTTTCCCTTTACTCTCCGACTTATTATCCGATGTATCTTCTGAA
>CAYSDX010000043.1:0-11000 GCA_964429945.1 uncultured Spirochaetia bacterium | reverse complement strand
AGGCTATCAGTTCAGAACCCGCCCCGAGTATTCGCAATATGTAGTCGAGTTTAACAAGGAAATAAAAAAATTCAGGCTCTCAAAGGCCGCCCTCGAAGTGCTCGCGATAGTAGCCTACAAGCAGCCCGTCACGAAAATCGAAGTCGAGAAGATAAGAGGAGTGGACTGCTCAAGCAGCGTAAGCGTGCTGCTTGAAAGAAGATTCATCGAGATATCCGGAAGAAAGGATGTTCCGGGAAAACCTTTTCTCTACAGGACCACCGATCTTTTTCTCGAGACATTCGGCCTTAAAAACATAAAAGATCTCCCAACGGTAAAGGAAATCGAGAAAATTAAGGAAGATCTGAACGAACCCGGGTAACCAACACGCCTTACGCAACCATCTTAATGGCAGATAGTGAATCTGCGGACGTATTTTGATTATCTGGTGGCTCGCACGTGAAGCTTGACGCCTTCATGTTCTTTTAAAGATGCAAACAGAGAGGAAATACTCTTAAGACTCGGGTTTCCTCTCGGACTGAGCATGCGCATCAGGCTCTTCGGGTTTTTTTGCGTAAGAATTCCAAGTTCTTGAAAACCGATTGTCGCGTTAACGTAGTCTCGCAGCAATGCCTTCGCTACGTTGATTTCATCATTGAGTACGCATTCAATCGCTTCGGTTAGAAGCCCGATGCGGAACTCGGGGTCCCTCATCGTCCGCTCCTTTACTGTCTCGCTGAAACTACGCGTTAATGCCATGTTTCCCACCAATTTAACATTTGAGAAATTCCCTTAAGACTAAAAGGGATTAAATACAATATTGTCCAAAGCAGGGAAAGAGGGAGTTAAACGGTTTCATTAATCCCTGCATTCTTAAGAATTCTGTTTGCGAAGTGCCGGGATTTTATCTTGCCATCAACGGTTGCTTTCATCTTGGTTTCCGGATTTAGCCAGATTTCATGATCTCCTTTTCCCTGCCTGTGAAAAGAGAATCCGTGTTTTCTCAAAATCCTCTTTACCTTAGGAGTATAGGTAGCCACTAAGTTGCGTGTGTATAATGCAGAGATTTTACTATAAAAGGCAAGGGAGTTTCTTTGGGCATTTTGCTTGAAGCAAAGACAGAGTGTGTAGCTTCCGTTTCCCGATCTACCGCTAGCACTTCAGGAATAATCACAGACAGCTTCTTGCTTAATTCTTCAAGGGTCGGAGCCTCGGCCATTGCTCCCTGAATGGGAGTTTCCGAAGTGTACCAAACCTCGGCTTCCTCATCCCAAGAAACCTCAAAAACTAGATTCTCCATTTAGGTATGCCTCCCGACATGCAGTTAAACAACCGGTCCGCTTTTACCCTAGAATGATATATTAATCCCGGAAAGAAAATCAAGTTGCGGTTGTTGGAACAATCTGGGTCGGAGTCTGAGTTACAAGGTCAATACTAGGACATTTTGCCAACCACGCTTTACCGTCCTTGCGAAGCCAGATGTCGAGTTTTACAATATAAGTAGAAGTTTTTTCGATTCCTAAATCTCCTCAAAAAGGTTAGGAGTATAAATCACGATCCACCTCGAGAAATTATAAAATCCCCCTTTCGTTGTCAATCGGATAACAAAAAAGTTGCTCCCGTCTTAGCAAGGTAGTCAAGCACCTCTTTTTCCTTCTCACGCATCGTCTCTCTTTCCTTTTTCTTTTTGTGATCGAATCCTAACAGGTGCAGGACCGCGTGGACCACAAGCAGGCGCAGTTCCTCTTCAACGGTGATCTCGAGCCTTCGGGAGTGACGAACGGCCGTTTCGTAGGATATCACTATATCGCCCAGAAGATCGGGGGTCGCCTCGCTTTTCTGCGGAAAGCAGAGAACATCCGTAGTCGCATCGATCTGTCTGTACTGCCTGTTAAGTTCCCTCATGTCCCCATCGCTTACAAGCGAGACGCAGAGCTCGCTTCGGGCGGAGAGATCAAGGTATGCGAGTATCTTCTCGACAAGGCGGATCAGATTTTCCCTGGCGGGACCATCAATGAACTCCTCCCTGTCCACTACGGATATTTCCATTTTCATCCTTATACGGCAATACCTATCTCGGCGAGCCGGTAGAAAACCAGGGAAGTGTAGTATGTGCAGGGGAAAACGAATATCAGGCTGTCGAACCTGTCAAGCACCCCGCCGTGTCCAAGAAGAAGAGAACCCGAGTCCTTTACCCCCGCCCCTCTTTTTATGGTGGATTCGAAAAGATCGCCCGCAACCGCGGCCACGACTATTACGACCGCGTAAACAACCACCCAGACCGCGGGAAGAGGGTTGCTGAATATCATGTTCACCACAAAGGCGCTTACGATCGAAACAACAAATCCCCCGATGAGCCCCACAACGGTCTTGCCCGAGCTTATGTGACGTGCGAGCTTCTTTTTGCCGAAGCTTTTTCCGAAGAAATACGCCCCGGCGTCGTTAAGAAAAGTGCACGAAACGGCAAGTACCACAAGGAAAAAACCGATATCCTCGGGACCGCCGTTGAGGAAACCATAGTTCCCCGCACTTGCGTCGCCCGAAATATTTCTAAGCAGCACCCCGTGGGCCAGCATCCAGCCGAAATATATAAGCGGCAAAAGGGTCATGCCCAGGTCTTGCAGACAGTCGCTGAAGTCCTTTTTGCGGAATTCGAGAATTATGGAGAGAAATATCAGGAAGGTGAAAAAGAGGTTCATGAGCACGAAGTCAAAAAACGCGCTTATGATCAGAAGCAGGGAAATGGCCGTTATATAAATCTTTCTCGTCTTCCGTATATCGGGTCCCGCAAGCGCGAAGAACTCAAGAGAGCACAAGGCCCCGATCAGACAGATGAGGGCGAGATAATAGACTCCCCCGTGGTAAAATATAAGGAGAAGTATCGGTACGGCCACTACGGCCGTCACGATTCTCGTGATCAGGTTTCTGCTTTCTGTCATACTGCGTCACCCTTGCGTTGAACCGCATAAAAATTAAACGATAGAGGAATCAATGCAAAGGGAATTAGTGGTTTTTCCTTCGCTTTCCTAGATCCTCTAGTATGTCTTCTGCAATCTCTTCAATTTCACGTGCCACTCGAGGGTTATTACCCAATTCCTTGTCAAGTGCTGTAGTGAACGGCAAAAGTTGCTCAGCCGACGGCGATGCTTGGATAAGTTCGTTTGTGTGTATCGCCCCCTGCAGGACAGTGAAATCCATCAATACGTCAATGGTCTTGCTGAGGAGAAACCCAAAATCCGGCAAGAGTGCGAGAGCTTCTTTGATATCATCTTCTGCTTGAGATACATTTCCAGCTGCCACACTTGCCTGCGCCCGAATCAAATAGCCTTCACACCGGTAACCAGAAGCTTGCTCGTTACTTCGATCAAATACCTGCTCTACTGCCTTCATTGCTTCTTCAAGGTCACCTTGTTCTCTGGCACTATCAGCTATCTGAAGAAGGGCAGTCCCCACGGCAGAATTCAACTCGGTGTTTTCACTCACTCCGAAACGTTTCACTACCTCTTCCCAAGCCATCTTTGCTTCCTGAATTTGATCAAGCCCCCTGAGAGCAGAGCCTTTAAAAACAAGAGAGTATGCAACCTGTGCGCTAATCACATGTGCGTCACATGTGCCGAAGCGCTGCACAACCTCATCGCAGGTAACAACTGCATCTTCGAGACGATTAAGTCCAATAAACACAACGGCTTTCTCAGTTAGAGCTTTGGCAATGGCTTCAAGAATCGCAGGCGTCTTGATGCTACCGAAGAGCCGTATAACTTCGTCGCAGGTGACAACTGCATCTTCGAGGCGATTAAGCTGAATAAGCGCATTGGCCTTGTTAACGAGAATTTGAGCAACAACCTCGAGAATCTCAGACACGTCGCTATCGCAGAAACGTCGCACGGCTTCGTCACATGCGACAATTGCTTCTTCGGGTTTGTTCAAATCGGTCAGCATACCTCCTTTTCTGAAGAGAGAGCGTGCAACTGCCTCTTGGATCTCAGGTGATTCGTTATCGCCGAAGCGGTGCATAATCTCATCACATATAGCAGCGGCTTCATCGGGCCGATTCAACTCACTGAGTGCACCTCCTTTTCTAAAGAAAGATATTGCAACTACCTCTTGAATCTCAGGCGATTCGTTATCGCCAAAGCGTTGTACAATCTCATCACATATAGCAATGGCTTCCTCAAATCGATTTAGTTCGCTGAGCAGGATGTTCTTGTTAGAAGTAGAATGTGCAACTACCTTTTGGATCTCAGGCGATTCGTTATCGCCGAAGCGTTGTACAATCTCATCACATATAGCAATAGCCTCTTCAAATCGATTTACCCTGCCGAGCATGTTACTCTTGTTAAAAAGAGCTTGAACAGCAACTTCAAGAATCTCGGCAGTGTCACTGTTGGCAAACCGTTGCACAATCTCATCACAGACAGCAATAGCTTCCTCTAATCGGTTTAACTCGTTAAGCACGCGACCCTTATCAAAAAGAGCCTGCGCGACGGTTCCCTCAAGAATTACTGGCGCATCACTGTTGCCAAACTGCCTTACAATCTCATCATAAGCAGCAATTGCTTCTGTGGGTCGGTTCAATTCGTCGAGCGTAGTTCCTTTCAAAAGGACGGCTTTTGCGAATTGTTCAATGAGCAATGGCTCGTCACTGTCGCCGAATCGCCTTATAATTTCATCACAAACGGAAAGTTTTTCACTCAGTTGATTCAACTGATTAAATATGTATGCCTTGTTATTAAGAGCACCTGCAACCAGTAAACAGATTGCAGGTGCATCGTTATCACCGAAACGTGCTACAAGTTTATTACAGGCGGTAATTGCTTCCTCAAACCGGTTCAATCTATTCAACTTGATTCCCTTAAGGAAGTAGGCCGTCGCTGTCTGCTCAACAACTTGTGGCACACTGCTGTCGCCGAACCGCTCTACGAGTTCGTCACAGGCGGAGACCACCTCCTCAAGCCGTTCCCATTTGCCAAGCGCGAATACTTTTCTGGCAGCTGCATTTACAGCTATGTAAAGGAGTGTTGGTTCTGAACTGTCGCTGAATCTATTTACAACCTCTTCATAGGCAGCAAGTTCACTATCTAACTGGTCTAACTCGCCGAGTGCAACGCCTTTATTGACAAGTGCAAGAGCAACTTGCACTTGTATAGTAGGCGTAGTGCTGCTCCCGAACCTGCGAACAACCTCTTCAAAGGTAACAATTGCTTCCGCATAGTCATGCATCTGGAGAAACGAGATGCCTTTATCGACAGTTGCTCTCGCAGCATCCTCAAGAGGCGATGACGAATCATTGGCTTCCGAACGATGTAATATAGAGCCAGTTGCTGTTGTCATGCCCTCCTTTTGTCTCTGTACTATTGCCGAGGATTCCTTTTCAATGGACGACGGATCTTCAAGTGCCTGTTTCTCCCGCTCTTTGGTGGTTTGTTCGGAAATATCTCCATTCGGCTGTAAATTAGCTGCCTCTAACCTAGTTGATATAATGCTTTCCGTTTTCACGGGTTTTTCCTCAAGCCGGAAGTTCTTCGTAAATTCCTCGGGGGCAATTGACAGTAACTCGTTGCGATAGGATGCCAGCACAGGGAGGTCGATCAACCGGGCAAAAGCGGTCCAGTGAAGAGTTTTTCTCTCCGGTTCAAGTCCACCGGCCTCACGTACCATGAGGGAACCAACGTCTTTGAGTTCAGGCGGCGAGTAGTATGCATCCATGAAGCGAACAAGGGCTTCAATCAATGGATCTGGCGTGCGGGAACGCCGCAATAGGTAGTATATGTTATAAAGTCGCTCCGCTAGGTAATACAGCTTTCTTCGGGCACTGCCGCCTACAATTTCAACAACGCCACGGTCGACGAGGCGATTGAGGTGGGCACTGCACTTGTTGGTATCGAGCCGGGCCAGAACCGCAACTTCCCGTGCGGCAGCCGGTTCCCATAGTTCTGCAAGTGCCAGATACGTCAGCCGTTCCTGCGGTGGAAGTGCTTCTATATGGTTCCTAAAATATTCCGTAAGGTCATCTATCAATTTGAGCAGGTCTCCCATAAGGTCGCGGAACGATAATCTAGATCCGAACTGGGCAACGATAGAAAGAAGTCTGGGGTTGCCTCCCGTTAGAATCCGCAATCCACGCATTGCCTCCGGCGACCTGCATTGCCCAGAGACATTTTCCCAAAGAGTGGCACACTCCTCGGTGGAGAGAGGAGGCAGAACACGGGTTACAAAGAGATCGTAGAAAGCATGGTCTGGACTGCTGATCTCGCTGAAACGGCTGGTCGCACTGGCTAACAGAATAATTCTGGGTTCTGTTTGCAGTGTTTGGCGCAACTTCCATCCACCGTCCTGTTCTGCCATATCTCTAAACATCATATTCAGGTTCTCGACGATCAGGACAAGGCGTTTGCCATGTCGGTTTGAGAAATCCAGCAGATGGCCGAGACAACGCTTACCAAGTGCAGGGTCATTACGGATTTTTCGCAGTTCCTCAAAGGTGAGACCCAAGTCGTCCTTGTCCTCAAGGGATGGTGCCTGTTCCGCCAGCAGGGACAGGGCTTCCAGCCAAAATTCGTCTGCGGTGAGAACCCGGTAGCTTTCTTCCGCGAAAACTATTGGGAAAAAAGACAGCGACAGTTCAGGGTTACGGCGAATCTCGGCTGCGACCCGGAGTAGGAGGTTTGTCTTGCCGTAACCACGGGGTCCGATCACGAGCCGGTGCGGATTCGAGCTTCCTTCACATTCGCGCAGCATCTCAATGATTGACGCAAACTCGGGTATCCGTATACAGAACGATTTAACTAATTCATCGTCGGTAAGGAAGCCCGGATTGTATTTCATCACTACCATGGCTAAACCCTCCTCTTTGCTTTAACTCGGCGATTCCGGATGGGCACGAAATGTTGGCCGTGCCGAGCGCGCCACCAATCCTCAAGCAGCCCGGATATGAATCGGTAACCGCCGCTTTGCCTTTCCAGGTACCCGTCATGCTCAAGTAAATGAAGCACATTCTCGATCACAGATCGGGTATCGTTGATGCTGCCTCTTGCTTCGATAAACCTGCAATAGGAGCCGACAGAATCATCGCTGAGTTCGCCATCGCCAACAGCGGCCTCTGTAAGCAATTCCTGAGCGATTTCGTATTCCCTTCTTTCAAGGACCATTCGCAATCTACCCTCGTAGTGTTCGAGATCTACCTGTCCCCGTATTGACAGCATTTCATTTTTGTACACTTGCTCCACATCATTTAATGAGGCTCTCACCCTGCCCTCGCGCCGCAAATACTCATGCATGTGATCAAAGAACTGTTGTATATGGTGTGGCACATAATGCCTCAGGCGGCTGCACATCTCTCTACGAACATTTTTGGGGAGGACAACGCCGTAGGTCTCCGCCAGCTCGGCGAGACAATCAATCGCTACATCCTCGGTCCACGGCTTCAGATCTAAAGGCGTGTAGATGTTTGCCTGGGCGCTTAACCCGGCCCGCCTGAGAATCGGTTCGAGGCCAACGCTGCCGGAGAGAACCATAACGATACGACCGCGATGCGCCTGGCCGTTCTTGCGTAACCAACTCAGAAATTCCTCGACTACCTGAATACCCTCAGATGTGATGGTATCGCCACTCTTGTGGAACAGCCGGTTCACGAGAATTGGCAGTTCGTCAATCGCCAACACAACTGGTCGCTTGCTCTCTGCGAGGGCCGAAAATATCTCGTCACCCTTCCGCCACTGGTTGCCGGAAGAGATCTTTGCACGCAACTGCACCCGCAATTCGGAGATGGATAGGGATTCCACCCGGCTCCCGATATCTTTCGCAGCACTGGAGAGGTCGGAGCGGATCCGGTTCCATACCTTTTTTGCGGATCTCGCCTGGACTGTGATTTCGGCGATAGCATCTGCAGCATCGGAGGCATCTTCCAGATCAACAAAGATGGTTTCAAAACCCTCTTTCTCTGCCAAGAGGCGTAACGACTCCCTGACCAAGCTTGTTTTTCCCATACGCCGCGGTGCAGTCAACAATGTGTGTGTTCCGTCCCGTGCACGCTCGGCAAGTATTTTAAGCTCGACCTCTCGATCAAAGAAGCGATCTCCATCAACCCAGTTCGCTCCCGCTTTCTTTAATGACATAGCCTGCCTCCCTATAAACTTGTTGCCAACAGTGTAGCTGCCAACAAGTTTGTTGTCAACAAATTTGTTGGCAGCAGTGCTTGGCTCGCTCGCATACAAACCGCAATGTATCAGAAGTCGCTGCTCTAATCTCTTTTTTACTGGTTAGTGGACTGAAAAGCTGAGGCCTGAACCGGCTATTTGCTCCCTCACGCTGTATAGATATTTCCACTTCATGCTTACTAAGTGGCTGGGCGTTGCCTTCCCGGTTAAAAAACAATGTTGTCTTATTCTTTAATCGGGAGAGACTTATCGGGGAAGCTTGGTAGAATTATATATAATTTCCAATGCAAATAACGCCGCTTTACTCCGATACCCGCCGCCCGATGAAAATTCTCGTGCTTGCCTCGGGCAGAGGGACGAATTTTGAGAAAATACACTCAAGGCAGATGGAACTCAAACAAGACGGCGGGAAAAATTACGGAGCCGTAGAGCATGTTTTTTCAAACAGTCCCGAGGCGGCGGTTCTCGCAAAGGCAGAAGCGCTCGGAGTGAGCACCTCCTCCATAAGTTCTGAGAGCTTTTTTGGCGACCTAGGAAAACACCCCTCAGACGAGGATGGACGGGCGCTTTACGATTCGGCCGTTATCTCGCATATTGAAGAACTTTTTGAGCCCGACCTCGTGGTACTGGCGGGTTACAGGAGAAGGCTAAGCCACCTGTTTACCGAGAGATTCCCGAACAGGATCGTAAACCTCTACCCCGGGGACACGACCAGGGACTATCTGGTGAGAGGCAAAACCGCGTGCGTCCAGGCGTTAGAGAACGGGGAGAAGACCTTAAGATGCACCGTCTATCTTGAAAACAACCCCGAGACGAGGTTCGGAACCGCGGTTGCCCAGTCGGCCGACATATCCCTTGAGGGCTTCGGTATCGGGGACGTGGCGGCGATGGAAGAGAAAATCAGGGAACAGGGCGAGTGGAAGCTGTTTCCCTTCGTGGTCCATGACCTGATCGCAAACGCAAGGGTCTCTATTGACGGGGAAAACAACGTCTACGTCGACGGTCGGAAGGTCGGGGAAAGCGGTTTTTCGCTCTCGCCCTGAAATCAGATGCCCGAATCCCTCAGTTTCTTAAGAAGCTCGACGTCTTTTGCCACCTCGGGAGGCGGCATTTCCACTATCATGTCAAGATTCTCGAAAAACGGGTTCCCGATCATCGCCCGAAAGCAGTCGATCCCTATCTCCCCCTCTCCGGGATGTTCGTGGCGGTCCTTGTTGGAATTGAATCCAACCTTGGAATCATTCGCGTGAACGAGCTTCACCGTTCCGGGCGCGAATACGGAACCGATGCACTCTACAAGCTCCCCAACGCCCTCAGAGGTCCTTATGTCGTATCCTGAGGCAAACATGTGGGCCGTGTCTATACAGACCCCGAGATCCCCATGCGCCGTGCGTTCCAGTATGAGGGAGATCTCCTCGAAGCTCGCTCCTATCGTATGGCCCTGGCCCGCCGTGTTCTCAAGCAGAAGCTGCGTTTCGCCGCTATAATCCCGAAGAACCCTCGAGAGGGAGTCGGCCACGTTGCTTATCGCAACGTCTCTCTCCATTTCCCTGGCGCTTCCTATATGGGTCATCATGTACTTAACCCCAAGGGCGCTTGACCTCTCAAGCTCCTCTCTTACCAGGTCCACGCTTTTTCCCCTGAGATCCTCTTTCCCTGAAGCCAGGTTTATGAAATAAGGGGTGTGAACATAGTAATCGCTTATAGAGACCTCCCCGCAGTTGCGAAAAAAGGCCTCAAGCAGGGGCTCATCAAGCTCAGGCGGCCTGCCGCCCCTCGGGGAGCGGGTAAACATCTGGAAGCACTCGCATCCAAGTTCCCTGGCTCTTAGGGGGGCGTTTTCAATCCCGCCCGCTATAGAAACATGCGCTCCGAATTTCATCCCGGTCACCCCTCGTTTGACAAAACTACCCAGGAAATATAACTTGAATGCAGGGCTACAAGGAGTGGTGAGTTGACCCCGACAAAAGCTTTTGTCACAAAGGGCGTGGGCAAGCATAAGGAAAGACTCTCAAGCTTTGAGCTTGCCCTGAGGAATGCGCGGATCGCGGAGTTCAATCTGGTCAAGGTCTCAAGCATATTTCCCCCGGGCTGCCAGCTCGTAAGCAGAAAACAAGGACTCACCATGCTCTCCCCCGGACAGATAGCGTTTGTGGTAATGAGCGAGAATTCCACAAACGAGCCCAGCAGACTGATCGCCGCGTCCACGGGCCTCGCGGTCCCGAAGGACAAGACGCACTACGGATACATTTCGGAACATCACAGCTACGGGCAGAAGGAGGCCATCGCGGGGGAATACGCCGAGGATCTTGCCGCCTACATGCTCGCTACCACGCTAGGCGCTCCCTTTGATCCCGATAAAAGCTACGACGAGCAGAAGGACATATGGGAGATAAGCGGGCACAAGGTAAAAAGCAGAAACATAACGCAGACGGCCGTAGGAGATAAGAACGGACTCTGGACAACGGTTCTCACGGCGGTGGTTTTCTGCTCCTATGAGACTAAGACGCCCGGCTAACCATCATTCCCATAAGAAGCAAAGAAGAATCTTCCGAGTGTCAGATTCCCCACTTCACCTAACCGTCGACTGTGGTTTTGGGTCTTTTCCAAAGTTGGAATTGCATTCTTGCTGTCATGATGTAATATCTCACATAACCTATTGATTTTCGATATTAGAGGAGATAAAATACCAGAATTCGATATATCTGAAATTTATACAGCATATTTCGATAACAATGAGGGTTTTTCGAGGAATGCGAATACAGAATCTGACAGCGGATTTCTTTCAGGGTGAACCCCTGCCAAAAGACACGGAACTGGTCGGCTGGTCCGCCTTAGTCCACTCGCTCGGCGTCGCCGCGCCAG
>CAYSDX010000042.1:0-4148 GCA_964429945.1 uncultured Spirochaetia bacterium | reverse complement strand
GCGGTGTTCTGCATGCCGGGATCTATTATACGCCCGATTCTCTGAAGGCGAGGTACTGCATTGAGGGAAACCGGCTGATGAGGGATTTCTGCCGGGAAAACGGAGTTGCGATATCTGAGTGCGGAAAGGTCATTGTGGCGGATTCAGAGGAGAAGCTTGAGGGACTCGAGGCGCTTCAGCAGAGGGCGCAGAGAAACGGCGTGGAGTCGTACCTTATTGACGAAAAAGAACTTTCGGAGATAGAACCGCATGCGATTACGTTTGAAAAAGCTATATATTCCCCGACAACATCCGTGTTTGACCCTCTGGGGATTCTAGAAGCCCTTTACTCGAAGATTAAGGGAACCGAAAAGGCCCGTGTGCTTTTTGATACGGCTTTTATCGAAAAAAAAGGGGGAGGCGTTGCTCTTACAAACAAGGGAAACATAAGTTACGGAAAACTCATAAACGCTGCAGGACTCCATGCGGACGTGGTTGCGCGCCACTTCGGAGTAGGTCTTAGGTACAGATTCATCCCTTTTATGGGTTCCTACAGGGAACTTACGGAGAAAAGCTCTTATCTTGTCCGCGGCAATATCTACCCGGTTCCCGATCCGAGAATGCCTTTTCTGGGGGTACACTTTACGAGGAGTACTTCGGGGCGGGTCTTTATCGGTCCTACCGCCGTGCCGGTTCTAGGGAGGGAGAGCTACGGATTTCTTGAAGACCTGGGGCTTGAGTCGTTTCGCTTTCTCTACAGGAACGCATCGATGTTCATGAGCGACAGTGGCTTCAGGGCAAACGCGTTCTCCGAGGCAAAAAAATATCTGGGGCGCCATTTCTACTCAGAGGCCAGAAAACTGGTTCCCGGGCTTTCTCCCCGAGACCTTATTTCCTCTGCGAAAATCGGCATCCGCTCACAGCTTGTGGACTGGAAAAAGAAAAAACTCGTTATGGATTACGTTGTCTGCACGGAAGGGAACAGTCTTCATGTGCTAAATGCGATATCCCCCGCTTTTACCTCTTCAATGTCGTTTGCAAAGCATGTAGCAGACATGCTCCTTGAGGAAAAAGTGCCCCGGACATGGTGAACGAGAGGCTTTTTTGGCACCTGCTCACCTACACGGCAGCAGAATCTATGGTTTGACCGCACTATAGCATGTCTTGGTTGTTTCGCCTATGCTTGGCTGCCGGGCTTGGATTGCGGCATCTGGCTGGTAGGGATGACGGGACATTAGCCGCATCATATCGGTCATAGAGAATCTCGAGGAGTCGCAATGGCGTTGACCTGCGCGGCGGCTCCTTGATGGTTCTCAGGGGTCAAGATTTCACGCCTTCTGACAGTGCGGGCCAGTCGAGTTGCTCGAGTTCGTGCTGCGGAATTTTGCCGTGTTCGTTAAAGGCTGCCTGTAGATGTTCTTCGAGCCAGCAAGCGCCTTGCGGAGAAAGTTCAACGGCTGGGTGCTGCATATATGCGCGCCGAGGATTCGTATTGCCGGCGCCGGCATCCGCGTTGTGCTGGGTCGATGCGAATGAGTCGCTTTCAAGTGTATCCATCAATTCGTTCAGCGAGATGCCGTTTTCCATAGTTCCGGCAACGAACTCCGCGTGATGCACGCGGATATACCTCGGCCACTTTTTCTTCCACGGGCGACGCTCGATGTCCTCGGGCGACGCGTCGTCTCGGCCCTGATGATGCTTTATGCCGATGGCGCGACCGAAAATTCTGATGTCGTTGGGCTCTTTGGTTAACCGTGCGATAAACATAACCGCACCGTCTTTGACCTTTCTGGGGCGTTGTTTCTCGGGATAGGCGAGGGCCCAATGACAGCCTGCATTTTTAATTTCCTCGATAGTGGCGAAAGAAACCGGCACTCGTTTCTTGCCTTCACCGAGAAACTTGACGAAGGCTTGGTCCACATCCGCCACGACAGGGGGAGGGGGAACGTGCGGTGTGGTCGCGGGCCCCGCATCCGCGCCGAAATCACTAAGCCCCGCCGCGTTGCTGGGTCTCCCGCCGACAAGATGGTGACGGGTAATGGTTTCTTCCCAGTTGTCGAGAAGATCGCTGGACACATTCGAGTTGCCGAGTCGCCAAAGCTTTTCGAAATAGTTCAGGCAGGCCGCTATGATGTCTGGGTCATCGGCGACCACGCCGAACTCCCGGTTTCGGGTCAGCGCAGCCTCCGTGAGATTGGCCGATGTAATGATTGCCCGGCTGTTCCCGAAGAGATACAACTTGGCATGGAGATGGAGGATACCACGGATGCTGGCCCCAGCGTTAAGCAGCATTCGCAAGGCATCCAAATCGCTGATACCTTCAGCGAAATTGTTCAGGTTGAATCGGGTAATCACTTCAACACCGCGAGGTCGGTGCGACAGTAGGTGCTTAAGCGCACGTTTCTTGATGAACGGAGAAACGATGCGTAGTGTCTCAGATGGGTACGTGCTAATAGCATTCGCAAGCTCACGGCCCCACTCCGCATCGACCAGCCGAACAATGCTCATATTCCGCGCCTTGACATTAGCTTGCCTCCCTCAAAGACTAGATTCTTGCCGAACGGGACGTCAAAAAGAATTTTAAGTATCTGTCCCGGATTTTTAAGCATATAAGATCTCTCTTTATATGCTCTCCTACTGTTGTCAAAACTACCTGTTGTCAGTGACTGGAACAAGGTTTCTTGATTGTATATAATTTCCGGAATGCCCGAGCAGAGAATCATAAGAAATTACGTCGACAGGCCCAACTCCCACACCATCGAGTCGTATTTGTCCTCGGGTGGATATTCAGCGCTGAGGAAAGCCCTCGGCACGGCCCCCGGAGAGATAACCGATGCGGTTAAGAAATCGGGGCTCCGGGGAAGAGGAGGAGCGGGATTTCCGGCGGGAATAAAGTGGAGCTTCATCCCGCCCGATTCCAAGAAGCCGGTTTATCTCTGCTGCAACGCCGATGAAAGCGAACCCGGAAGCTTCAAGGACAGGGAGATTCTAGAGAAAGATCCCCACCAGATGATAGAAGGCATAATAATCGCCTGCTACGCCATACGCTCCCACAAGGCTTACATATACATAAGGGGGGAGATGCCCTACGGAGCCAAGAGGATACAGCAGGCTATAGATGAAGCCTACGAGCACGGCTATCTCGGCAAGAACGTACTTCTAAGCGGTTTTGATCTCGATATGAAGCTCTACATAGGCGCCGGTGCCTACATATGCGGAGAGGAAACCGGTCTTCTTGAGTCAATAGAGGGAAAAAAGGGGGAGCCGAGGCCCAAGCCTCCTTTCCCGGCCCAGGTAGGCCTTTTCGGCTGTCCCACCATAGTCAATAACGTGGAGACGCTCGCATGCGTTCCGCATATAATAAACAACGGGGCGGACTGGTTTGCCTCGATAGGCACCCCCAGGAATACAGGAACCAAGATTTTCGGGTTAAGCGGGCATGTCAACAATCCTGGGCTTTACGAGCTTCGCCTCGGAATAAACCTCCTTGAGTTGATCGAGGAGTACGGCGGCGGAATTCCCAGGGGAAGAAAAATCAAGGCCGTTTCTCCCGGCGGTTCTTCTTCCGCTGTTTTCTCCGCGGATGAACTGGATATTGCGATGGATTTCGATACCATAGCGGCTGCGGGCTCTATGCTTGGAACGGCGGGCGTAACGGTGATGGATGAAACGGTGAGCATGATTAAGGTAGCCCAGAACCTTGCCCATTTCTACAGGGATGAGTCATGCGGGCAGTGCGTTCAGTGCAGGGAAGGAACGTGGTGGCTTGAGAAGATACTGAGAGAGATTGACGAGGGCAAGGGGTCCATTGAATACCTCGACATAATACTTGACGCATGCTCGCAGATGAGGGGGACGACCATATGCGCCCTTGCCGACGGCTGCGCAATGCCTATTGAGTCGATAGTGACAAAATTCAGGGACGAATTCGAGGAGCATATAAAAAGAGGGCAGCCTTCAGGTTAAGGGGAAATCTTATGCACCTTCAACCTCGGCGAGTACTGCCACATACCTTGATTTTTCGATAGTTAGTGTCTGTCAGAAAAGGTCTAACTGACTGAAATAAAACAAATTATCCTTGATTTTCTATGGTGAAGATTCTCCATATATGGTACAATTGTACCTGAGTTATCAACATATAGGGCCTTTTAAGAGAATCTTCGGAGAAT
>CAYSDX010000041.1:0-3711 GCA_964429945.1 uncultured Spirochaetia bacterium | reverse complement strand
AGGGAAAAAGAAAAAACGAGGCAACAATAACATGGGAACAAAAAGACAGGTAAAAACTCACCTGATTCCTAAAAAACTCAATTGTGACAGCGAGTTACGAAAGGATTCAGGCTTTTTTAGCCTGTGAAGTTCGGCCTAAATCTTTGGCTGTTTCTCCTGAACTTCTTCAGAAGGAATTAAAATAAACTTGCTATTCAGATACTGAGAAACTCAACGGATTCCAGACTTTCTTTTTTTCCGCGTTCAACCCTCTCGACTATGTTGCCGCTTTCTATATCAAAGATGAAACAGGATATTCCGGAAAGTATCTCCATGTTAAACTCCATAAAATTGTTTACGTATATTTTGGAGTCTTCGATGATTTCCTTGAGATCAGCTTTTTCCGGTTTTCTTACTAAAATGAAATACGCGCACAGAAAGTCGGGAAGATCGGCATTGTGCGCGAACACCGATTTTGAATCGTATTTCAGTATTACGTTATCGTTGAAATAGCGTTGGTATCCCGCGATGAGCGGCTGGTTCAGATGAGACAGGGCGTAAACGATCGCGCAGGCGATTCTGCTCTGGTTCTCAATCATGAAATCAAGAGCTTCCTTGTTGAACCGCTCAAGCGTTTTCTCCGGTTTTTCCTTGTTTCGTGGTTCTCGCATTTCTTCCTCCTTCAGCAGTTCTCGCTACCCGGTCTGTTTTTAAGTGCCGGTGTAATATACCACAAAGATCCCGCGTTTGGGGTGGTTTCTATGAAGCGTATGCGGTAGCTCTGCTTTCCCTTATGACCATGACTTTTATCTGCCCCGGATAAACGACCTCTTTTTCTATCTTCTTGGCTATTTCATGCGAGAGGATTGCCCCTTCCTCGTCGCTTACCTGGTCGCTCTCAACAATAACCCTTACCTCTCTTCCGGCCTGGATCGCATAGCATCTTTCAACGCCCGGGAAAGAACTCGCGACGCCCTCTATGCTCTCGATTCTTTTCACGTAGTTTTCATAGGTTTCACGCCTCGCGCCGGGACGGGCGGCGGAAATGGCGTCGGCGGCCTGGACGAGAAGCGGCAGAACCCCTTGGGGCTGCGGATCATGAGTTTTTTCAAGCGCGTCTATGATCTCCGGGGGCTCGCCGTATTTCTTGACGATATTCGTTCCTATGTCCACGTGAGAGCCTTCGATCTCGTGATCAACCGCTTTTCCTATGTCGTGGAGCAGGCCGGCTCTTTTAGCGAGCTTTTCGCTGTAGCCGATTTCTGAGGCGAGCATTCCGCAGATAAATCCTACTTCAATCGAGTGATTGAGTATGTTCTGCGAGTAGCTTGTCCTGTATTTGAGCATACCGAGCTTGCTTATCAGTTCCGGATGCATGCCGCTTATGCCGAGATCAAAAAGCGCCTTTTCCCCTTCTTTCTGTATCTCCTTTTCTATTTCCTTTTCAACCTCGGTTACCACTTCCTCGATTCTCGCGGGATGTATCCTTCCGTCCGCTATCAGTCGCTCAAGGGAAACTTTCGCCACTTCCCGCCTTATGGGGTTAAAGCACGAGATCACGACCGTCTCTGGCGTATCATCAATAATGATGTCCACTCCTGTGCGAAGCTCTATGGAGCGGATGTTTCGTCCTTCGCGCCCGATGATTCTTCCTTTTACGTCGTCGCTCGGAAGATTCACTATCGATACCGTTTTCTCGCTCGTGTATCTGCCGGAATACCTCTGAATGGCAAGAGATATTATATCCTTCGCCTTCTGCTCAGCGGTTGAGTTGCAGTCTTCTTCTATCTGCTTGAGTCTTTTAGCCGCCTCGTGTCTTGCCTCATCCTCTACCAGGCTTACGAGTTCAGCTTTTGCCGCTTCGCGGGTCAGGCCCGATACCTCCTCTATCTTGCCCTTTATTTCTTCGATGTTCTCATCAAGGGTCCTCTGCTTTTCTTCGGCAGTGAGGTTTTTGCTCTCAAACTCCGCCTGCATTTTTTCAAGTTCCGACTGTTTTCTGTCAATCTCCTCGTATTTTTCGTTAAGACCCTCTTCCCTTGTTTTTAGTTTCTTTTCAGTGGAGGAAAATTCCTTGCGTTTCTCACTCGACATTCTCTGCATCTGGGAATTTTTGTCCTTAACGAGTTTCTTCGCCCTGTTCTCCGCTCTGTTTCTTATCTCTTCTGCTCTTTTCTCAGCTCCTTCAATTATGATCCGGGCCTGATCACGGCTTTTGCGGATCTTGTTTTTCTCCATAATCATCCTGTAGATGAAATGGGCTGCGAATCCGAGTCCGAAGAGCAGTAGAAGCAGTAATATTGATTGTGCTTGCATTTCAGTCTCCTTCTTCTCCCAGACAGTCAATGGCTCCGTCCTCCGTGATTATGAGTCCCGCCTTCGCATCGGTTTCGTGCGAAGGGACGCTTTTTAGCACCTGGAACCGGTAAGCCAGCCCGAAGCGGGCCCGCCTGGGGATATCTTTTAAAAACCTGTCGTAAAAACCTTTTCCGTACCCGATTCTGTTTCCGGAAAGATCAAATGCCACTCCCGGCACCAGCACTAGGTCAAGTTCGTCGCTGCGTGCGCGCTCGGCATCCTCCGGGGGTTCGGGAATTGCGAAAGCCCCGGGGATAAGTTCCTCGACATTTCTCGTTCTTAAAAAAACGAGATTGGAACCTCGGGTTTTCGGAAAAAAAACTTTTTTTTCAAGATCTATGCATTTTTTGAATATCTCACGGGTGTCTACTTCGCCGTTTACGGGGAAATAAAGAGCTACGCTTGATGCGTCAATGAAAGCCTTCTCGGAAAGAAGAACCTTGAGAATCAGGCTTGATTTTTCTTGGGAAACGGATGGGGAGAGATCCCTTCTTTTCTTGAGAAGATCTCTTCTCAGCTTGTTCTTTTCTTCAAGGATCGGTTTTCCCGAGCTGGTTTGCCGGGAACCGTTTGCGGATGTGGAGCCGGAGTGGGTCTCAGAAGTTGTTTCCTCTTGATGTGAAAGGGTCTTCGGGGCTTTCTTCAACAAGGAGGGTTTCTTCGTGGTTTCCGGGTGATTCGAGCAGTCCGACAAGCTCTTCTGTTTTTCTTTCCGCGGTTCTCTTGAATTCATCAAATTCCCTCTGTAATGCAAAGAAATCATCGACGATCTCAAGAGAAGCCAGAAAAACGGGAGGGGAGACGGTTATTGTTGGGTCGCCTCCAGCCGCTTGGGTAATTTTTTGTTCAAGATAATTCACAATTTCCATGACGTAATCTTTTTCGGCATCCGTAACAACGGAGTATTCCTTGCCAAAGAAAACTACTTTTATCCTGTCTTTCATACCGACTCTTCGCCAAGATGCTGCTCGATTATCCGTATCATGTTGTCAACGCGCGTTCTAAGACGCTCCTTCTCGGCTTCAAGAGAAACGACATTTTCTCTTAACACCTTAATTTCTTCAAGCAATCTGTTGTGTTCTTCAGCCGTCCTGGCGTTTCTGTCTACATACTCTCTGATTTTTCTCTCAAGAATCTCCAATGATTCCATGGTGAATATGAATTGTATCTCCATGGTGGGATTATTGCAAGAACTATCCAGAAAACGTGGCATTTGCGCAGTTTGGGGATCAGGCGTGCCGCGGCGGACACGGGGCTTGGGAATCCGGCATGCGGCATCACGGGGAAACGAACCGGAAACGGTTAAGCCCGGAGAACGCCCCGACGACTCAGCGGTCCGTCCGGGGTCTTCTCCACGCAGGACGGAAAACCAGC
>CAYSDX010000040.1:0-5210 GCA_964429945.1 uncultured Spirochaetia bacterium | reverse complement strand
TCTTTGTTCCAGGGTAAGTTGCTTTGGTTTTCTCATTCAAACGCTCCTTTTGATCTGGTAGTTAAGAGAGAGTTGCGAAGATTACTGCAACTTGCCCTTTTAATCTACTTCAAAAGTTGCGTTTCAAACTTGAAACCACGGTTTAAACTATGCTGTGTTCTGTGTTATAATCGAAAATCCGCATTTTTGTACTAAAAAGGAGAGGAGAGATGAAAAAAGGAATCATTGCGGGGCTTGCAGTGCTGCTCGTTGCAGGTTTGCTAAGTCCCTTGACGCACGCCTTCGAACTTGAAAAGCTCGTTGTGCTCGGAAGCCGTTTTGAGGAACGCAGCGTTTCAGACTCCCCCGTTCCCGTTGACGTCATAACCGAAGAGGAAATCGTCGCGACGGGCCAGACCGAGGTGGGAAGGATTATTCAGGAGCTCATACCGTCTTTTAATTTCTCGAGTTCGACCATAAGCGACGGAACGGACGCTCTTCGCCCCGCCACACTTCGGGGCCTTGGGCCTGATCAGGTTCTGGTGCTGGTTAACGGAAAGCGCCGCCACAAAAGCGCCCTGATACACGTAAACACCTCCGTGGGTCGGGGTACCGCAGGCGTTGACATGAACACAATTCCGGTGAGTGCCATAAAGAGAATTGAGGTGCTGAGGGACGGTGCTTCAGCGCAGTATGGTTCAGATGCTATATCCGGTGTTATAAACATAATCCTTAAGGACGGCTACGACGGCAAGATAACGGCGACTGCCGGACAGCTTTACGAAGGAGACGGAGAAACTCTTGTGGCGAGCATAAACAAGGGTTTTTCACTTGGTGGAGAAAGCGTCGTTAATGCGACCCTTGAAGTAAGGGACAGGAGCCGTTCCAACAGGGCGGGAGTAATGGGAGATATTCAGTATCCGGGCAGTGAATGTCTTGACGCGGATGGAAATGCGGCCCCGTGCGGAAGCCTGAGTGGTCCGCGGACGCTTTCAGCCAACAGTGTAAACGATCCCGAGCGCGTTTTTGACAGGGACAGGTTCAGAGTGGGTGACGCAGATTCCACGCACGTAAGCTTCGTGCTCAACATGAGGGGACCGGTGGATTTTATGGACGGGGAGATCTACAGTTTCTTTGACCTGTCCACAAGGGAAAACAAAAGCGGAGGTTTTTACAGAAGGGCGAATCAGCTTGACAGAAACCCTGCCGGATCAGCTTATCCGGATGGTTTTCTTCCTCTTATCAACACCAGCATAAATGATATCGCATTCGGTGCGGGTTTCGAGGGAGACCTTACCGACAGCGTCAAAATGGACGCGAGTTATGTAGTGGGCGTAAACACTTTTTCCTTTGAGATCACTGATTCCCATAACGCCTCATGGGTCAGATGTCATACCGGTGAAGCGGAGCAATGTCTCTCCGACGCGGATTACACTGGCTCAATTCCATTGTCTGCCGATGCAGGAGAGTTGAAGCTTCTTCAGCATACCGTGAATCTTGATTTCACGACTCCTTTTACGTTTGGAAATCTCGCCTGGGGAGGTGAGTACAGAAGGGAGGAATATGAGATAGAAGCCGGCGAACGGTATTCATATGAAGACTACGATGGTCCTGGAGGCAGAGGATCTCCCGGAATACAGGTATTTCCTGGTTTTAAACCTAGCAATGAGCTTTCAGAAGCGAGGGATGCTTTTTCCGCTTACGCCGACGCGGAGTTTGACGTAGGGGAGATGCTGCTTTTAAGTCCTGCGGTGCGCTACGAGAACTACAGCGATTTCGGAAACACCTTTAACGGAAAACTCTCCGCCCGAGCCGGGCTTTCCGACTCTTTTGCCTTGCGCGGTTCTGCGAGCACGGGCTTTAGAGCTCCTTCCATGCAGCAGATTTATTTCAATAATGTCTCAACGCAGTTCAATCTTAATCCAGCGACAGGAGAATTTGACGCGTTTGAAGTGGGGACTTTCCGTAATGACAGTGATCTGGCAAGGATGATAGGAGTTCCGGAACTTAAAGAAGAGACTTCAAGGAATTTCAGCGCGGGTTTTGTTTTCAATCCGCTTCCGGCTCTAACTATCACGACCGATTTTTATTACATACTGATTGACGACCGCATTATCCTAAGCGGCAGGATTAGCGAGGGCAACGAAGCCATTCCTCAATCGGTAAGGGATAGCGTAGGAGCACAGCAGGGTCAGTTCTTCATGAATGCCGCGGACACTACGACCAAAGGAGTTGATGTGGTCGCAAGCTTTGATCATTCTTTTGCCGACAGATCCACTTTGGAGATTGTTCTTGCCGGAACGGTAAACGAAACCGAGATTACTGACGTGAATCTTCCGCTCGGTCTTCCCGAAGAGCTTTTTACGGAACAGGACCGTTCAATCGTGGAAGAGTGGCAGCCTAAAGACCGGTTTTCCCTTTCCGGTACTTATTCGAGGGGTTTTGCTTCCCTGCTGGTCGCTGTTCACCGTTACGGAGAGTATACGGTTGTTGACGGAGGCAATAGACAGACTTACGGAGCAAAGTACCTCACGGATGCGAATCTCAGCTTGGACTTGGGTAAAGTCGGAACGTTTAAAATCGGAGCGAACAATCTTTTTGACGTAAAGCCCGACAAAAACGAAATCGGCCAGTCAAGAGGCGGTATCATATACGATCATGACAGGACCCCAATAGTCGATTCCCCAGGAGTTTTCACTTACTCTCGTCGTTCAGCGCCTTTCGGGTTCAACGGCGGCTATTACTACCTAGCTTACGAATACAGCTTCTAAGCCCGCATCAATGTGGCGATGTTTTCCTGCCGGGATATAAATTATCCCGGCAGGAATTTCTTCGAATTTCCTCATATCGCGGATGACCTTATCACCATAAGCTTCTCATGGGTCATCTCGCGCATCGTGTACGGAATTCCTCCCGTTCCGATCCCCGAGTGCCCGGCTCCCCGAAAAGGCATCCAGTCGACCCGGAACGCGGTATGGTCGTTTACAAGCACCGACGCCGCTTTCAGTTTCCTTACGGCCCCAAGGGCGGTGTCGATGTTCTTGGTGAATACAGACGCCTGAAACGAGTAGGGGAGGCTGTTCGCGAGATCTATGGCCTCTTCTATTTTTTCGTAAGAGTAAACGGCTATAACGGGCCCGAAGATCTCACTGCGAGAGAGTCTGCAGTCCTGCCGCGGGTTGAGGATTACGGTCGGTTCGTAACATGTTTTTCCGATCTTTCTGCCTCCGCAGAGAAGTTTCCCGTCTTTCCTTAAGGCCTCTTTTACCCAGGTATGGACTCTTGAGATCTCCCTCGGACTTATGAGAGGGCCTATCTGCGTTTCTTCGCTCATCGGGTCTCCGACTTTTGCCTCAAGGGCAAGCTTTTTAAGTCCTTCGCCGACCTTTTTAACCACCGAACTCTGCGCGAAAACCCTCTGCACGGAAACGCAGACCTGTCCCGCGTGATAGAGTCCGCCTTTTGCTAGGAGAGGAAGCATGTCGTCGATGTCGGCGTCGCGCTCGACTATCACGGGAGCCGCACCTCCGTGCTCGAGGGCGCATCTTGCTCCAGGCGCGAGTTTTGACCTCAGGTGCCACCCCACTTTCGCGGAGCCGATGAACGTGAGGTAGTCGACCCTCCTGTCGGTGGCCAGCGCTTCTGCGAGCGTATCGTCCACCACAACGGCGCGGGCCCACTTTTCCGGGAGGCCGCTTTCGTAAAGAGCTTCAAGAAGGTTAAGGCAGGAGAGGGGAGTGTTGAGTGCGGGTTTTATGATTACCGGGCAGCCGACGGCCACCGCGGGTATTACTTGGTGAACGGCGAGGTTAAAAGGATGATTGAAGGCCGAAATGGCCACCACCACTCCTATCGGTTCCCTGATGGTAAACGCCATCCTGTTAAGCGAAGCCGCGTTTGAGCCCATGGGTATTTCCTCTCCCCCAAGGGCAGAGAGGGATTCGGTTGCCACCTTTATTCCGTTTACGGCCCTTGTGACCTCGGCCCTCGTGTCAATGAGGGGCTTTCCGCCCTCCGCTGCGGCATCCGCTACGATACGGTCGTAGTTTCTCTCGACAAACAGCCTCGTTCGCTCCAGGATCTCTATTCTCTTCGGAAGGGGAATTCTCCCGGACGGGTCATCGGCAAGAGCCCTGGCCGTGGAGAGCGCTTTCTGCATCTCTCTTTTTCCTGTCACGGGAATTTTTCTTATGAGCTTTTCGTCGTAGGCTCCGAGAACCTCAAGTGTTTTCGGCATGCTTGTTACCTCCACAGCGCTTCGCGCAGGCTTTTTGTTTTTAGATAGATACCTGATTTTAAGACGCTTTACATGGACACCGCGGATGTTTATATTGAGAAGCAAGAGGTCATCTTCATGATTGTGCGCGGAATATTCTTGATTATCTTTGCGGTTGCGGCGTTTGTTTTTCCGCCGTTTTCTCCCGCGGGAGGCGAGCAGGCTGAAAAAAAACCGCCCGAGGGGGTAATGGGGCTTACCACGGAGCAGTGGAGAAAGAAGCTTTCTCCCCTTCAGTACAAAGTGCTCTGGAAAAAAGGCACGGAAGCTCCCTTCTCGGGGGATCTGCTTTACAACAAGGAAAAGGGGGTATACGTGACCGCGGGCTGCGGACAGCCTGTTTTTTCCTCCGAGCATAAATACGATTCAAGGACCGGATGGCCGAGTTTCTGGAAGCCCATAAGCGAGGACGCCGTAAGGATAGTTCCCGATAATTCCTTCGGACTCAGACGCTTCGAAGTGGTGTCAAGCAAATGCGGGGAGCATCTGGGACATGTTTTCAGGGACGGCCCCCCTCCGACCGGACTTAGGTATTGCATAAACTCGGTCGCTCTGGATTTTATTCCCTCTCAATGATGCCGTATTTCCGGCGCCCCAGAGCCTAATTTATGCTTGACATTGAAGACTCATCTGTGATAAAAGCATAATTAGCGGCCCCTGTCTTGGGGCCAGGAGCGGTTGAGATCTCATACAGGAGGTATGGTTAGTTATGGTTCCAATAGAAGCTTTATTAGGTTACGTATTGCTGCTCGTAGGATTCGTGTTCTTCGCAAACGGTATGACTCTGCTTGGAAAAACGGGTGCTAAGGAAGTGGGCGTGCTCAATCTGGGAGTCGGCATTCTTATAGCGATTGCCGCCTGGAAGCTGCACACTCTGGGTCTTACGGCTGCTACCGCGCTTGTGTCGGTATTTGCATTGATATACCTGATAGTCTACGCGGTATTCGTGCACGGA
>CAYSDX010000039.1:0-1973 GCA_964429945.1 uncultured Spirochaetia bacterium | reverse complement strand
GACCTGATCCCTCGTTTTTCTCACTTTGTACTTAAGATGTATTTCGGACGTGGCGATGAAGGTGTGTATCCTCGGGCTCTCTGAGTGCCGCACGGCCTCCCAGCCGCGGTCTATGTCCTTCAGGTTCGCCCTGCAGAGCCCCGCTATCTGGCAGGCCTTTATCCTCTGCGCTATTTTCTTTACGGACCGGAAGTCCTCCTCGGAGGATATGGGAAACCCCGCCTCTATTATGTCCACCCCCAGGCGCTCCAGCTGATAGGCGACCCGGAGCTTCTCCCCCGAGGTCATGCTGCAGCCCGGGGCCTGCTCCCCGTCTCGAAGCGTCGTATCGAATATGTGTATGTAGTTGTTGTCTGACATCCCTGAAACCCTGCTCTTCACCTTGGCGCAAAGGCAGATTTCTACATGCGCCCGGCACAGTTGTCAAAAACAATTCCTCCGGGCGCGCGCCCGGAGCTCAAAACGAATCCGCATGACCCAAGTCCATGCCCTAACACACGGCATCCCGCACCGCACGTTTTAATTCCTTTATCCCGGCGGGAACTGTTCGCCGAAGCCGTGACCCGCGGCAATTCGCCCTCCGCGAGTAAGAAACCTGATTGATGTGATCTTGAATATTGATTAATTCCACATATCCGGTCGTATTTCGCTCGCCCTGTTTCAGCTCTCACTCCCCGAGTTTTTCCAAAATGACGCTGCCTGTTCTTCCGTTGTAAGTCATTGCATACCGTTGCAAGAAGTTTCTGCCGATAAGTGCAGAATACGACTGCAGACCCGAAGAGAAGCTTATCCCGGCAAACGCTCCCCACATTATGTCCCCCAAGGAAGGAACATAAATCTGGGCGAGATACCTGTTAACTTCTCTAACCCCGTGGACTCCCGATACATTCTGTCTGCCAACGATTGGGAGTTTCAAGGAGTCCGCGAGAAAAGAATCAATAAAACACTCAGATGCTCCGGTATCCACCAGTGCGAACAAACCTTTTTTCGGCAAATCGGGCTCTCCAGACCCTGCGGACAGAAAATCCAGTCAAGTCCTATGTCCACCTTAAGAGTGGGACCGAACCTCAACAAGGAATCCTGTGCGGAGATATCCCTGCTGTCCTTGAATCCGCAGTCAGTTGTTACCCGCATGGATACCGTATAGAACAGAAGCCGGTAGTGCGAGAGGATAATCGCCAACCTGTCTTATCAGAAAAGGCCCTCGACCAAAACGCTTCGCAGCTTCTTCGGCGGCTTTCTCGTTAGAATCATATGCTCCGACAAGCTTTTTGTTGTAAATAACTATCCACTCTCCATAGTGATCAAGTTCAAGATCGTCGCGCATTTCCTCGTAGGCAGCGATTTCTTCTTTAAGTTTAGCCATTTCTCCCTTGTCCTTCCCAACTCTCCAATAATATCAACTTCTCTTCTATAAAATCAACTTACCATAACAAGATGTTTGAGCAAGAAGCAGATATCACCCCTGATGTCAAAATGTTATTACGTGAGGGTCGTTCATTTTAGGTTCGGCTTCATATGCTTTTTTCCAGAGATTCAAAATGCTCTTTATCCGACCTCTCGACAACCTTCTGCATATTACGGCTGAAAGTGAACAGCAAATCCGAGCGAAAGTGAACGCCTGAATCCCTTATTTTCTTCTTCACGGAAACATCATTAAAAAGCGTTTTGTTAACCTCTTTGCAATTTTAAGCAAGGAGGGCTGCAAGATGCCGAGAAGAAGAATGGATACCAAGACAATAAGAGAGATTCTGAGGCTTGAATCCTTGAATCTTTCAGTCAGCAAGATCAGTCAGAGTATAATGGACAACGTGTCTTTGCTGAGTCCGGAGTTATTGAAGGAGATAAACTCCATAGTGGTCCAAAGTGGGCACGCCGTCTCAAAAAAAAAGCCTGGAGAAGAATTGCGAGGTCGGTGTGATTCGTTTCCCGTCAAGACCGACGTGGAATATCCGACCGATGTGGGTCTGAGC
>CAYSDX010000038.1:0-25752 GCA_964429945.1 uncultured Spirochaetia bacterium | reverse complement strand
CGGTATTTTTCAGGGTAGTTGTCGCATAAAATGTTTCATTCGCCCTAACGATCACCTCCAATAGTCTCCATGTCAAATTGCTTTGATTCATATCAAGCTGCTTTCTCGCAGTTATCAGGATTAAGAAACACTTCCCGTATTTCAGACCAGTCTCTCGTCCTGCCTGACCAGCGACTGGGGTTCTTTGCCCTGGCCTGTTCATAAACACCGGCACGCCGAGAGAGTATCTCTCCGTCAAGACCCTCGTGACGCTGATTGGGAGTAACGAATTTTATAGCGCTGTGCAGATGCTCGGTGTTGTACCATCTGACGAATCCATCAACCCACCGTCGCGCCTGCACTATGTCTTCAAACCCCTTGTGCGGGTAATGCGGCACGTATTTCATTGTCCGAAACAATGATTCAGAATAAGCGTTGTCACTGCTTACCCCCGAGCGGCTGAAAGACGGAATCACCCCGAGGCGCTGCAGAGTCACAAGCAGAACCTCTCCCCTCATGGCTCCTCCGTTATCCGAATGCAGTGTTACCTGGTCGGGGCATACCCCTTCTCTTTCACATATGTCGGTCATAAGATCCGCGGCAAAAACGCTTGATTCCCTCTCGTAGACCTGCCACCCGACTATCTTGCGGCTGTATATGTCCATCACCATGTACAGGTAAAAGTACATTCCCGCGATCCTTGTGGGAATCCACGTTATGTCCCAGCTGTAAACCTGGTTGGGCCCTGTCGCCTTGATCTCCTTCGGTTTCTTTTTGCTCCCGGGTTTTGAGCGGTGGCGATGGGTCATCTGTCCCTGCTCCTTCAATACCCTGTAGAACGTCGATTCACTGGCTATATAAAGCCCGGAATCGGCCAGTGCGGGCACTATCCCGCACGGAGGCATATCCGAGTACCTCGTGCTGTTGGCAACCCTCACAATCTCCTCTCTCTCCTCCTCGCCAAGCTTGTTTGAAGGCTCATGACGGGCGTACAGACGCCCGTCATGAACATTGTCCGGCTTTGACCACCTCTGGAACGTTCTTACGCTTATCCCCGCTGTCTCGCAGGCCTTTGCGCTCCTTGCCCCGGAGGCCACAGCTTCATTGATCAAGCCGATTATCTTCTCCCTGTCTTCACTCAAAGTCAGTCGACCTCTTCTGTCTCCCATACCTGGTCGACTTTTTTTTTAAGAACCAGAAGAGCCGCGGCTTCCGCCAAAGCCTTCTCCTTTCTTCGCAGCTGCTTTTTAAGAGACTTGTTCTCCTGGGTGAGCTGCTTTATCCGGGTCTTGCCCGAAGACTCCGGGGAACCTTCGGCAAACTCTTTTCTCCATGTTTTCACGTGATGGGGAAAGATTCCGTTTTCCCTGCACCAGGCGCTTGTCTGCTCGGCGTCCATGGATTCACAGGCTATGACGGCCTGGAGTTTCTGTTCCGGGGTCCACTGCTGAGGGGTTTTTTCCCTGGTCATATTCTCCTCCGCGAGATGATGGACTTGAGACCTAGCCACCCATCTTCTCAGAGTAGAATGATCAATGCCGAAGCTTTGCGCAACGGAATTGAAAGAAACACCGGGTTCTCGGCTGAGAACCTTTTCTACGGCCTGGGCCTTGAATTCGTAACTGTACTGCATAGAAGTTGTCCTCCTTTTTTCAAGTTTCATAAATTTAAATTTATGAAACTTGAAAATTCAAAAAAAGCGACAACTTGCCTGACATCTAGGGGGGTGACGGCTCAGGGAATCGAACCGGGACTCCGCTACGGGGGCCGTGGATGAAATCCAGAGAATAGTTTCCCGGATCAGGAAGAAGTGGAAGAGGACACGGATAATCATACGTGGGGACTCGGGTTTTTGCCGGGATGAGCTTATGGGGTGGTGTGAAGACAATGGGGTTGATTACACTTTCGGCATGTCAAAAAACTTCGGTTGATGGGTAGGGTGAAAAAGGAAATTCGCAAGGCCTGTATTGATCACGGGGAAAGCGGAAAACCTTCCCGGCGCTTCAAAAGCTTCAGGTATTGTACAAAGAAGAGTTGGAGCGGGGGCAGGAGGGTGGTGTGCAAGGCTGAACATCTTGAGAAAGGGGCCAACACCCGGTTCGTGGTGACGTCGCTTAAGCACAGTGAATACGATGCCGGGACTATTTACGAGAAGATGTATTGCGCGAGAGGGGAGATGGAGAACCGGATAAAAGCCCGGCAGTTGGATTTGTTCTCAGACCGCACTTCCACCCATTACATGCGCTCGAACCAGCTGAGGATGTACTTCTCCGCGTTTGCGTACGTACTGCTTGAGTGTCTGAGGCGAAGCGGGCTTAAGGGAACGAGGCATTGCATGGCCCAGTGCGGGACAATACGGGTGAAGCTGCTCAAGGTCGGCACTTTGATACGGCAAAGCGCCCGCAGGGTATTGCTGTCGTTTGCCGAGAGCTGTCCCTGCGGAGATTTGTTCAGGCATGTGCTGCGAAGACTTCAGGCGATTCCGCTCGCTGCGTAACGAATCGCGGCTTATCAGGACAGATGCTTGAGGTGAATGAGGGAGATGCGTCTTCGCGGCAGTTGGGATGGTGAATCCGGTTGCCAAAACACAGAAAAAGCTCGTGAACCACCGACATTGACCGGGAAAACGGTTCCGTCTTCAAATCAGTTCAGGAAAAATCTGGAATCTGATCCTAAAAACTCTCCGCTTCCTGTTTTATGAGAAATCTAGTGGGAATTACTGTTCGCTTTATACCGGATGATAATCAGGCCAGAAAAAACTTCTCCCGAAAAATCAGGGAAAAAATCAGGGATGAACAACGTTTGAAAGCCTATGCGGGCTTGTTGCTTTTATGTCGTCTAATTTCAAAAGACGCAGATGCGAAAAAACTGATAGGAGACAAGGAAATTCATTTCTGGGTTATAGTTACCGATGGGGTTGCCTCGGATTTTCGAGTATTTGATGGAATTGGATCCAGCTTAATAGGTTGTCTGAAACCCCTCGTCTCGGGTGTGGAATTTCTTCCCTTAAAAGAGGCGGAGCAAAAACTTAATGAATGGGCGTAGCGAATGAGGCCGCCGGATATTCTGCCCAATGCTGTTTCAACCTTTTTTGTGCTTTTACAGAATTGCTACCCGGAGTCATTTGACAACCAAGGATAACTGGAAGACAATACCAGTTTTTTGAGCACGTAGCTCAGTGGCAGAGCACTTGCTTGACGTGCAAGGGGTCGCAGGTTCAAATCCTGCCGTGCTCACCATGTGTTTCAGAGGACGAATCGATTGGATATAGAGGTAAATATCGACGGGAAGCAAGGCAAGTTTTCTTCGGGAATCACCGTGGGGGACGTGCTGACGGAACTTGACGGAGACAAGCGTACCGTAGGGGTCGTCGTGAACGGCCAGGTAGTTGATTTCTGGCACCGCCTTGAAGACGACTGCGACCTTCTGCCCGTAAAAAGCAATACCGAAGCCTCTTTAGGGCTTCTGCGGCACACCGCGGCCCATGTTCTCGCTGAAGCCGTCCAGTCTCTCTTCCCCCGGGCGAGGGTCACCATAGGTCCCGTGATAGAAAACGGGTTTTACTACGATTTTGATTTCGAGAGGGGCTTCACTCCCGAGGATCTTGAGAGCATCGAAGCGAAGATGCTTGAGATAATAAAGAAGAACCGCCCTCTTGTGAGAAAATCGGTCACGAGGGAGGAGGCCATCGCCACCTTCTCCGGGATAAACGAGAACTACAAGGTTGAGATAATAAACGACCTTCCCGAAGGGGAGGAGATAACCATATACGACCAGACGGACTGGTATGACCTCTGCAGGGGGCCTCACCTTCCCTCAACCGGGCTCATAAAGGCCTTTAAGCTCACCAGTTCCGCCGGGGCTTACTGGAGGGGCAACGAGAACAACCCGATGCTCCAGAGAATTTACGGAACGGCGTTCTGGGACAAAAAGGAGCTGCGCAGGTATCTGCAGAGCCTGGAAGAGGCAAAAAAAAGGGACCACAGAAAGCTCGGGAGGGAACTTGATCTTTTCAGCGTGAATGATGAGGTAGGGCCCGGTCTTATTCTCTGGCATCCGAGGGGGGCGAAGGTAAGAAGCGTAATAGAGGATTTCTGGAAGAGGGAGCATATCTCCCGGGGCTACGAAGTGCTCTACACGCCGCATATGGCCAAGCTTGATCTCTGGCGCACGAGCGGCCACGTGGATTTTTACTCGCAGAACATGTTCTCGTGCATGGAGGTTGAGAATTCCGACTATCAGGTAAAGCCCATGAACTGTCCCTTCCACATACTGGTATACAAGACAAAGACGAGAAGCTACAGAGACCTGCCGATCAGGTGGGCCGAGATAGGAACCGTGTACAGGTACGAGCGCTCGGGGGTTCTCCACGGTCTTCTGAGAGTAAGGGGTTTTTCCCAGGACGATGCCCACATATTCTGCCGCCCCGACCAGATACGCGAAGAGGTTTCCGGGGTGCTTCGCCTCACCTTGGATTTCCTGAAGACTTTTGGGTTTGATAATTACGAGATCTTTCTCTCTACGCGCCCGGCCAAGTTCGTCGGAAGCGAAGAGAACTGGGAGAGGTCAATAGAGGCCATTGAGCAGGCTCTTTCGGATGTCGGGCTTCCGTACGGAGTCGACAGCGGCGGCGGGGCTTTTTACGGTCCCAAGATAGATCTTAAGATAAAGGACGTGATAGGCAGGGCTTGGCAATGCTCAACTATTCAAGTAGATTTCAATCTGCCCGAGCGGTTTGACATGGAATTTGTGGGTGAGGATAACGCAAGACATACCCCGATAATGATACACAGGGCCATATTCGGTTCCATCGAGCGGTTCTTCGGAATCCTCATAGAACATTACGGGGGAGCGTTTCCGCTCTGGCTCAGCCCCGAACAGGTAAGGGTGGCGTCCGTGGGACAGAGCCAGGCCGAGTACTGCGAGGAAGTCTGCTCCGAGCTTCGGAGCCGGGGAATCAGGGTCGGCAGCGATTTGCGAAACGAGAAGCTAGGATATAAGGTTAGGGAGGCTCAGGTGATGAAAATTCCCTATCTGCTGGTTGTAGGAGACAAGGAGGTTGAAACGGGAACGGTTGCTCCCAGGAAGTACGGCGGAGATGCCATGGCGGCGTTGCCGGTAAAGGATTTTATCGAAATCGTCGTGGCGCAGAACGATCCCTACAGTTGGATGGAGGTAACGGTATAGCTAGAAGGAGAAATAATTTCAGAGCCCGCGTTCCGGAGACCCGAGTTAACAGGAGAATCACCGCGAAGGAGGTAAGGCTCATAGATGTTGAAGGGGAGCAGCTCGGGATCGTAGGAATTGACGAAGCTTTGCGGATCTCGGAGGAAAAGGAAGTAGACTTGGTTGAGATTGCGTCAAACGCTACTCCGCCCGTATGCAAATTGATGGATTATGGGAAGTTCAAGTACGAACTCAAAAAGCAGCGAAGCGCGAAGAAGCAGAAAGACCAGACGATAAAGGAGATAAAGTTCCGTCCCAACATAGGGGACCACGACCTTGAAGTCAAGGTAAACCGAATGAAGGGTTTTCTTGAAGCGGGTCACAAAACCAGGGTAAGGATATTTTTCAGGGGCAGGGAAATAGTTCACTCGGACCTCGGCCGCAAACTCGCCGAGGATGTCTGCGAAAAGCTGTCCGATGTCGCCTCGGTGGACATGGAGCCCAAGATAGAGGGCAAGAACCTGATAATGGTGCTTGTACCGGCAAAAAAAACAGTGAGGAAGTTGCAAGATGCCTAAGATGAAAACGAACCGCAGCGCGGCCAAGAGGTTTTCCGTTACCGGAAGCGGGAAAATAAGAAGGAACAAGGGCGGCAAAAGCCATATAAACGTGAAGAAAAGTTCAAAAAGGATGCGGAGACTGCTGGAGACGGATTTCATCGAAGGTTCCGCGGCCAAGAAGATCAAGACCTACGTTCCTTACCTGTGAACTGATACAAACGGAGAATACTGATGCGCATAAAAAGAGGAGTCACTTCCAGAAGACGTAAAAAAAGAGTTCTTAAGCTTGCCAAAGGGTACTGGGGCAGAAGAAAAAACAACTTCAGACAGGCAAAGGAAACCATACTCAGGGCGCTTGCCTATTCCTACAGGGACCGCCGCCGCAGAAAAAGAGACTTCAGGGCGCTTTGGATTATGAGGATAAACGCCGGGGTGAGGCCTTTTGGACTTTCCTACAGCAGGTTTATAAACGCACTTAAGCAATCCGGAGTTGAGCTTGACCGAAAAAGTCTTTCAGAGCTCGCCATAAGAAATCCCGAGAGTTTCAAGGCCGTGGTGGAGTTCGCGACCTCAAAGAAGGGATGACCTTCCGCCCCGACCGGGGCTTCTGTTCTATTTCCGGCTAAAGCGGGTTTATACCGGGGTCGTGCGGATCGTGCTCAAGCGGGCAGCCCTCGCAGCGCGGGGTCTTTGCGCAGTGAAGCTTCCCCGTTTTCACTATGAGCGCGTGGTACTCTCCGAAAGCCTCCGTATCTGCGGAAAGACTTTGCGTAAAAAGCTCCTGTATCTTCGCGTAACTTGCGCCTTCGGGGATCAGGCGGTGGCGGCTGAGAATTCTTCTTGAGTAGTTATCGACCACGAACACCGGTTTTCCAAGGGCGTAAAGCAGGATCGAATCAGCCGTTTCTTGGCCGATGCCGTTTACCGAAAGCAGTTCCTCCCTGAGTTTGTCTGTGTCCTCTGCGAGCATGTTTTCCATCTCTCCCCCGTAGCCTGCGAACAGAAAGTCGATGAAGTTCTTAAGTCTTCTGGCCTTTAGGTTGTGGTACCCACAGGGGCGGATAAGGGCCGCAAGCTGCCCGTGGGATACCGACTTCAGTTTTTTTGCCGAAAGCATGGAATTTTCCCTGAGAACCGCGATGGCTCGCTCCACGTTCCTCCAGGAGGTGTTCTGGGTGAGTATGGCTCCCGCGGCGCACTCAAGCCTTGTCTCGGCGGGCCACCAGTTCTGCGGACCGTATCTATTGTAAAGAGCGGAGTAAAAGTCCCGTATTCTTCTGTATTCGCCTGTACCGCTCAACGTGTTGTTTCTCCGCCGCTTCTGCGGTTAACGTGGGAGACGACCAAGAAAAAGACGGCCGCAAGCGCGTATCCGGCGGCCCATCTGGCTCCTGTTGCGAAGCCGAGAGAATAGAGGTTTCCAGAAACGGTGATCTCCCCTGCGTGTATGAAACCGAAAAACGCCATCACAGCTCCCACTCCCATCCAAACTCCCGCCTGAGTGAGCCTGCGTTCCACAAGACATACGGCCGTTGCGGCCCAGACTACGGAGGAGAGCATGAACCCCTGGGAAAGCGCCACGAGTCCGGGGAGTTGAAGCCCGGAGGATACGAACACGTCTAGGTTCTCAAATGCGCGATGAGCTACCGAACCGTCCGAAATCGCTGCTCCCACCGCCCCCACTGTTTGGGAAACCACTATCGTTCCCCACGCCGCAAGAGACGGCACCAGTCCCAGGGCCACGGCGGGGGCATGGGAGCGCGGAGTGGTCTGAAACGCTTGGGACGTCATCACAAGACCTATCCATATCAATATTACTCCGGCGGCCTCCACCGGCACCAGGGCCACGGCGAGAGAACTCAGACCGACAAGCGATACCACCGCGTAGAAAGCTCCATTCATCACCGAGTAGCCTCCTTTCGCTCCCATCTCTTTCCATCCCGGGTGACCTATGTATATGGTCGTGGGGAAACACGACCCGAAAATGGATGCGGCTATCGATCCCACTCCGTTAACCGCGAGACACGGTCCCGTGGGGTAGGGGTCTCCCGCGGCCTCTGCGGACTCTATGTTCTGCAGGGACCCGAGAATGTTGTAAAGTCCCATCGGAAGCACGACGGGAATCAGTACCGAGCGCACCAGGGGATCCGAGAGCCCCGCAACGAGATCGCCCAGAACTGGAACGGGCAGGTAGAATCCCACGTCGCCGAGCGCCTTGCCCACGGCGGGTCCTGAAACGGACGTCTCCTCTCCGAATCCCGCCGCGAAGAGAAACCATGCGGCGAATATCCCGAGGGCAAAGGCCAGACCCACTCCGGGAATTCCAAGCGGAAGCCTTGTCCTTGAGAGCAGGGTGAACAGCAGCACCCCGAGGGGGAGCAGGGCGACCAGAGGATAGGCGAAACATCTTGCGGCGAAGTCCATGCACAGAAACGCTACGGCTATTCCCGCAAGAGAGGTGAGCAGCGCGGCCCGCGGGGTCGCTTTTCTGATTCTCTCGGCCACGAAGGATCCCGCGAGTTCAATGATTCCGGAGAGAAAGCACGCGGCCACGCCGACGCGCCAGGCCACAAGCGCGGCCTCCTGCGGAGTAGCTCCCTGGCTCTGCGCCGCAACCTTTGCGGGGATCATTACCAGAAAAATAAAGGCGAACACGGAAATCGTGTTGATTCCGTAGGGAAGCGCCGTTACGTCTTTTCTTCCTGTGGCGGCCGACAGACGCTGCGCAAGCCAGGCGTAGTAGAGATTGCCGATGATAAGCGATATGGCTACGGCAGGGAGAACGGACGAGATGATGAACTCCCTCTGCAGCCCCACGAGACCCGTAAGCAGTACCACGATCAGAAGGTACTGGACGAGGTTGTCCACCATGAGACCGAAAAACCCCTCGGCGTCGGAGAACGAAAAAAGAGGCTGTGCGCCTGCGGGGAAAAAGAGGTTTTTCATGTCTTATTCCGGGGTTGTGTGGAACCGCAGAACCAAACGGCGAACCTGCAATAAACCGTTAATTATAATGAAAAAGCTATTGCGGGCAAAGCCTCACGCGCGTGATTTCCGTTATAAATCCACCCTTATCATCGCCTGAACAACTGATTCCCCGACCCCCGAGATTCCAAACTTGTTGTGCCAATACCACCACTCAATACCGACATATACCCGCTCCTGCCGTTTCACCAGACGACCCACATCCAGCAGGAGCTGAGGCTGCATAAGAAAGTTTTGTTTTTGGTAGGTGGATGTTCCGGCCTCGCCCTCTGAGCCGGCCCAGTCGAAAAAGCCATGAAAAATCCAGTGCGCCGGCCCCGTTTCGAAGGTCGCATTCCAAGCCACTGTCACCTGCCAGGTTGTTCCGGGAAGGTCCGGATTCTCCCTTAAGTAGCCGTTTGTCTGGACGAAATTAAACCCGGGCACATCAAGATCCACCGCGCCTCCAACGAGATAATTGGCAAAGCCTTCTCCTTTTTCCAGAGTGCCGGACAAAAGCACATCTTTCACCGGCCCTGCGGAAAAAGCTTTACCGCTTATTTTGGAGAAGCTCAGACGGGGTGACCACTCCCCGTAGAATGAACTGTTACCTCTCAGTGGCCGGATATCCGCAAAGGCGAAGTTATCACCATAGGCCCATCCGTTAATCCATTCCAGAGTGAGGGTTTCCGCTTTCTCACGCTCCAGCTCGAAGCCCGTACCATAGAGCAGCTGGGCGTTGAACGCATTCCAGGTCTGCGCTACTGCCGACGCTGACGACAGCAAGACAAGCAAACAGAGGTATATGGCGCAGGCAATTATTCTGGGATAATTCATCTCGCGTTCAGTTTCCGGCTTCCGCCTGCCCGGCATACAGCCTGCCAAAGCAGTATTGACGACGGTCCGTTCTAAAGTTGGTATTCCAGTTCCGTTCAGCCATGACATTGTTTAATACGAAGTTTATCATAAAGACAATTTTCATGTCATATATCCAGTTATCCTGGTTCAACTTCATCTTAATTCTTAATTGTAAATATCAATATGTTTCCCGCTTCCTCGAGGTTGTTTTGACAGTACACTTTTTAGGATGTTTAATCTAGTATATGACTTACACCCCTTTATACGAAACGCACAAGAGTTTCGGGGCACGGATGATTGATTTTGCCGGGTGGAAGCTTCCTCTTCAGTTTGACGGTATAAGGCAGGAACACATGGCTGTCAGGACCGCCTGCGGCCTTTTCGACGTAAGCCACATGGGAGAAATAGAGATCACCGGGCCCCAGGCTGAAGCCCTCTGCCAGAGGCTTAACACCAACGACATGGCGAAGCTTCGCGACGGCCGAGCCCGCTACGGTCTTTTCTGCTATCCTGACGGCGGGGCGGTTGACGACCTTATAACCTACAGGTTCTCTGAGGAACATTTCCTTGTCTGCGTGAACGCGTCTAACACCGAGAAAGTCTATCGCTGGATGGGCGATAACTGCGGCGATCTTGATGTTGAGGTAACCGACGTGAGCGCCGCCTACGCGCAGATCGCAGTTCAGGGGCCTAATTCGGTATCCGTAATGGAAAAGGCGCTTGGCGAGGAGAGCGTGCGGGATTTCCCCAGGTTTTCTTTCAGAATCCTGGAAGGCGAGGCGACGGGAGTGATAGCTGCTAGGACCGGTTATACTGGTGAAGACGGCTTTGAGTTGTTCGTGCCCGCCGGGGACGCGGTCTGGATCTGGGAGAAGCTTTGCGAAAGCGGGAGCGAATTCGGGATCGCTCTTTGCGGCCTTGGAGCGCGCGACACTCTTCGGATAGAAGCCGGATACCCTCTTTACGGAAACGAGCTGGATGAGAAGAAAACCCCGATTGACGCCGGCTTGGAGAGGTACGTGAAAATGGACAAGGGCGATTTTATCGGCCGCGCCGCGCTTTTGGAGCAGGTGGAGGGTGAAACGGCGAGGAAAACCCTTGGTTTTAAGATGCTTGAGAGGGGAATTCCCAGACATGGCTACGGTGTAGTGAAGAACGGAAAGAGAATAGGAGAGGTTACAAGCGGAACCATGTCTCCGGTTCTTGGTGTTGGTGTGGGTATAGCTTCGGTGTCCTCTGGTGAAGTTGAGTGCGGAGATGAAATAGGGATTGAGATCCGGGGACATGCGAGAAAAGCGGTTTCTTCTGAATTTCCGCTTCATAAAGACTGAGACAAGTAATATATAAGGAGCATTGAAGTTATGAGTGTACCGAAAGACTTGAAATATACTGAAGAGCATGAGTGGATCAGGTTCGAGGGGGACAGGGCGGTGGTCGGAATAACGGATTATGCGCAGGAGGCCCTCGGGGAGATAGTCTATGTCGAGCTGCCGGTTGAAGGGGATGAACTGTTTCAGGGGGACTCTTTCGGCGGGGCGGAGTCGACAAAGGCGGTCTCGGAACTTTTCGCCCCGATCTCAGGGGAGATTGCCGAGGTAAACGATCTTCTGGTGGACTCCCCGGAACTTGTAAACGCCGATCCTTACGGTGACGGATGGATCATAAAGATTCATACGGACGAGCTTGATGAAAGCGAGGTCGAAAAACTTCTTGATCCCTCAGGTTATGAAGAACTGATAGAAGACGAGGAAGACGCTTGATACGTTCAGGCATCTTGCCTGGGTTTTCGGGAGATTTCTGATTGGGAAGCGAAAACGGCATTTATGAAGAAGGGGATTTTTTCTCGGCTAGGCACATAGGTCCCACGCCGGAGGAAACGCACCGCATGCTTTCATGCACGGGGGCGGGGAGTCTTGAGGAACTGGTGCGGGAAACCATTCCCGCCGACCTGCTTTCGGATGCCCGGATGTCTGTTCCCGCGGCTCTGACCGAGAGTTCCTATCTTGACCACGTAAGGGGCATCGGGCGTGAGAACGCGGTTTTCAAGTCGTATATAGGCCTGGGTTATTACGACTGCATCACCCCGGCGGTCATATTAAGGAACATTCTTGAGAACCCGAGCTGGTACACTCAGTATACTCCTTACCAAGCGGAAATATCGCAGGGACGCCTGGAAGCCCTTCTCAATTTCCAGACCGTGATCTCGGAACTTACGGAAATGGAACTTTCAAACGCCTCGTTGCTTGATGAAGCGACGGCTGCTGCTGAGGCTATGGCCATGTTTCACAGGCTGGGCGGCGCGAAGCGGGAGAAGGCGGACGCTGACGGGTTCTTCGTTTCCGGAAGGTGTTTTCCCCAGACCATTGATGTTTTAAAGACCCGGGCCGCGCCCTTGGGAATAAGAATCGTTGAGGGAGATGAGGAAGAAATTTCGCTTGACGGGAGTTTCTTCGGCGCCCTTCTCCAGTACCCGGACGCTTTCGGAGAAGTCAGGGATTACTCGGAATTCGTAAAGAGTGCTCACGACCACGGTATTATGGTCGCGGTCGCGGCTGATCTCATGAGCCTCGTGCTGCTTACCCCTCCAGGGCACTTCGGGGCCGACGCGGTTGTTGGAACTTCGCAGAGATTCGGGGTTCCCGTCGGTTACGGTGGTCCCCACGCCGCGTATTTCGCCACAAGAGACGAGTTCAGAAGACAGGTTCCCGGAAGAATAATAGGGGTATCTATAGACAGGGACGAAAACCCCGCTTACAGAATGGCTCTTCAGACTAGGGAACAGCACATAAGGAGGGAGAGGGCCACTTCCAATATATGCACCGCGCAGTCCCTGCTTGCCATAATGTCCTCCATGTACGCGGTCTACCATGGTCCTGCCGGGCTGCGGCGCGTCTCCAGGAGGATAAACACGCTCGCGAAAATGCTTGACCTGGGCTTTAAGGAGCTTGGAGTGTCTCAGCTGAACGGAGCGTTTTTCGATACCCTGCTTGTGGACATCTCGCCCCACGGGAAGAATTCCTGCGATACGCTTCGCGCAAGCGCCCTTAAAAGAGGGATCAACTTCAGATATCTTCCGGACCAGAAAGTTTGCATATCCCTTGACGAAACCACTGCGGAGAAGGACGTTGCGGAAATACTTTCGCTTTTTTCAGACTCTCTGGAGCTTGGCGAAAAAGTTGCTGTCACGGCGGACCGGGTTTCCGCCGTTGCGTCCGTACCCGAGGAACTTCGGAGAAAGGGGGATTTTCTAGCCCAGCCCGTGTTTAACCGCTATCACTCCGAAACCCTGATGCTTAGGTACATAAAGAGCCTCGAGGGCAGGGATCTTTCCCTGACCCATTCCATGATTCCCCTAGGCTCCTGCACTATGAAGCTCAACGGTACGACGGAAATGATGCCGATAAGCTGGGAGGAATTCTCGAGAATCCACCCTTTTGCGCCCTTGGATCAGACGGCGGGATACGCGCGGGTGATCGGTGAACTCGAAAAGTATCTCTGTGAAATAACCGGACTTAACGCCTGCTCGCTTCAGCCCAACTCGGGAGCGCAGGGAGAGTATGCGGGTCTTATGGTCATACGCAGGTACTTTGAGGAGAAAGGGGAAACTGAAAGGCGCGTGGTGCTGATTCCCTCTTCCGCCCATGGGACCAATCCCGCAAGCGCTCAGATGGCCGGGATGGACGTTGTGGTGGTAAAGTGCCGGAAAAACGGGGATGTGGACATAGACGATCTTGTTAGATGCTGCCGGAAGAATGAGGGGAAAGTGGCCTGCCTTATGATTACCTATCCTTCGACTCACGGGGTTTTTGAGTCCGGAATAAGGGAAATATGCGACATAATTCACTCAAGCGGCGCGCAGGTATACATGGACGGGGCTAATCTTAACGCGCAGGTGGGCCTCTGCTTCCCCTCCCTTATCGGCGTTGACGTATGCCACATAAACCTGCACAAGACTTTCAGCATTCCGCATGGAGGGGGAGGTCCGGGAATGGGTCCCATATGCGTCGCGTCCCATCTTGCCGCATATCTTCCCGGACACGCCGTCGTGGAAGGGGTAGGGGGTGAGAAGTCCTGCGGAGCGATATCAGCGGCTCCGTGGGGAAGTGCGAGCATACTGCTTATATCCTACGGGTATATAAGGCTTCTGGGAAAGGACGGAATGACCGAGGCTTCCCGCTACGCGATACTGAACGCCAACTACCTCAAGTGCCGGCTTGGGGAGCACTACGATATTCTGTACGAGGGAGAAAACGGAAGGGTCGCCCATGAATTCATACTCGACCTTCGGGAACTCGGGAAAAGTGCGGGAATAACAGCGGAAGACGTAGCCAAAAGACTCATGGATTACGGGTTTCACGCGCCGACTATGTCATGGCCGGTGGCGGGAACGCTGATGGTGGAACCTACGGAGAGCGAATCCATGGAGGAGCTGGACAGGTTCTGCGACGCGATGATAGAAATACGCAGGGAAATCCAGGAGATCATCGACGGCGGGACGGACCCTTCGGACAACGTACTCAGAAATTCTCCCCATACGGTCCTGGATCTCGTGTCTTCGGACTGGGAACATCCCTATTCACGCCAGCAGGCGTTTTTCCCGCTTCCATATCTCAGGGCCAACAAGTTTTGGCCGCCGGTCTCAAGAATAGACAATGCCTACGGTGACAGGAATCTGGTGTGCACGTGTCTTCCCCCTGAGGCTTATGCGGTGGAGGAGTAACAGGGGGAACTCAGATCTTTATCTCTATATAAGATTTTTTCTTGATGTCCTCAAGCCAGGAACTTATGAACTGCTCGACCTTTTCCATGTAAATCTGCTGCTTTATGCGGTCTTTGTACCGGGAAACCGAGGCTTCTCCAGCTTCGATTCTTTCAAGAACCTTTACTATGTGGTAGCCGCGAGATGATTTTACCGGTCCCGCGATACCGTTTACTTCGGTTTGTTCCACGGCGGTTTCGATTTCAGCTACCAGGTCTCCCTTGACGAAATATCCAAGCAGCCCGCCGTTTTGCGCCGACGATTCGTCCATCGAGTATTTTCTTGCAAGTTCCCCGAAGGATTCTCCGGATTTCGCGAGCTCCAGAACTTCTTCTGCTTTGGCGAGCGCGTTTTCCGCATCCTGGTCAATCAGTATGTGGGCGATTTTCGTCTGCTTTCCGTAACCGCTCTCCTCTTCTCCGTAATGTTTTTTGTGGTATTCCTCTATTTCCTCGTCCGTTACCGCTATGCTTCCTTGAGTGACGTGGTCAAGAAGCCTTCTTGAGAGTATCTGGTATTTCCACTGGCGGTAGAAAAGCTCTTCCGACATGTTCTGTTTTTTAAGTTCCTCGGCTATTGCTTCTTCATCCAGGTTCATGGCTTCCTGCTGGCTTTTCACTATCGCCTTTACCTCTTCGTTGCTTACCGATATCTTCCTGGCGGCCGCCTGCTGATCGAGCAGTATGCGATCTATCATAGCGTCAAGCACTTCGCTGCTGCTGATTTCCGCGTCCGGGTTTATGGTCACGTCCTTTATCTCCTGATTCAGTTCGCTAAGCGTTATTATTCTGTTGTTTACCACGGCCACCACCTTCTCCACGACCGCCGCTTGCGTTGTGTGGACAGACGCGAGCGTAAAGACCGTGAAAAGCGCCAGTACCGTAAGCCACCATGGTTTTTTCATCTGAAATCTCCTTACAAACCGGTTTTTTCTCTCTTGCCTCAATTCCGCGAATTATACTATACACGGGCTTGCGCCGGTTTTTCTACCTTTTCCACAGCGCTTATGAGCGTTTCGTATCTGCGCTCGGGCGGAAGGGGGATTTTGAGTTTCTTCTCCCGCCCCCGGTTCTCCGCGGCCGCGAGGCTCAGGGTCGCTGAGGTTTTTCCTATCTCGGCTCTTTTTATGAATTTCTCCCCGAGTGCGATTCTGAGTTCCGCGATGAGAATCAGTCGTTTCAGCGGGTCGGGAATAGCGCCGAACCTGTCTTCAACTTCCGCGGCGATTTCTCTTAATTCCCCGCGTCCCCCCGCCGATGATATTTTTTTGTAGTAAAAAAGCCTCTCCGAACCGCTTTGTATGTAGTGCTCGGGGATAAACGCATCGTCCTGTGTTTTTATCTCCGGTCTGATTTCGCGGACGCGTCCCTTGCCCCTTTTGCTCTCCACCGTGTCTCTTAGCAGCTCAAGATAAAACTCAAGACCGATATCCGCTATGTGTCCTGACTGTTTTTCTCCGAAAAGGGTTCCGGCTCCCCTTATCTGAAGGTCGGCCGTGGCCAGTTTGAAGCCGCTTCCAAGATCAGTGAGGCGCGAGAGGACCTCAAGTCTTTTTCTCGCTTCCTCGGTTAGGGAGTGCGCAGATGGCATGAGAAAGTATGCGTACGCTTTTTTGTCCGATCTTCCGACTCTGCCCTTCAGCTGGTAGAGGTCCGCAAGCCCCATAGCGTGAGCGTTGTTCACTATTATCGTGTTGGCTTTCGGTATATCGAGTCCGGACTCCACTATCGCCGTCGTTACCAGCAGGTTCACTCTTCCGTCCGCGAACTGTTCTATGGTTCGTGAGAGGCGGGTTTCGTTCATGCGTCCGTGCGTCACCCCTATTGACAGTTCCGGCATGAGCTTCTGCAGAAGGTCCGCCTTCTCGAATATGTCTTCTATCCTGTTGTGTATGAAAAAAACCGTGCCGTCCCTTTCGACCTCTTTTTCCACCGCTTCCTTTATAACTCCGGTGTTGAACTGCTGAATGTACACTTCCACCGGCTGGCGCCCTTCGGGAGGGGTGTTTATTACGCTTATGTCCCTTACGTCGGCTAGGGAGAGCTGCAGGGTTCTCGGGATGGGGGTTGCGGAAAGAGTGAGGACGTCAACGGCGTTTTTCATCGATCTTATGGATTTTTTGTGGTTAACACCGAATTTCTGCTCCTCGTCTACTACCGCGAGGCCCAGGTTTCTGAACTTTATTTTTTTCCCCAGAAGCTTGTGTGTTCCGATTATGAGGTCGAGGGAACCGTCTTCGAGCCTTTTTAGTATCTCTTTTTCTTTTTTGGCCGCTGTGAACCGCGAGAGCGTATCGATTCTTACGGGGTAGTCCTTAAACCTCGAAAGCGCAGTCCGGTAGTGCTGGCTGGCGAGAAGGGTGGTGGGGGCGATCACCATGACCTGTTTTCCGTCAAGGCACGCTTTAAAGGCGGCCCGCAGGGCCACTTCGGTTTTTCCGAACCCGACATCTCCGCAGATCAGCCTGTCCATGGCTTTTTCCGATTCCATGTCGGACATTACGTCCTCTATCGCTGCTGACTGATCCGGGGTCTCGCTCCAGGGAAACTCCATCTCGAATCCGTTGAACATCTGGTCCCTGGGGGAGAACTGAAAGCCTTTCCCGACTTTTCTCTCAGCGCAGAGCTCCACAAGCTCGGTCGCGACTTCCTCCACGGCCCTTTTAACCCTGCCGACGGTTTTTTTCCAGTTCGCGCTTCCGAGTTTCTCGATTCTCGGTTCTCTTCCGTCTCCCATGTATTTCTGGATCAGCCTGGATTTCTCCACGGGGACGAATATCTTGTCCCCGCCTTTGTATTCGCACTCAAGAAAATCACCTTGGCGGTTCTCAAACGAAAGCCTCTCAAGCCCCCTGAAAATCCCTATCCCGAATTCTTTGTGAACTATGTAGTCTCCGGGTTTAAGCTGGCTGAAGGAGGTAAGAAACGCGGAGGGTATGTCGCTTCCTCCAAAGGGGGCGCCTTGGCTTTTCGTTTTCTGGAGCAGGGTTTTCTCCGTTAAAAGGGCGATCTTGAAATCGTGAAGAACGGTGCTTTCAAAAAGTTCTCCGACCACGTGCACCATCCCGCTATCCGGGCGGTTCTCAGTAAGCTTGAGGAACTTTTCTCTCTCGGCCGGTGAGGTGAAAAACATAAACACCGCGTAGCCGTCTTCCATCAGTTCTTCGGCTTTGTCCATGAAAACCTCGAGAGAAGGCTTTGAAAGCGATATCTCCTCGGTGCTGAACCTGAGGCTGTTTTTTCCTTCTGCGCCTATTTCCATCGCGCTTGCGTATACGAGCCTCGATTTGCCCAGTTTTTCCTTAAGCTTTTTTCCCTCGAGATAAAGTTTTCCGAACTGGGGAAGCGATTTCTCGAGTTTCCCGAGGGATTTTCTTCTCGCTTCGAATTTCTCCTCGAGTTTTAATAGCAGCTCAGCCTCCTCAAATCCCTGGGGAAGGCTTATGATGAGATCCTCTTTTGGGTAATCGAGTATGCATTGGCGCGAGTTCCAAAAAAGCGGCGTGAACCACTCGATTCCCCTGAAATACAAGCCGTTTTCAAACGCCTCTACCAGAGGTTCAACCTCGCTTGACGTAAGCCCCTTCCTGTCAGCTCCGGAGAGTATCTGCTCGATCAGGGCGTCTTTGCTTGTTTGGCGGTAAATGGCGAAAGAAGCCGGATTGATCACGGCCTTTTTTGTTTTTCCGATGGATTTCTGGGTTGAAGAAGAGAACTCCCGAAGCGAATTTATCCGGTCTGCGAAAAGCTCTACTCTCAAAGGATTCAGAGAACCCGGCGAGAACAAATCCACTATGGAGCCCCGGACGCTCATGTCTCCCCGTTTCTCGGTAAAATCCGCCTCGCGGTAACCGATCCCGAGGAGTCTTTGCGCAAGCTCATCCCGATCAACCGCCATTCCCTTCTCCACGGTGAAACTCTCGGCTTCGAGGGCGCGGGGCGGAGGCAGCACCTCGGCAAGCGCCGCCGCGTCTGCGCAGAGCACTCCCGTTTGCTTCCACCTGAAAAGGGAGTGGAGCCTCTCGGATTCGGAGATCTCCTTTTTTTCGAAAAGGGAGCGGTTCTTCTCCATTCCTTTTGAGAGAAGAACAGGGATTTCCGTTCCCTTCAGAGAAGAGACGCTCCGCGCCGCAACGGCGCACTGTTCTCTTTGCTCACAGACGTGGAGAACCCTTTTGCCCGGAGCTTCGGAGAGAAGGGCCAGAAGAAAATAGGGGGAGTTTCCGTAAAGACCGGAAAGATCCGTCGGTCCTCCGGGCGGGGACGCAAGGAACATCTCCACCATCGGATTTCCCAGGTGTGATGAAAGTTCAATCGTGGGATTTTTGCCGTTCACTCTTCGGGACAGGAATCACCTCTTCTCACAGCTCGTCGAGTATGAGAGATCCCATTTCCTCTGTGCCCACCCTGGTTTTTCCTTCCTCGTATATGTCGGCTGTGCGGTAACCCTCTTCAAGAACATTTGCTACCGCTTCTTCGACCTGCGTGGCGGCCTCGTCCATGTCAAAGGAGTAACGCAGCATCATGGCCATCGAGAGAACCGAGGCTATGGGGTTCGCTACGCCCTTGCCGGCGATGTCGGGGGCGCTTCCGTGCACCGGTTCGTATATGGCCCCTTCGTTTCCGACGCTTGCCGAGGGCAGCATGCCGAGAGAGCCTGTGAGCTGGGCGGCCTCGTCGCTTATTATGTCGCCGAACATGTTCCCTGCAAGCATAACGTCAAAGTCTGCGGGCCTTCTTATGAGCTGCATAGCGGCGTTGTCCACGTACAGATGCTCAAGCGCAACGTCCGGGAACTCGCGGTCGTGGATCTCCGTGACCGTGTCTCTCCAGAGCACCATCGACTCGAGAACGTTCGATTTGTCTATTGAGGTGATCTTGTTTTTTCTTTTTCTGGCGATCTCAAAGGCCATTTTCGCTACTCTCTCTATCTCGGAAGTTGTGTAATGGAGGGTATTAAACGCCTTGCTTTCCCCCTCGCCCAGCTGTTCGGTCCCTCTCGGATGTCCGAAATATATTCCGCTCGTAAGCTCCCTCACGACCATTATGTCAACTCCTTCCACCACTTCTCTTTTAAGCGTGGACGCATCGGCAAGTGCCGCGTAGACCACCGCGGGCCTCAGGTTCGCGAAGGTGTCAAGCTGCTTTCTGAGATCTAGAAGCCCTCTTTCGGGTTTTAGATGGTGCTCCATGTTCTCCCATTTCGGACCGCCCACGGCCCCCAGGAGCACCGCGTCGCTTTGCTTGGCTTTCTCTATGGTTTCTTCGGTTACGGGAACCCCGTGTGCGTCTATGGCGCATCCGCCGAGAAGATCGTTCTCAAGCGTGAACTCGACCCCGTTTTTCTCCCCGACGGCCTTGAGTATTGACACGCTTACTTCGGTTACTTCAACTCCTATCCCGTCTCCCGGGATTACTAGTACTTTAGGCAATTCAGTTTTCCTCTGCGTTCTCTGATTTTTTCAGGGCATTATAACCTACCTGAATGATTGTTAATTCCGAAGCCAGGTTCCCGCAAGCGCCCCAGAAGCAGAAATTTTTACCGGGCGACGCGGTTTACGAGCCTTCCGATCCCCTCAATTTCCACTTCCACCACGTCTCCAGGGCTCATGGGGCTTATCCCGGCGGGAGTTCCGGTCGCTATTATGTCTCCCGGAAGAAGCGTCATAACCTTTGATATGAAACTTACAAGCTCCGGGACGCTGAATATCAGGTTCTTTGTGCTTGAGTTCTGTTTTAGCTCACCATTTAGAAAGGTTTTTATGCGAAGGTCAGCGGGATTCACTTCCGTTTCTATGAAAGGTCCGAACGGGGCGAACGTATCAAACCCCTTGCCTCTTGTGAACTGTATATCCTTTGCCTGAAGATCTCTTGCGGTCACGTCATTTATGCATGTATATCCAAAGACATATTCAAGCGCTTGTTCCTTCTCCACCATATGAGCTTTTCTGCCTATTACGACCCCGATCTCTCCTTCGTAATCGACTCTGCTTGACATATGCGCCGGATATTTTATGTCTTCTCCGTGTGCTATGACCGTGGTGGAGGGCTTCATAAACAGCATGGGATCTTCGGGAGGAGTCCTGTTCATCTCTCTTGCGTGGTCCTCGTAGTTGAGTCCTACGGCTATGATTTTTGTCGGAAGACAGGGAGCAAGCGGCGCTATGTCCGTGTAGTCGTGCTTTATGTTCGTTACCGAATACCTACCAAAAATATCCCCTTCTATCTCAAAGACCGATCCGTCGAGATATTTTCCGAATACAGGTTTTTCTTCGGTGTTTTTGAATCTTAGGAATTTCATCGCGCGTTTCGTTTAAGCGCCTCTAATTATATACGGGAATCTCGTATAAGAGTATCGGTCTTTTAAGCGTTTAGGGGTTCAGTAAAGGACTTTTTTAAGAAAAAGTCCCTGAGGGGGAGCGGTGAAGACATTTTTCGTCTTCTGTCCTTGGGCGAGTATCTGTCCGAACCCTTCAGGAGTGAGTTTTCCCCTTCCAGTCTGCACCAGGCTCCCGGTTATCATCCTCACCATCCTTTTCAAAAATCCGTCCGCCTCTATTTCAATAAGGATTATCCCTTCGCGGGTTTTTTTGATATGAACCCGTTTTACCGTGCGCACCGTGGTTTTCACGGTTATGTCGGCCGTGGCGAAAACTGAGAAATCATGTTTTCCCTCAAGATAAGAGGCGGCTTCTTTCATTTTTCCCGTATCAAGCTTTTCCGGGATATGCCATACCCTGTTTCTCTGCAGGGCGGGAGAATGCGGTCTGTTGAAAATCCTGTATTCGTATATTTTGCTTCGGGAGCTGAACTGCGCGTGAAAACCGTCTGGAACCTCAAGGGCCTCGATGATGGATATGTCGCGGGGAAGGGTGGAGTTGAGCGCTTTTCTCAGGATCTCGGGACCCAGTTGAGTTTCGGTGAGGAAACTTGCCACCTGACCCATTGCGTGCACACCGGAATCGGTTCTTCCGGAACCCGTTATTTTTACGTTTTCTCCGGTAACCTGCCGTAAGGCGTCCTCTATCGTCTTCTGTACCGTGGGAAGATTCGCCTGGCATTGCCAGCCGTGGTAGTCCGTGCCGTCATACTCGATAACTATTTTTATGTTTTTCATTTCCGTCTGCGTCTGCCCGGCATCAGGCGATCGGCTCCTGTTTTCTAAGCTCTATTCGCGGATCGAGTATGGCGTAGAGAAGGTCGACGATGAGATTTGCTATTACAAGCAGAAGAGCGTAGATGATCGTTATCCCGAGCACAACTGAGTAATCTCTGTTTGCCACGGCGAAAACGAAAAACCGTCCCATTCCCGGTATCGCGAATATATGCTCGACGACAAATGATCCCGTAACCAGATAGGCGGTCAGGGGGCCGAGCACCGTTACGACAGGTATAAGCGCGTTTCTCAGTATGTGCTTTGTGAATATCTTTGTTCTTCCAAGTCCCTTCGCTCTTGCGGTTCTTACGAAGAACTGGCCCGACACGTCGAGCATGTTGGAGCGTACAAGCCTTGAGATATAGGCGAACGGGGCCAGGCTCAGGGTCACCGCCGGAAGGACGATGTGCTTGGGCTCTCCCCAGAGGGCGGCCGGCAGAACCCCCCATTTAACGGAGAAAAAATATATGAGCACCGCTCCCACGACGAAGCTTGGAACCGAGACAAGGGATGTGGAGATCAGCACGGAAGCAATGTCGTGGATGCTTCTCGGAAACAGCGAGGAGATCATTCCGACGGCGGTTCCCATGAAAAACGCAAGCACAAGGGACACGAACCCGAGCCCCATTGAGACCGGCAGGGTTTCCTTTATTATGTCTGTGACTGGTCTGTCATCGTATTTGTATGAAGGTCCGAAATCCCCGCGGGCCAAGTTCCCCATGTAGATGAGGTATTGCTTGTGCAGCGGTTTGTCCATGTGGTACTTCTTCTCGATATTCTCGAGTATGTGCGGAGGAATGCTTTTTTCCGTATCGAAAGGACCTCCGGGAAGCACCCTGAGCAAAAAGAAGGTTATGCTCGCGACCGCGAGGATCACAACTGCTCCGGTCAGTATTCGAAAGGAAAGAAATTTAAGCATTATTTTGTTCCCGGACCTTCATTCGTCCTTCCCGGTGCGTGCGCGCCGCATATCCGAAGTTCAGGAAACATCTTTTCTTATGGCCAGGGTTCTTTTTGACGTCATTCCTTTTTCGTCCTTGGCCACTATGGTGAAAAGATTTATTCCCTCCTCGAGAGTTAAGGGGAAAAGCAGGGGAAAGTTGCTTCTTCCCGGCGTAAAAAGCTTTACCTTGTCGTTCTTTTTCCACACCGAGACGCTTTCTATGCGGTTAGAATCCCTGACAGATCCCTCCACCGTTATCTTGGAAGCTTCCGTGGACATCGGGAAATCCGAAATCGTTATAGAGGGAGGTTCCTCAAAGGTCTCTTCTAGGAGCGAGGCCTGCTGCGTGGCGCCGCCTGTTCCGTTCTCCCCCGACGCTTTGCCGGATGAGTCGCCGCGGCCTGCCCGGTTAACCTTGATGGATTTTTCCTCAATCCAGCCCGCTACCGAGTCTTCCCCCTCAATCCGTATCCATCGCCCTGAGGCTCCGAGAACTTTTACCGTGGAATTCTTCTGCACGAGAGCTATTGGCGAGGCTCCGGGGAAAGTCCCCCCGAGTATGGAGCCTGTATCTTTGAACACGGCGGTTTTCTTTGGCGAAGCCGGGGAAAATGGTCTCTCCTGCGCGAAGACAGGCAGGGTTATTTTCTGTGTTTTTACTTCCCGGAAGTCCTCGTCCATTACGAGAAGCTCGAATTTCGTCTCGCCGGCTTCACCGTTTTGCCTGAAACGAAACGGGGCGGATCGGATTTCCCCTGGCCGGAAATTTTCAAGTTCAATTCTTCCTTTCTCAAGAAACACGTTGTCGCCCGAGAGATTCTTGAGAGTCGCGATCGTCTTTTCCGATACTCCGTCTCCTGTGTTTTTCAGTCTTAAGTTGAGTACCACCGTTTCTTCAAGTTCCGCACGACCGTTTCCGTTTCCCTTACTCTCAAATCTTCCGTCGTCCACTATTTCGTGGTTATGAGAATAGACGGGACGCTTGTCTGCCACGGTTCTCACGAGCAGGCTCTCCTCCGTAAAGGTTTTCTCCCCCGAACTTGTGAAAACAAGCTTTAGATTATCCTCTCTGGTAGTTATCCATCTGGGCACGGAAAACTTGACTTTCGAGGTCTTGCTCTGCCCGGGGAGCAGTTTTCCGAACAGAAGTTCTCCATTGCTGTAAACGCGGTTCTCACAGTCTGTGACGGCACTGAGCCTGTAGATTGGACCGGGGCCGGAGTTTGTCACTTTTATCTCGAGAAAACTCTCTTCACCGGCTCGAAAAACGGTCTTCGAGGGAACCGTTTCAACTGATACGCTGAGATCTTTTGTTTCACCGGCCGACCAGTCGATTCCCGTATCTTCGATACGGGTTCTGATTTCTTCAAGCTGTACATTGGAGAAATCGGCGGCCACTGCATACATCTGTTCCGGGTTCTCTGCCAGGAGCAGCCTGCTTGAGAGTCTTATGTAGAAATCGCTTCCCAGCTTCTCAAGTTTCTGCGCTTTTGTAAGCGATTCATCCGGCTGGGTTTCAGCCTCATCCTCTTCCTGCGGTGCCAGGCTGTCGTCTATATACTTGATCGTGAGTTCAGGAGTCGGCGGTTCTGTTTCCTCTGCGTTTTCTCTTTTTTCGGGCAGCGGATTGTAAACGACCTTCTCCCCGTTTACAAAGGATCCCTGCAGAAGAATGTCGGGGGTTATGCCGCTATCCTGTATGGAGATATTGCCCGGGGTCAGATATTTCGCTATGGTGAGTTTCAACGCGGCGCCGTCTTCGAACTCGAAGATCTTCTGGACAGAACCTTTGCCGAAGGATCTTTTTCCCACCACAACTGCTCTTTTGTTGTTTTTCAGCGCTCCAGCGACTATTTCCGACGCGCTCGCGCTTCCCTGGTTCACAAGCACTATTACCTTTCCCTTATACTCAGGCTGTCTTGCCGTCGCCCTGTAAGTCTTTGAATAGTCCCTTGCTCTTGTCGTCATTATCGTTCCCGAGGAAAGAAAGAGATCGGCTACTTTTTCTGCCTCCGAGAGAAGACCCCCGGGATTTGCTCTTAGATCCAGAATTATTCCCTTGATAGAGTAGGAGCGGCTTTTTATTTCTTTTTTAAGATCAGAGGACGTGTTTTTCTGGAAATTTCTTATTCTCAGGTAAAGAATGTCGTTTTCAAGATCAAACCCTTCAACGCTTTCTATCTTTATTGTGTCCCTTACTATCGAGAACTTCTTGGGTTTACTGAAGTTTTTCCTGGAAATAAGCAAGTTTACCTCGGTTCCTTTTTTGCCCCTGAGTTTTCCAACGGCCTCGAGAAGCGGCATGTTTATGGTCGACTCGTTTTCTATCTGCACGATCTTGTCTTTGGTCTTTATTCCCGATCTGTAGGCGGGAGTGCCTTCTATCGGTGATATGACGGTCAGCTGACCGTCTCTTATTCCGACCACTATTCCGAGCCCTCCGAAACTTCCTTCAGTATCTATCAAAAACTCCTTGTAGACGTCCGGCGGAATCATCGCGGAGTGCGGGTCAAGGACCTTCAGCATGCTGTCCGATATTGAATATTCTACGTTTTTGACGGCGCGTTCCTCGGCCCCTGTGTTAGAAAGGACAAAAGACACGACTTGGCCCAAGGTGCTTGCGACATCGTTTGCGGACGGCAGTTCTTTTTCTTTGAATTTTTTCGTTTTTTCCTTTACCTGAACGGCGAAGTTCCCGCCACGATCTTCTGGAAATTCCACCAGCACGTCGTCAAGAAAGGTTTCAAGGCTGGAGACCGCCTTTTCAAGCATTTCTGCGTAGTCGATCTTGCCTTTGTCCAGATAAAACTTGTTTACATGCTTAAGGGCGTCCTCAGCAATCTTTACGCTCTGACTGTTGTATTTGCGGTCAAGACTGACCGGCTCGGCGACAAGAAAAAAAGATAGGACAATAATGGTTCCCAAGGCGAGCGCCAAGTACCCGTTTTTGAGAAAATTTGGGATTTTTTCAGACAATTAAGATCACCGTCCCGGAGACTCTATTATCAATTATACTGGGGATTATATCAAACGACGCTTCAGAGAAAGACCAAGATAAAGAATAAAGAAAGACAGGGGCAATTATCTTGCCTGAATACAGTGAGAATACGCATCCGCTTCGCTTGGGACGCAAGAACCGCTTGTAGGAAGGAAAAAGACAAAAAACAACGGACAGAAAGAATCCATTATGATTCTCCCTGTCCGTTATAAGCCAGCTAAAACAATATAATCTTAGCCTGGTACTCCGCCGAGAGGATTCCACTTCTCTGTAAGCAGAAGCATTCCCGGAATCAACAGAGTCACTATCGACTCTATTATGAACAGATAGGCTATCGGCTTGCCAAGATCCTTGCCCTGAGAAAACGCGA
>CAYSDX010000037.1:0-24460 GCA_964429945.1 uncultured Spirochaetia bacterium | reverse complement strand
GTGGTTCCTGTCAGGGACACCGTTTGACTATATGGGTGGCCAGATACCAGCTACGGAGGTAGTAGGGTTGATAAGCTTCACGTTCAACCTGATCATACCGCCGGCGTTGACGATATGGACGAAGACGGTAGAGAGGGCAGTAGAAGACATGGGTCATGTTGTCTACTCCACGCCGTTTGAGTACACGATGCGTCACAGGTTCCTGCTGCCGCAGTATAGCCAGGGATAATGACAGAGAAGAGCTTGTGTCGGAAGACACTGAGCTTGCGATAAGTGAAGAGAGGAGGGATGCCGGTAACGGTTGTTCCTCCTCTTTTTTTTTGCCCGGATTGATTTTTCCGTAAACTAATATAAAGCGATGCCTTCCAGTACTCTTATAGTGTATGAGCCTTTGGATTCTTTCAGGGAAAAATCTGAGTACTGGAGCAAGTATCTTAAGTTTTACGAGCGTTACTGGGGTGGTCCCACTTCTCCTTTCGGGATCTGGTTCGGCAATGAGTACAGCGTGTTTCGCCAGGCACTCTCCGACCATCTTAATCTGCCTCACGAAGACCTGCCCGACTGTCTTTTCATGAAGGATGAAGGCGGCAACTATTTTGTCGCGCCCACTTCGGATTCCCTTAACTGCTTTGCGTCCGAAAACGTTATTCCGTTTGAATGGTTTCTCCTTTTCTCAGAGGAGGAGAGGAAAAATTTCTATACCCACTGGGGCTTTAACTCGATTCATTACAACTCAACTCTTGAGCAATCGAAAAAGAGACTGATTTCCACGCGGGAGAGAATCGAGGAAACGATGTCCGGAGAATCCACAAATCCCCTTAAAGTTTTTCTCCGTAATCTTGACCGAAGCCTTGAGGACCTTAGAAAATGGCTTGTACAGTTCAATACGCAGAGCTATATGGTGCTTAACTACGGCGACATCTGCAATTACATACATCCTTACACTCTGAAAAATGAAAACAGCGTAACGGAAGTCGCGAGAATTCTGGAGCTTGTCTCCCTGTCGGATTTCGGTGAGGCTGAACTTGCGCTTAAGGTGTTTTTTCAGAAATGGGAGGATATAGGGACCAAGTGCGCTGGCAGCACTGAAGATTCACGAATCCAGTAGGGATGCGCTCTCGATCAAGATGACCGCAAAGGTTGAAAGGAAAAACATCGGAAGGGTTCTGGGAATACTGAGAAAAGAAGCGGCCGGATGGAACGTTCCCATAGTTACGCTTACGGCCGTTTCCTCAAAAAGCCCTTTCAGGGTTCTTATCTCAACGGTGCTGAGTCTGCGGACCAAGGACGAGACCACGGCTGAGGCCTCAGCGAGGCTTTTCCAAGAAGCCTCAACTCCTCGGGCCGTGCTTGAGCTTGGGGAAAAAAGGGTAAGGAAACTCATATATCCCGTCGGTTTTTACAGGGTAAAGGCGGGGAACATAATAGGGATATGTGAAAAACTGATAGACGAACATGATGGCCGGGTTCCGGACAGTATAGACGAGCTTTTAGAATTCCGCGGCGTCGGGAGAAAAACGGCCAATCTGGTTCTTTCTCTCGGATACGGAAAACCCGCCATCTGCGTTGATATCCACGTGCACAGGATCTCTAACAGGTGGGGTTACGTGGACACCAAAAATCCTTACGAAACCGAGATGGCTCTTCGGGAGAAACTGCCCCGCAGATATTGGATAGAGTATAACTCTCTTCTCGTCGCCCTCGGGCAGCAGATATGCAGACCCCTGTCTCCTCTTTGCAGCCGTTGTCCCGTAAGCGGTTACTGCCCGAAGACGGGAGTTTCGAGAAGCAGATAGGTCGTGGCGCAGAAGTTTGACTCTACGGGCATTGTAACTATAATCATTGCCAAACCTTTTTCCGGAAAACCCCATTGTCTCATACGGTCCTTTTTTATATTTTCTCTGCGCTTGCCGTCTTGGGCGCCATTATGGTCGTGAGCCATAAAAACCCCGTTACAAGCGCTATTTCGCTCGTTCTTACCCTTTTCTCGACCGCGGTGCTTTTCGTGCTTCTCCACGCCCATTTCATTGCGGCGATACAGATACTGATTTATGCGGGGGCGATAATGGTGCTTTTTCTCTTCACTGTCATGTTCCTCAACATAAGGGACAGTGAGCTTAGGTTTGACAGCATAAACATACCGAAGAGGATGACGTTTCTTTTTCTTTTCGTCGCCGTTGTCGGACTGCTAGCCTCAAGGCTTTTCTTCTCTTCGCCAGTGGTTTTCCCGGAACTTGCGGACCCTGAGAATTTCGGTACCGTCGCCCATGTGGGGAGATCTCTTTTCAGTGATTATCTGCTCGCGTTTGAGCTCACCTCGGTTCTTGTGGTCATAGCCATGGTGGGCGTTCTAGTCATAGCCAAGGTGAGGGAATCGTAAGATGGAGATCACGGTTACTCACTACGTTGTTCTGGCCTGCGTGCTCTTTGCGATAGGGGTCTACGGCGTCATTACAAGAAAGAACATACTTGTCGTGCTTATGTGTCTTGAGCTCATGCTTAACTCGTGCAATCTGCTTTTCGTTGCCTTCTCAAGGCTCTATGAAGGTGCCACGGGACATGTATTCGTGCTCATGTCAGTTACGGTTGCGGCTGCCGAGGTCGCAGTCGGCCTTGCGTTTGTCGTTTCGATTTACAGGCAGAAAGAGAGCCTTGACATCGATCTGCTGAAACTGCTTAGGGGTTAGTTTATTTTTTTTCGGAGGTTTGCCTGAGTGCTTGCTCTAATAGTTTTTGCGCCGCTTGCGGGAGCCCTTTTTAACGGGCTTTTCTTCGCTACTGGTCTTTGCGAAAAGCTTGCCGGGACCACAAGACGCACAAGAGACAAGGTTGTGGGAACGGTGGCGTGTGCGGCCGTTCTGGTCTCCGCCCTTTTATCCACGCGGCTTTTCCTCGATCTTCTCTCGCAGAACCCCTCGGGAGCGCAACCCATTACATCTGAGCTTTTCACCTGGATGCTCTCGGGCACTCTCAACATTGGCTTCGAGTTTCTGTTTGACTCACTTTCCGCCGTAATGGCCCTTGTCGTAACGTGGGTGGGATTTCTAATCCATGTCTACTCGATAGGTTACATGCACCACGATCGCTGTTACGCGCGGTATTTCACCTATCTTAATATTTTCGTTTTCTTCATGCTGGTTCTGGTTCTGGGTAACAACTTTCCCATGATGTTCGTCGGATGGGAGGGAGTGGGTCTTGCCTCCTACCTGCTTATAGGGTTCTGGTATGAGGACTCGTTCAGGGCGTATGCGGGGAGAAAGGCTTTTGTGGTCAACAGGATAGGGGACTTCGGGTTTATCCTCGGCATCTTTCTCATTTTTACCGTTTTCGGATCGCTTAACTACCAAGATGTTTTTTCCCAGCTTGCCGACCCAGTTTTTGTTTCCGGGCTTTCGCAGTCGCTTATAACCGCGATGGCGCTTCTTCTATTTGTCGGTGCCGTCGGGAAATCGGCCCAGTTCCCGCTTCACGTCTGGCTTCCGGACGCAATGGCGGGTCCGACCGCGGTGAGTGCCCTTATTCACGCCGCAACAATGGTTACCGCCGGGGTTTACATGTTAAGCCGCTGCTCGCCGCTTTTTGACCTGAGTCCAGTGGCTTTGAACGTCGTTTTGATCGTGGCGACGTTCACAGCGTTTTTCGCCGCCACGATAGCGATCACCCAGAACGACATAAAGAAGGTGCTTGCTTACTCGACCGTCAGTCAACTGGGCTACATGCTGATGGCTGCAGGAGCGGGAGCCTATGTGTTTTCGATATTTCATCTGGTTACCCACGCTTTTTTCAAGGCGCTTTTATTCCTCGGGGCGGGAAGCGTTATACATGCCATGGCCGGAGAGCAGGACATAAGGAAGATGGGGGGGCTTCGCGGGATGATTCCCGTAACGGCCGTCACGTTTCTGGTGGCAACGCTTGCGATTTCCGGCTTTCCTCTTCTTTCGGGCTTTTTCAGCAAGGACGAGATCCTGGCTTCGCTTTATAACGGCGGCCATACGTTTTTCTGGGCCGCAGGGCTTCTTACGGCCGTACTTACCGCTTTTTACATGACGAGGCTCTACATACTCACCTTCGAGGGAACAGCGAGGATGGACTACAAGACGAAAAGTCGCGTGCACGAATCCCCGGCAGTGATGACCGTACCTCTTGTGATTCTCGCGGTTCTGTCAATTGTCGGCGGTCTTCTAGGTGTCCCAGAATTCATCGGTGAGAGCGTGGGCTTTCATTACACGGATCTTATTAAGAAGTTCCTTTCTTCTTCAGTGGTAGTACACTACGGCGCGGAATATGCGTCTTCTCACCATTTCGGCCACTGGACCCTTGTAGGGTTCTCGGTGCTGGCAGCGTTTGTGGGGATAGCGGCCGGCATTCTGGTTTATTACCGCGGGCAGGGCAAAGCCGCTCTGGTCTCGGGTCAGACGGCCGACGCAGTCCGCAGAGGATCTTTTAACAAGTGGTACGTGGATGAGATTTACGAGGCGGTTTTCGTATCTCCGTTTAACTACATTTCGGGACTGTCCTCTGACTTTGACCGCTCCGTTATAGACCGCTCGCTTGACGGGCTGAGCGATTTTGTAAGGAACCTATCAGGACGCCTGAGCGCGCTGCAGACAGGCCTTCTCAGGTATTATGCAGCGGCCATGGTCGGCGGGGTCGTCGTGATAGTCGTGCTTCTTTTCATCTACGCTTCCACCGCTTCCTGACGGACGACGCCTTTTTCGCTCGGATTCCAGTTCAGAAACTCTTTTAGCGAGACTTATTCTTTACGAAGAATTCTGTTTTTCCGTTATACTTCAAATATGCGTGTTATTCGAACCCCTAAAGGGCTTTACCAAAGTGTTGAGTACGCGAACGAGAAGGATTTTGAATCAGCCATATCGTATGTCCAAAATGATTTGTTTGGTCCAGATCGGTTTTACTTGGATGTCAAGAAAAAGATCGGCAGAAAAAACAAAAACATTCCCGATGGATATTTACTTGATCTAAGCGGGGCCGAACCCCGCCTGTATGTGGTGGAGAATGAACTGGCCTCTCACGATGCTCTCAAACACATTGCTGTTCAGATACTGGAATTCTCATTGTCGTTTGAAGATGAGCCCCTGAAGGTCAAAGAAATTCTCTATGAGGCGATTCGGAGTTCCAAGGATCACACGTCTAAATGCGAAAAGTTTGCGGAGGAGAACGAATTTTGTAACTTGGACCGTCTTTTAGAATATTTGGTTAAAGCGCCGTTCCTGGCTCTCGTCATTATCGACGAAGTTCCTGATCGTTTGGAGAAAGTACTGGCGGGGAAGTTTAAGTTTGGAGTCGAGATTTTAACACTTAGCAGATACGAAAATGATGCAGGTGATCGTTTATACCATTTTGAACCGTTCCTTGCTGATGTAAAAGCTGATCTTGACGCGATAAAAGATAAGACAAGAGAAAGCCGCCGTATAGATCAAAGTGAACTGGACACAGTAGTCGTGCCGGCCCGCCAAGAAGGATTTGAAAAGGTATTTCTAAAAGAAGACCAGTGGCACGAAATTCGTCTGCATGCATCAATGCATTCGCTAATCAAATATATCGCAGTTTATCAAGTAGCTCCCGTATCTGCGATTACATATATCGCTCCGGTCAAATCGATTGAGCCATGGGGAGAAAGTGGAAAGTATGTCGTTAATTTTACAGAGCCTGCAAAAAAGATCAGATCGATTCCAAGGAAGAAGAACGGGCGTGTCAAGCCACTTTATAATCTTCGTTACACAATGCGAGAAAGACTGATGGGCGCAAAGACGCTGGATGATATTTGGTAGTGGAACAACTTCCTGACTGGTGAAGTTTTTTCTTTGCAGGTTTGAGCTAAAACCGCTGTTTTCGCAATCTTCAACCAGCTCAACTTTCTTAGCGAAAGTTGTACTTACTCTTTACAATTTCCTTTTCCGCTTCCGTTTGACAAACAAAATGGGTATTGATTGTCTGGAATATCCGGGTAAATCCTGCCTGTCTTACCCTTAACAAGTCACTTGTTTTACTCGTTTATGGATGGTCCTTCTTTTGTAAAGCCTGATTGTTCATGCGGGAAGTTGCGAACCAAATGAGGTGAATCCCACGTTCCGGTGGATTTACCGATAGAGGTATTAGGATGATTGAAAAAGTGTTAAGAAGGAAAAAATTACTGACAGCGGTTTTGATTATAGCCGCCGCACTTTATTTTATTCTCGGCCGTTACGATGTCTCGGCGACAAAACCACACCCGGCGATTGTAAACAAGATTTTTCACGGCATTGCCGAGAGATCTATAAAAAGAAACTCTGCGAGTCTCACGGTTCCCTACGACGTTAATGATAAGGATATGTATGTGAAGGGCTTTAAGGAATATGAGCACATGTGCGTTCAGTGCCATGGAGCGCCCGGCGTTGAAGCTTCGCCGACCGGCAAGGGTCTTTTTCCGCCTCCGCCCAAATTCCCTGAAGAAAAACTGTATGAGTATTCTCTTAAAGATATCTTCTGGGTCACGAAAAACGGGGTTCAGATGACCGGAATGCCTGCTTACGGACCCACCCATGATGATGAAGCAATCTGGGCGGTCGCCATATTTCTTGACAGGTCGAGAAATTTGTCCGAAGCGGAATATAAAAAGCTAAGGGATAAGTATTTGGATACGCACCGCTAACGGCGCCAGCTTGGGCGGATGACCTCTTTCTGCTGACCGTTTTTGCCGGTTGACCGCAACAGAGGGAATATGTTGAGGAGACTTGAGCTCGTCTGGAAAAAGTTTCTTTCCTGCTCCGGTTGACTTTGTTCAAATAATGGTAAGGATTACCATCTAGATAGCTATTTTATGGATATATAAAGTATACAATAACGTTATGCAGGTAAGCAGAACACTTGATTACGCCGTCAGATGCCTTATCCATATGGGAGGCAATCCGAAGTTTAAGTTCAGCATGAAGCAGATATCCGAAACCCAGCACATTCCGCAGAACTACCTCGCCAAGGTGATGAGAAGGCTTGTCAATCGCGGAATACTCAGGTCGAAGGTGGGGCCCGAGGGCGGATACATGCTCCGCAAGTCCCCGCACGAACTCAGCCTGAGAGAGGTATACGAGGCCATAGAGGGAGAGATAAGGATAGTCGACTGCATGGACGACGACGGTCCCTGCGCCCTCTATGAGAACTGTGGGCAGCTTCCCCTTTGGGATAAGCTCAAAGTGTCCATGATAAGGATTCTTGAAGATACCACTATCGGGGACATGGTGAATGAAACTCGGAGCGGCAAAAGGCACTAGGAGGATATTTCTTAATGAGCGTCGATCTTGAAAAACTCGCACAGGAGGAATACAAGTACGGATTCGTAACTGATGTAGAGCAGGAAATTGCCCCCAAGGGGCTTAGCGAAGATGTAATCAGGATGATCTCCTCCAAGAAGAATGAACCGGAGTGGCTTCTCGAATGGCGCCTCGGGGCGTATGAGCGCTGGAAGAAGATGAAGGAGCCCCGGTGGGCCTTTCTGAGGTATCCGGACATAGATTTTAACGACATAAGCTACTACGCAGCACCGAAAAGCAACCCCAGGCCGAAAAGCCTTGATGAGGTTGACCCGGAGATAAAGGAAACCTACGACAAGCTCGGTATTCCGCTCGAGGAGCAGAAGATGCTGGCGGGCGTCGCGGTCGATGCGGTTTTCGACAGCGTTTCTGTCTTTACCACTTTCAAGGAAAAACTTGCCGAGGAGGGAGTTATTTTCTGCTCCATGTCCGAGGCGGTGGAAGAGCATCCCGATCTTGTGCGCAAGTATATGGGTTCGGTAGTGCCGCGCGGGGATAATTTCTATGCGGCTTTGAATTCCGCGGTCTTTACGGACGGTTCCTTCGTCTACGTTCCAAAGGGAGTAAGGTGCCCCATGGAGCTTTCTACCTATTTCCGCATAAACGCGGAGAACACCGGACAGTTCGAAAGAACGCTTATAATTGCAGAAGAGGGCAGCTACGTAAGCTATCTTGAGGGCTGTACTGCCCCGCAGAGGGACGAGAATCAGCTCCACGCCGCGGTGGTTGAACTGATAGCCCACAATGACGCCACCATAAAGTACTCGACGATACAGAACTGGTATCCGGGAGACAAGCAGGGCAAGGGTGGAATATACAATTTCGTTACCAAGCGGGGAAGATGCGTAGGCAGGGGTTCGAGAATTTCCTGGACGCAGGTCGAGACCGGTTCAGCCATCACCTGGAAGTATCCGAGCTGCGTTCTTGAAGGGGATAATTCGGTTGGGGAGTTTTACTCCGTCGCCCTTACCAACAGGCGTCAGCAGGCCGACACCGGAACCAAGATGGTTCACGTTGGGAAAAACACCAGCAGTACGATTATTTCCAAGGGCATTTCCGCGGGCGAGGGGCAGAACGTGTACAGGGGACTTGTTGAGATTGGTAAGAATGCCGAAAAGGCGAGAAATTACACGCAGTGCGACTCGATGCTTATAGGGGACCGCTGCGGAGCACACACTTTTCCATATATAGAGGTAAGAAACTCTACGGCTCACATGGAGCACGAGGCTTCTACCTCTAAAATAGGCGAGGACCAGATGTTTTACTGTCGCCAGAGAGGGCTTTCCGCCGAAGACGCGGTTTCGCTCATAGTGAACGGCTTCTGCAAGGAAGTTTTCAAAGAACTGCCGTTTGAGTTCGCGGTTGAAGCTGAAAAACTGCTGAGTGTAAGTCTTGAGGGAAGCGTGGGTTAATAAGGGTTCCGCCGTAATTCTGAAAAAAAGATTTTTAGGAGGAGCGAAATATGCTCGAGGTGAAAAACCTGCACGTGCAGGTAGATGACAAGGAAATACTGAAAGGGATGGATATTACCGTAGCGCCCGGGGAAGTTCACTCCATAATGGGTCCAAACGGTTCAGGGAAAAGCACTCTTGCTCAGGTTCTTGCGGGCAGGGAAACATACGAAGTTACCGAAGGGGAGATAACGTTCCAGGGCAAGGACCTTCTTGATCTTGAGCCTGAAGAGAGGGCGTGCGAGGGAATATTCTTGGCTTTTCAGTACCCCGTTGAGATCCCGGGGGTTGCGAACACTTATCTTCTTCGCGAAGCCCTTAACGCGAAAAGAGAATACAGTGATGAAAAGCCGCTTAAGCACATTGAGTTCGCAAAGCTTGCCAGGGAGAAGATGAAAGCGCTTGGTATTGACGAGGACCTTCTTAAAAGGTCCGTGAACGCCGGTTTTTCGGGCGGAGAGAAGAAAAGAAACGAAATATTCCAGATGCAGCTACTCGAACCGACTCTGGCGGTGCTTGACGAGACGGATTCCGGTCTTGACATAGACGCGCTCAAGATAGTGGCAAACGGGGTGAATTCAATGAGGGACTCAGGACGTTCCTTTATAGTCATAACCCATTACCAGCGGCTTCTTAACTATATAGTTCCCGATTTTGTCCACGTAATGGTTGATGGGAAGATTGTAAAATCTGGAGGAAAGGAACTGGCTCACGAGCTTGAGGAGAAAGGTTACGCGGGGTTTTAAGGCCTCGGCAGCCCGCAGGGAGCATAATACGATGGCTATTGTTTTTGACGGTACGCGCGAAAGTTACGTCGAGGGACTCTCTAAGTTTCTCGATAGCGGGCGAAAAGACGCCCACGAGTGGGTAACCACCCTTCGCCGTGAGGCGATTTCGGGATTCGGCAAGCTCGGATTTCCGACGCTTTCTGACGAAGAGTGGAGATTTACCAACCTTGAGGCACTTCGGAGAGGCCCCTTTTCAATTGCCGAGAATGGAATCTCCGGGGTTTCTAAGAAATCCGTGGATTCCTACGGGTTTTCCGGGCTTGATTGCCTGAGGCTTGTTTTTGTAAACGGTCGTTTCGCCTCTTCCCTTTCAGACACTGGAGATGCCGGGGAAGGGATACTGGTAAAGAGCCTTTCGGATGCGATTTGCGAGCGGGGCGATCTTGTGAGGGACCACTTGGCGAGATACGCGGATTATGAAAAAGACGCGTTTATCTCCCTTAATACATCCTACTTTGAGGACGGAGTGTTTGTTTACGTTCCCGACGGGACCGTTTTTGAAAAACCGGTGCATGTTCTTCACGTATCGACGGACGAAGGCCGTCCTTTATTCATAAATCCGAGAAATCTCATCGTCGTCGGGCAAAATTCGGTCGCCAAGGTCATAGAACATTACGTGTCGGTGTCCCAGAGCGTCTATTTCTCAAATGTGGTCACGGAGGTTGTCTGCGGGGAAAACGCGAATCTTGAACACTACAGGCTTGAGTTTGAAAGCCAGAAGGCGTTTAATTTCTCCACCCTTAGGGTAAATCAGCAGAAAAACAGCAATATCGCTTCCCACTCGGTTCTCTGCGGAGGGGCCATAGTGAGGAACAATGTTCATCCCGTCCTGGCTGGAGAAGGATGCAACTCCGACATTTACGGTCTTTTCATGTCCGAGGGACGCCAGCACATGGATAACTTCATGCGCGTTGAGCATGCAAGCCCTCATTGCGACAGCCGCCAGTTCTATAACGGCGTACTTGACGGTCGTTCAAAGGGAGTTTTTCACGGGAGGATACTGGTTCACGAAGGCGCCGAGAAAACGGACGCGAAGCAGACCAACAGGAACCTTCTTCTATCCGACACGGCCCAGATAGACACGAAGCCTCAGCTTGAGATATACAACGACGATGTTAAGTGCACCCATGGCGCCACTATCGGGCAGATGGATGAAGAAGCCCTTTTTTACCTGTGTTCAAGGGGAATCTCAATGAGGAAGGCAAAAATCATAATGCTCCGTGCCTTTACTAATCAGACCCTTGAGCATATGTCGATCGACTCCGTGAGGGAGATTCTTGAGCGTACGGTCATGAAATGGTTTGAGCAAAGGCTCGAAAACGACGGCGGGAAGTAGGCTTATGTCCGATTACGAAAAAGTGGCAAAGGTTTCAGACATAGCTGAAGGAGAGGTGGAATCTTTTTTCATCGACGGAGAAGCGATTGCCATATGCAGGGTCGAGGGGCATTTCTATGCCTTTCGGGATGAATGCACCCACCAGTGTTTCACTCTTTCAGACGGCGACCTTGACGGAGAACGCATCACCTGCTGTTATCACGGTGCAGAGTTCAACGTAAGAACCGGCGAAGTTCTATGTCTTCCCGCAGTTGATCCTCTGGAAACCTATCCTGTGAAGATTGATGGGGATGATATACTTATCAAGTTGACAGCCTGAAAGTCGCACGGAGCAAGCCCCTAAAAATATTGTTATTCCCCAAGACGTTTGAATCATTTAACCTCGGGTTCTCGCGTTAGTCCAACACCAGGTCGGAGCAACGTCCCTATAGCGGCCTTGCGGTCAGCGTGGCCGTGGCGATTACCGCTCAGCAATTCATGCGACATCCGTTGCCGGGGTTGCCCTGTAATCGGGCACGCTGACAAGACATCCTCTGAATCCAACACCTTCGAAGATATTCAATACTCAGAAAATTCTCCTTTTATATTCAAAGAAAGTATAATGTTCCGGAAATGGAACTTGGATACTTCACGATGCCCCTTCATCCGTTCGGCTCCCCCCTTTCTGAAACACTCGAAGCGGATCTGGAGCAGATGGTTTTTCTCGACGAAATCGGCTTCAGGGAAGCCTGGATAGGAGAGCATTTCACCGCGGGCTGGGAGAACATACCGGCCCCCGATCTTTTCATAGCCAAGGCTGCCGCTCTCACTAAGCGGATAATTTTCGGTACGGGAGTTTCATGTCTGTCTCAGCACAACCCTTTTATGCTTGCGCACAGAATCGCGGTTCTCGATCACCTGCTTAAGGGAAGATTCTACTGGGGGGTGGGAGCCGGGAGCTTCATCGGAGATTTTGAGGCATTCGGCATAAACCCGAGAACTGGAGAGCAGAGACAGCTTATGAACGAATCCCTTGAGATGATACTGAATCTGTGGAACGATCCGAGCCCGGGCGTCTATTCTAACTCCCGGTGGAGTTTCAAGGTTCCCGATCCTGTGGAGAAAGTCGGTCTGGGAGTGCACACGGAACCATATCAGAAACCCCATCCTCCCATAGCGGTCGCGGGAATCTCGGAGAATTCCGCAAGTCTCAAGACCGCCGGGGAACGGGACTGGATACCGATGAGCATAAACTTCGTTACACGCGACGTGCTGAAGTCTCACTGGGCGGGATACGAGCAGGGGGCGGATGCCGCCGGCAGAACGCCGGAGAGAGGAAAATGGAGAATCGCGAGGGATGTATACGTCGCGGAGACCACGGAGGAAGCGAGAAAAGAGGTAATAGAGGGTACGCTCGCAAGAGATTTCCGGGATTATTTTTTCACGCTAGTTCCCATGATAAGAGACAATCTGAATCTTTTTAAGGTTGACAAGTCAATGTCGGACCAGGAAGTGACGATGGACTACATGATCGAAAACCTGTGGCTTGTCGGGAGTCCCGAGGAGGTCGCCAGAAAGATAATAGAGCTTCATGAATTCGTCGGGGGATTCGGGGTGCTTCTGGCCATGGGGCACGAGTGGAACCCGAAGGAGAAGTGGCAAAAATCAATGAGGCTGCTCAAGGAAGAAGTGATTCCGCTTGTGAAAAAGAATCTGCGCTAAGGAACCTGAATCCGCCCCGCGGTTTTTAGGACTGCGGTTCGTGACTGAAGTGAATTCCGCATTCTTTGTCAGAACCCTGCTCCCACCACCATCTGCCCGCCCTCGGATCTTCCCCCTCCTCAATGGCTCTTGTGCAGGGAGCGCATCCTATGCTCGGATATCCCATGTCGTGAAGCTTGTTGTACGGAACGTCGTTTTTTCTTACGTAATCCCATACCTGGTCGGTGGTCCAGTCAAGAATCGGGTTTATCTTGAGCATCTTTCCGTGCAGATAGTCAATCTCAAATTTCGTTGAATCGGCCCGCTGCTCCGTCTGGTCAGCCCTTATGGAAGTAATCCAGGCGTCAAGGGTTTTTAGAAATCCGTTTAGCGGGTTGGTTTTCCTCACCTGGCAGCAGAGCCTCCTGTTCTCAACGCTTTTGTAAAAAAGATTCACTCCGTGGCTTGTCACCATTTCCTCCACTTCAGTGCTGTCGGGGAAAAGCACCTCGATATTTATGCCATACTTCTCTCTTGTCCTCTCCATGGCGTCGTATGTATGCGAATGAAGCCTTCCTGTATCAAGAGTGAATATCCTCGCCTCGGGGTCGGTTTTTGCGAACATATCCACGAGTACCATTCCCTGGACTTGAAAACTGGTCGCAAGCGCCACCGACGAACCGAGATTCTGCGAAGCCCAGGCGAGGATGTCCTGGGGAGAGCTTGCCTCGAACTCACGATTGAGGCTTTTTATGTCTTCTTCGGAAAATTTCATCTAACCCAGAAAACTCAGATACGACGACAGGCCGTACTTTATGTATATGAGAGATACGTAATAGCTTACCCCGACGGTCAGCACGGGAACAACAAACCAGAAAAAACCAATTTTGACAACATGGCTGTTCTTTGAAGTCTGGGCGAATCCATGCTGTGCGCACGAAAAGCCCACTACTCCGGCCATGACTATTTCGGCGATCGAAACGGGAATTCCGTAAAGCGAGGCAAGCAGTATTATCACGGCTGCCGTAAACTCAACCGAGATGGCTCTTATAATGCATATTTCCGTTATTTTTTTCCCAAGCGTTTCAAGAACCCTGCCTCCCAGCAGAATCGCTCCCACTCCCATCGCAACGCCGGCCAAAATTGCGCCTGGATAGGAATCTATGATTCCCAGACTCACTATCGGACCTATAGCGTTTGCGGAATTGTTGGCCCCTCCCGAGAACGCGATAAATGTTCCGGATATGGTAATCAGAACGGTCAGGATAACGTTAACTCTTTTTTCCGAAAAATTGGTTGCTAGATAGTGGACTATTTTGAAGTAAAAGAACTTTGCCAAAACGAAATTTATTACCCAGGCGACTATCGGTGCCACGATCCACCATTTGAGCACCCGAATGAAGCTGTCGGAATTGAGCGTCTGAGTATAAAGACCGATCCCCACTATGGCGCACACTATGGCGTGTGTAGTGGCTATGGGTGTACGCGCCACGTTAGCCCACGCGATGAACCCTATTCCCAGAAGCAGGATTATAAATATGAAGCCTATGTCGGAGGAAAGGGTTTCGGCGGGCACTATTCCTTTTCCTACGGTCTCCACCACGGGAGCTCCGGCCGTAAGTGCTCCCAAGAGGGCGAAGATAGCTATGAGCCATACTGCCTGTGTTTTGGACCTTACGCCGGCACCGTACGATGTCGCCATGGACGCCGCGGAATTGTTGGCTCCTATGTTAAGAGCCAGAAATGCCGAAAGCACAAGTGTTACAACAACTAAAATGCTCAATAAATTGTCTCCCCGCCTAAATGTCGGCGGCAGTAATTACGTAAAAACCAAATAGCATGGAAATTATATACTTGTTTACCCATAGGATAATCTTGTATCAATTTCACGGTTCATCGGGACTGTGTTAATATCAGAACCCTCCCCGTGCAGTTGCGCCATTCCCAGACGCCTTATGTTTATTGCCGCATTCATGTCCGCGTTGGACACGTAGCCACAACTCACACACCGGGACCGTGCTTGGGTTTTACGGTTCTCTTTATCCACATGCCCGCATTCTGAGCATGTCTGACTTGTATATGCGGGATTCACTTCTATCAATCTCCCACACTTGTGCTTAAGATTTCTTCTTATTCTCCCGAAGGCCGTATCAAGCATTGCCCTGTTAAGTCCCGCCTTCTGCTTCACGTTCTTTCCCGGATTCCCTATCGTACCCTTTGCGGAAGCTGTCATATTCTTCACCTTTAAGTCTTCCACTATCACGGTTCCGCATTTCCCGGCAATCTCCTTTGTGGTCTGGTGAATCCAGTTCTTACGGATGTTGACTATCTTTTTGCTCACCTTCGCAAGTTTCCTTTTCGTATTCTTTCTCCTTTTTGATCCTTTAACCTGCCTTGCCATCTTTCGCTGATAGCATTTCCTTCGCTTCTCTTTTTTCTCGAGATCGGGCAGGAAGTAGAAATCTCCATCCGAAGTGGCTACCTGGCGAACATTCATGTCAACGCCTAAAAACTCTCCATCATCCGATCTTTGTTCCACTTCGACCTCGTAGGAGACAAAGGCACGCCATCTGTGCCCGTCATGTCGAAGCACTGCCTGTTTCGGTGTGCCTCTCTCCCAGGGATTGCCTCCCCTGCGGGTAATTTTTACCCAGCCCACTCCTTGAATACGGAGAAGCCCATACTTGCTGCTCAGCTTCCTTATCCCAAACTGTCCCGTGCTTGGAAGCGTAAAACCGGGAGCGGTTCTCTTTTTGCTCCTCGGTTTCGGAAAACCCTTTTTCCCGGCCATAGCTTCTCCAAGCGCGTCGGCAAAATACTTGAGGGTGTGCTTCACCGGATTGGCGGGAAGTTCAAGCATCCACTGCGTCTCGTGCCTAAGTTTGGTGAACTCAACGCCGAGAGAGAAGTAACTGGTCTTCGGTTTTTCTCTTTTGTCTTTTCTGAATGCCTGATAATCGGCAAGGTTTTTCTCCCGAAAATGGTTCCAGACGAACCTGCAGGCTCCCGCTATCTGGAACATCTTCCTTGCTTTAGCCTTAGTGACAGGCAGGACGACAAACTCTACGGTACGTATTTCTTTAACCATTACGGTGTATTAGCCTAACTGCACTGTGATTGAGTAAATATGTATATAATTCCAAAGAGTTTCGCGTGAAGTTTTTCTAGAGAAGTTCCGAAACTCTGAATATAGAAAAGAAGCTGCAACCCCGCTCAAGGAAAGTTCTTTCCGTCTTCTTTCCCCTGTCAACGACGCAGAAAACCCCACAGACCTCGGCTCCAGCGGATTCGACAATATCTATGGCCCTCAGCACTGAACCACCGGTCGTAATCACGTCCTCGACTATGGCTACCTTGTCTCCCTCGCAAAGCCCGCCCTCTATCATGTTTCCAGTCCCGTGTTCTTTCTCCTTTTTCCTTACTATGAACCCGCGAAGCGGCATTCCCTGCTCCCAGCTTCTGTAGATGATGGCTCCCACCATAGGGTCGGCGCCCGTTGACGGTCCTCCGACGGCCGTTACGCCTATCTGCGCGGCTATTTCGTCCAGAAATATTTCCGATATCAGGTGGATGCCTTCAGGATCCAAGGTTGTGTGCCTGGCGTCGATGTAGTAGGAACTTTGTTTTCCCGATGCCAGAGTGAAATTTCCGAGCAGAATTGATTTGCTTTTAAGAATTAGTTTTAATTTCTCCTTGCTCTTGTTCATCTTCCGGAATTCCAAGCCGAATGAAACTACATTCCCGTAATTGTACCCATTGATGGAAAAAATCAAGAAACCGGACCGGCTCCTTCTTCTGTGCGGAGCAGTCGTTTTTCTCCTGCTTGGAGCTATCGCCAAAATCTCCCCGCAGCTTTCCTCAGGGGCTTTTGAAAAGGATCTCATACCGGTTTTCATATTGCTTCTGGTTGCAGCTTCGGCCGTTTATTTCGTGGCTGTAGGAAGCTTCAGGAAAAACCGCGCGTGCTCGCTTCTCCTTATAGTTCTCTTCGGTCTCGGGTTTAGGGTTCTGTTTCTGTTTTCAACCCCCATACTCGAAGACGATTTTCACCGCTACTTCTGGGACGGCGCGGTTCTGGCAAGCGGTGTGAATCCCTACGAGCACTCGCCTGAGGAAGTGGCGGAGGACGGTGGGAGCGAAGGACTGAAAGAACTCAAGGATCTTTACGGCGAGACACTTGAGAAAGTAAACCACCCGCACGTAAAGACCATCTATCCGCCGGTTGCGGAATTCTTCTTCGCCGTATCCTACAGGATATCTCCCATGAGCCTCACGGCGTGGAGAATCATGCTCTTGGTGTTTGATCTGATTACGCTCGCGCTTTTGCTTGTGAGCCTGAGAAAACTTGATATTCCTCCCCAAAGCCTGCTTATCTATTGGTGGAACCCGCTTCTGGTGCAGCAGATATTTAACTCCGTTCACATGGATGTCCTGGCGTTTCCGTTCGTACTGGGAGCAATCCTGCTTTTTCTTTACGGAAGAAAAAGACTATGGACGCTTGCGCTCTCGCTCGCGGTGGGAGTCAAGCTCTGGCCGGTGCTTCTTTTCGGGTTGTTTCTAAAGCCTCTTCGGGAGAAGAGGGAAACGCTTTTGCAGACTCTTATTTTTGCTGTCGCGATCTTGATCATATTTCTTCCCACGGTGGTGTTTAAACTGGACCCGGCTTCCGGAATCATGATGTATGGAAAGAGCTGGCAGAACAACAGTCCGTTTTTCGCGACGATTCTTTCGGGGTGGGAGTTTGTTCTGGAGGCGATGGATATTCACCCCGGACATGCGCAGACGTACTCCAGGGTCGGCGTCATAGCGGTTCTTCTTGCCTGGAAGCTCTACATAGTGTTTGCGAGCGGATCTCTGGGCATCCACAGAAAAGCCCTTCTGATAATCGGAGGTGCGTTTCTGCTGAGCCCGGCGCAGTTTCCCTGGTACTACACCTGGCTTCTTCCGTTTCTCTGCGTAGCCTTGAGCCCGGGTTTTCTGGCACTGACCGCGCTGCTTCCGCTTTATTATCTTCAGTACTACTTCCCCCCTCACTCCGAGGAAGCGGGAATATTCGTGGACGCGGTGGTGTGGATGGAGTTTGCACCCGTATGGGCGCTGCTTGCCTGGGAATGGTGGAGGTTTCGGGCTTCGAGAAGAACCTCGGCTGTCCGCGCGGATGTCGCGGGCAGCGGCTGAGGAGGGATGAATCTTCTTCAAATTGCCGGGAGCGGGAGCATACGCTGATTTTTACTGAACCGGAATTCTGCTCTGTATCGCGTCTCTTACGGTTTTGTAGTCGTTTGGAAGTTCCACCGGAACGTTTCTCAGCTCAGATGATATTCCCTCGAGAGCAGACTTGTGGTAGCCGGCTTTGAACTCCACGAATTTCAGTCCATGGGCGGTGGACACGACCACTATTTTTTCCTTCGGGGAAAGGATCTTTTTCTCAAGCAGTTTCAAAAATACAGCGAGTGCCACTCCGGTATGGGGGCAGTTAAAAGTGCCCGTTCTGTCCGCCATGGCCGAGGCGTGGGAGAGTTCGTCTTCCGATGCCTGTTCCACGATCCCGTCAAATCGCCTCAGGATCGAGATCGCCTTGTTAATGCTTACGGGGTTTCCGATCTGTATGGCGTTTGCAAGGGTTTTCTTCGCTCTTACGGGAGTAAATTCTTCAAAGCCTTTAAGAAAACTCAGGTAAAGGGGGTTTGCGTTTTGCGCCTGCGCGCAGACTATTCTCGGAAGCTTTTTTATAAGACCGAGATCGTACATCATCAAAAACCCTTTTCCGAGGGCGGACACGTTGCCGAGGTTACCGCCAGGAATTATTACCCAGTCCGGAACCTCCCAGTCAAACTGCTGGCAAAGTTCTATGCTTATTGTTTTCTGTCCCTCTATGCGCAGGGAGTTAATGGAATTTGCGAGATAGATGTTATGCTCGCTGGTGATTCTCTGCACCATCTCCATGCAGCCGTCGAAATCCGTGTCCAGGGAAAGAACCAGAGACCCGTTCGATATGGGCTGGATCAGCTGGGCCACCGACACCTTGTCTCTGGGGAGAAAAACTATTGAAGGAATCCCCGCTGAAGCGCAGTAGGCGGCCAAGGCGGCCGAGGTGTCCCCTGTTGAGGCGCAGGCTACTGCGGGGATGCTGATATTATCGCTTATCATCTGGTTTACGGCCGATACGAGCACGGTCATCCCCAGATCCTTAAAGGATCCCGTGTGGCTGTTGCCGCACATTTTTATCCAGAGATCCTCAACGCCAACTTGCTTTCCGAGCCTCTCGGCCCAGAAAAGGTTCGTGCATCCCTCGTACATCGAAACTATGTTTTCGTCTTCAATTGAGGGCAGCACCCACTCCCTTTTTCCCCAGACACCGCTTCCGAAGGGCCAGGACTGCTTTCTGTACCTGCTGTCGAAGAGATCCCTCCACTGCTTGGGTGTTTTCTGCCCCAGAGCTTCCATGTCGTGCTGGACATCGAGAAGATTGTTGCACTTCCTGCATCTGTAGATGATTTCATCAATAGGATAGGTTTCAGAGCAGTTCTCGTCTATGCATCTGAAGTGGATTTGGTACTCGCTCATCGAATTAACAAAATACATTTTGCCTTTTTCCCTGTCAACGCTGCGCAACCCCTTTTTGGTCGCCTTCAAGGTCACTTCTGAAGCCCTGAATGGCTGTTTTCATTGACACCGACATGGGCTTTCGGTAGTCTGGAAGAATCGGATGGAACAAAGAGTGCTTATCCTGGTGAAGGGAAGGGTACAGGGAGTTTACTTCAGAGTCTCGGCGGCTCAAAAAGCGACGGAGCTTGGCATCGGGGGGCATGTCGAAAATCTTGCGGATGGAAGCGTAAGGGTAGTCGCTGAAGGAGCAACGGAGAACCTCAAGAAGCTGATCGAATGGTGCGGAGAGGGCCCGTCCCGTGCAAAGGTGGAATCAGTTGAACTCAAGTGGCTGCCGCCGGAGGGCGGATTTGTCGATTTTCGGATAAACAAGACTCAGAGGGGGTCATAGTGATAATAAAATGCATTCCTGGCGGGATATTCATTGAAAACTGCTATATCATAGGGGATGAAGAGACGAACGAGGCGATGCTCGTTGACCCCGGAGAGCAGATAGAGGAGATATCTGCGGAAATCGAAAAATCGGGACTCGAGGTAAAAAAGATAGTCAACACCCACGCGCATCTGGATCACGTGGCAGGCGTTGAAGCTTTCAAAAAGAAGCTCGGCATACCCTTTTACATACACGAAAAAGAACAGCCCGTGCTAGATGTGCTTCCCGAGGCGAAGATGAGATTCCCGGGATTTGACTTCGTCGAGGTTCCCGAAGTAGACGGCTACGTGAAGGAAGGGGACGCCCTCTCCGTCGGAAATCTTAAGGGAGAAATACTCCTTGTCCCCGGACACACCTGGGGGCATATATGTTTTGTTTTTGAAGAGTTGATAATAGCGGGCGACACGGTTTTTGCCGGAAGCGTCGGCAGGGTGGACCTTACGGGAGGAACGACAATGACGGAACTTGTCGGGTCGATCCGCTCCGAAATTCTTAAGTATCCGGACCACTATGAAATCCACCCGGGCCACGGCCCACAAACGACCGTGGGAATGGAAAAAGCTACCAATCCTTTTCTTGTTGGAACCTTAGCGCTATAGAAGATATATGAAACCGGGGAAATTCATCAGGCTGGCTGCGTATTTGGTAATCGCCGTCGTGGTGGCCTTGGTGTTTTTCAACGAGATTTCCAAGGTCTATTTTCTCAAAAACGAAAATAAGAGAATAGAGAAGAGAATAGAGAATTTGGAAGCGCAGAATAAGGCTTACAGAGACGAGATAAAAGCCCTTAAGCAAGACGAAAGGTACATTGAGAAAATACTGAGGGAAGAACTTGGAATGATAAAGGATAAAGAAAAGATATTCAGGTTCAAAGAAGAATAGCTTGGCTATCCTCACTCCTCCCTTCCATGCTTAAAAGGTGTTCTAAGTCAGTATCCGCTGGTTTCGCTGGCTGGTGATACCAGAGAATCTCCAAAAATACAGAATCAGGGTTATAGTTTTAGTGTTGCGTTTTTTCTGCAGGGTAGGAATTGATGCCGGTTTAAACGGATGGACTATATGGAGCAGGAAAAGATATTCCGTCAGACTAGGAGACTTGGACAGAATTTTCTGAACGACCCCAATATACTCCGTAAAATCTGTGCTGCCGCGGAGCTCCAAAAAGAGGATCACGTGATTGAAATCGGGCCTGGAAAAGGCAGCCTCACGGAGCACCTTGCGCTCGGTGCCGGAGCGGTCACGGCGATTGAAAAAGACACGAGGCTCAGAACTTTTCTTGACGAGAAATTCGCAGAGTCTCCAAACGTCAGATTCGTTTATGAAGATGCCCTCGGGGTCAGCCTCAGCCGTTTTTCCGCCGGGGGGAAAATGAAGCTCGTATCCAATCTTCCCTATAACGTATCCTCCCAGATTCTGCTTAAGCTTCTCGATGAAAGAGAGCTTTTCTCAAAAATAGTTGTAATGCTTCAAAAGGAAGTGGCGCAGAGAATATCCTCTCCGAAGGGGCAAAAAAGCTACGGCTCCCTCTCGGTCCTTCTCCAGAGCTGTTTCAGCGTGAAGCCTGCCTTTAAGGTTTCTCGACATGCCTTTTATCCGGTTCCCAAGGTGGATTCGGCGGCGGTGGTGCTCGATCCGCTGAAAAGCCCCGTGTTCTCGGTATCAACCGAGAAGACTTTCAAGACCGTCACCAGACATGCGTTTTCCTCGCGGAGGAAGACCATAAGGAATTCGCTCAGCAACTTCTTTGAGAGAGAGACCGTTGAACGAGCGCTTTCGGACTCTCGCATCGATCAGGGCAGGAGGGCGGAATCGCTTTCGGTTGGGGAATTCGCAAGATTAGCTGACCGTTTTCATGGAATAAAGGGGAGTGATATACAACGCTGACTGCAGATCTGAAATGAGCATATAGTTTCCAGAATTTCACTCACGTCAACACGTCGAATATTTACTACTGATTGCTATCCACGGCATTATAAAAAGGTACAAGAGTGACTGCGGGGTTTTATTCGATTGCTTTATTGAAATCTTGTTTAATGAGAAATTTTCTCTTTTTTCTTGAAGTTTAATTCGTTATAAGTATATTAACGTTATTAGATGAGTTAAAATCTGCACGAGGAGATGTTAAATGATTGTAAGCTTCTCAATAGAAAACTGGATGTCTTTTCGTGACCCGGTTTCTTTTTCAATGGTTGCTAGTCGCGAGAGGCAACATGGGAACCGGGTCCCTAGGATTGAAAAATACCAGACAAGAATTTTACCCATTGCTGCGGTCTATGGTGCCAACGCATCTGGCAAGACAAATTTCTTTAACGCCTTGGATTTTATCAGGGATCTGGTGGTCGAGGGAACAGGACCGGACAAGTTGATTTTAGTGGAACCGTATAGGCTAGACAGCACTTGCCTTGAGAAACCCTCCCGATTCAAGCTGGAACTACTGATTAACGAAACAATCTACGAATTTAGTTTTGCCGCAACCAGAAAGGCTATAATTGAGGAAAAGCTTGTTCAGATTACTAGTACAAGTGAAAAGATTCTCTATGACCGCCAAGACGACAATCCGAATTTTCACAGTTCATTGGATAAAAAGCCATTTCTGCACTTTGCTTTTCAAGGAACAAGAGATAATCAACTGTTTCTGACAAATTCGGTACTTCAGAAGGTAGATAATTTTAAGCCGGTGTATGATTGGTTCAAAAACACTTTGCGTCTGATTGCTCCGGATTCAGTGTTTAAATATTTTGCTTATTTCCTTGACGAAAGACATCCCCTGCATGACAAGATGAACGAAATGCTGCCACAACTCGATACTGGTATCTCTCATCTGAGTGGTGAAGAAGTCCCGTTTGACGCCATCCCTTTTGAAGAAAATTTCAAAAGCAAGCTACGGGAAGATGCCGGAGAAGACAACTTCGTCGGGGTTTTTGGGCCTTTGACTAACGAACGTTTTGTCTTTACTAGGGAGGCTGGAGAACTTGTGGCGAAAAAACTGGTTACGTTCCATCCCATATCTGACGGTACGGAAGTTAAGTTCGAAATCCATCAGGAATCAGCAGGTTCTCAAAGATTAATTGACCTGTTGCCTGCCTTTCTTGCGGAACCTGTCGGCAGTTCGAGTACCGTATGTGTCATTGACGAAGTGGACAGAAGCTTGCACACCCTGCTGACAAGAAAACTGCTTGAAACCTATCTGGCTAGCTGCGGACCGGAAAGTCGCGCGCAGCTGTTATTCACCACGCACGATGTTTTATTGATGGATCAGGATCTACTCCGGCGCGATGAAATGTGGGTCATAGAGAGGAACTCCAGCAACAGTTCGGATATCTTCTCTTTCAGCGACTACAAGGATATCCGCTACGATAAGGATATCCGTAAAAGTTACCTACAGGGCCGACTGGGCGGCGTTCCCCGGATTCTTTTAAGCAAAACTTTGTAAATCTCGAGGATAATAATTGATGCCTCCTAGGAAAAGAAAATTCCAACGCCCGTTAGGAAAACGCCGTTACAGGAAAATGTTTGTGCTTGCCACCGAAGGTAGTAAAACGGAGTCGCAGTATTTCGCAATCTTTAAGAATCAGGACCTAGTTGTGCATATCAGATTTCTCAAGGGAGGTTTCAACAGCGCACCTTTGCAGGTGCTTGCAAGAATGAGAAACCATTTGAAAAAAGAAGGGCTCAAAAGCTCGGATGAGGCGTGGCTTGTTGTCGATAGAGACCAATGGACGGATAACCAGCTTTCGCAACTTCACGAATGGGCGCAGGAGGCCGACAATTACGGATTCGCTTTGAGCAATCCCAAGTTTGAACTTTGGTTACTTTTGCATTTTGAAGACGGAAGTGGTGTCAACAACTCTAAAACTTGTTTCCAAAGATTGAAACGTTATCTGCCGGGGTATGACAAGGGTATCGACATGAGAAAAATATCTGACGACATGATTGAGGAAGCTATCAGGCGAGCGAAGAAACTGGATACACCGACTTGTTCCGATTGGCCGCGAAATACCGGAACTACTGTTTATAGGTTGGTTGAGAGTATTCTAGAATCACGTATCAGCCAAGAATAGTTATGAAACCATCACTATGGAAAAGTGGAGGAAAATCCAATGACGAAAATTAATAAATCCGAGGGCCTTACGCCTACGGAGAAATCACTTTTTGAACTTTGTGAGTCCACATTTTTGAAACTTTGGACTTACGCAAACCCATATAAAGAGGACAGAAAAGAACTTTGCGACCTTCTAGCTGTGTTTGAGGACGATGTTTTTCTTCGTCAGAGAAAGCAGAAAATTCGACAATTCTGACAAAGACCTGTCAGTAACTTGGAAACGATGGAAAACAGAGGTTATAGACAAGCAAATCAAAACTTTAAAGGGTGCTGAAAGATATATTAAGACTGGGAAACCGATTTTCATAGACAGCAAGTGCAAAACTAGATTGCCAATTGTCGTCCCCAAAGATGCAAAAATTCATAAGTTCGTTGTCGCCCATGGTGTGGGGGAAACCCTGAAAAAATTCTCCGGCGACGATTATTCTGGAACCCTTGCCATCTCTTATAAGGAGCACACTCAATTCTCCGACGAGAGGCCCTTTTGTGTTGAATTGGAGAGAAACGACCCCGTCCATATCCTAGACGGGTCCAATGTTCAAATCGTTCTGGGTGAACTGGATACTATTTACGATTTCACTGCGTTCATAAATGAAAAAGAACAAACAATTAGTAACCTACTTTCCGCGCAAAAAATATTCTTGTTTTCCCGATTTTTCGCTCTGTAACTGATTCATATTCCTGACAGTTTTTTTATCTCTTTCTGCCTTTTTTTCTCTCAACTCCTTTTTGCCAGGCAGTTTCCGTACAAAAC
>CAYSDX010000036.1:0-4212 GCA_964429945.1 uncultured Spirochaetia bacterium | reverse complement strand
GGCCTTCGTTACAAGAGACTCGGTCCTTACGTCAGAACCCGACTGGGGCTCGGTCATCGCAAACGACGCCACGGAAGTTCCATTGAGGGCCGGAGCGAGATATTTTTCCTTTATGTGAGGGGAGCCCATGGCTAAGGTCTTTCCCGAGAGCAGAAAGTGGGCGTTTACTGTTCCCGCCACGCTGGCGCTTATGTAGGCCAGTTCCTCGGCCATGACCGCGGCTCCGCATGCGGGGTAGGAGAGGCCAAGTCCCCCGTCTTCTTTTGAAAACGGAATCCGGAAAAGCCCTTCGGCCGCCATTTTCCTGAAAAGCCTGCGGGGAAAGTTCCTGTTTCTCTCTCTTTTCTCTCCTATATCCCGGGCCAGTGGAAAGACCTCTTTTTCCGCAAAGGCCCTCACCTTTTGTCTAATTTCCCTCGTCTCCTCGGGAAAGAGGTGCTCCTTGTAAAGCTTGGTCTGCATTCTTGAGGGCAACTTGCGCATTGTGCTAACTCCCGTAGTAAAAGATCGTGTTTTCAGAAAGACATCTCGGCAGATATCCTGTAAACAGTCTAACCAACTATCGGATGAAGATTAAAGCCGTCCCCAAGAGGCTAGTGCCCGAAGGTGGAGGCGGGAATCGCGCCTTCTCACGGTCTTAAAACTCAAGTAAAATGAACCCGAGCAAACCCACGCGGAAGGAGGAAGCAATTGTCTTCGACAGGAATCGTCGTGCCTTATTGGGCGGACGTAAAAAAAGATGATCTTACCTATTTTTCGAAACTGGCCGAGGACCTAGGATACCATTCAATCTGGGTTCCCGAGATGTGGGGGCGGGACGCGTTCTCCCTTATATCCCACATGGCTTCGGTCACGGAGAAAATCAAACTGGCCACGGGAATCATCTCAGTCTACAGCAGAAGCCCAGCGCTTATCGCCCAGAGCGCCGCAACTATGGATGAGTATTGCGGGGGAAGACTGATTCTCGGATTGGGAATAAGCAGTGTTTACCTGAATGAATACTGGCACGGCACAAAATTCGAGAGACCTATCCGCCGAACGCTTGAATGCGTCGAGATAATAAGAACGATAATCGCGGGAAAAAGGGTTGACTACGACGGGGAAATCTTCAAGCTCAGAAACTTCAGGCTTCTTTTCGAACCACTTCGAAGCGAGATTCCTATATACATAGCGTCCATGGGACCGAAGAACATCGAGCTTACGTCCCGTGTCGCAGACGGCTGGATTCCCTATCTCTGCCCCGTGAGTCTCATAAACGAGAGGAAAAAAGTATTCGCTTCCGCCGAAAGAGAAATAAAGGTAGCTCCGTTTTTACCGGCAATGGTTTCCGATGACCGAAGCGAATCAAGGGAAATCGTAAGGGAGTTCGTGGCTCTCTACGTATGCTCCATGGGAGATTACTACCACAAGCTTGTAAGCAGCTACGGATTCGGAGAGGAAGCGGACAGGGCAAAAAAACTCTGGGGCGATAACAGAGTAGAAGCAATAAAAAGCATAAGCGACGAACTGATTGACCTTGTCTCCGTGAGCGGATCCCCGGATGAGGGAAGAGAGAGCCTCGGGGTGTTCGCCGAGAACTCCGATCTTCCTATTTTAATGTTTCCATACAACGCCTCGAGGGAGCAGACAACCTTTGCGATGAAAGCACTTGCTCCTTGAGAAGGCAATCCGGATCAGGGGTCAGGTCTTGACATAATTTTTTGTCCACATTATAATCTTTTTCATGGCAAGGCCCTTAAGACCGGAATACGCGGGAGCAGTCTATTACGTCTCCTCCGTAGGAAACAGGGGGCAGAGCGTCTTTCAGAACTCGGCCGACGGCAACGCGTGGATAGAAATTCTCGAGGGAGTATGCGGAAGGTTCGGGTGCCGCTGCTTCGGCTACTGCCTTATGTCCGACGGATATCATCTCGTCATTGAAACCCCGAAGCCTAACCTCTCAAAAGCCGTAAGGCAGTTAAACGGAGTTTACACCCAGCGCTCAAACAGGCTGCACGACACAGACGGCCATGTTTTCCGGGGAAGGTATAAATCCATAGTCGTTGAAAAGGAGAAATATCTTCTGCCGCTTATGGCCCACGTTTTTCTCCTGCCGCTTCGAGCCGGCTTCGTAAAACATCCGAACCAGTTTAAATGGAGCAGCTGCAGGTATCTCTACGGAAAGGATGAAGCGCCTGAATATATCGACCTTGAATGGTTCTCCGAGGGCTTCTCCTCGGACACCGACAGCTTTGATGAATTTTTGGAGGAGAACCGTTCTCGCGACGTGATTTCGGAGACCCGAAAGCAGATATATCTCGGCGATGACGAATTCATAGAGCTTGTGCAGAAAAAAACCAAGAAGAGACCCCCCTCAAAAGATATTCCCAGGTATCAGGTCACAAAACCCGTATCAAGCATCTTAAAAGATATTGAGCGAAGCGGGAATTCAAGAGACGAGGCCATAGCAAAGACCTATCTGACCGGGGACTACACGCTAAGGGAGGTCGCAGACGCAGTCTCCGTTCACTACTCGGTTGTAAGCAAGATCGTAAGCGAGTACGAAAAAAGCTCCTCCCGCCCGCAGTAAAAACTCTCATCCAAGTCCCGAGAGTTCCTCAACCTCGTCCACCATTGCGCCTATTACGTTAAGTCCGGACTGCCAGAAATCGGGGTCGTTTATATCCACTCCTACTCCCGAGAGAAGCTGTACCGGAGAAGCGCTTCCCCCAGAGCGGAGAAGCCGCATGTAATCGGGAACGAAAGATCTTCCCCGCTCCAGAAACATTCCGTAGAGAGCGAGGGTAAGCAGCTCGCCGAAGGAGTACGCGTAGCAGTAAAATGGGGAGTGTATGAAATGGGGAATGTAGAGCCACCAGTAAGAATAGTTTTCGGTGAGGGTGACAGAATCTCCGAACATCTGCCGGTTGGCCTCAATCCAAAGCTCGTTTATCCTCGGGGTCGCAAGCTCCCCTTTCTCTCTTCTTTCGCGGTGCAGGTTCTGCTCGAACCTTGTAAGCACCGCCTGTCTGAAAACCGTGGCCATTATGTCCTCAAGTTTCTCCGCTACCAGAATCAGCCTGCCTTCCCTCTCCGTCTCCACCTCTTTTAACCGATGAAACACGAGCATCTCCGCAAAAACGCTTGCAGTCTCAGCAGTGGTAAGAGGTGTGTGGGCCTGGAGATATCCCTGGCGCCTCGAGAGATACTGGTGCACTCCGTGACCGAGCTCATGGGCCAAGACCATCACGTCCCTGGGTTTTCCGGTGTAGTTCGTAAAGACGTAGGGATGCACGCTGGGAACCGTTCCGTGACTGAAGGCACCTCCTCTTTTTCCGTCCCGAAGTTCTGCATCTATCCAGCTTTTCTCGAAAAACAAAGACGCAGTCTTTTCCATCTTGGAAGAGAACTCTCCGAACGAAGAAAGTACGATCTCCCTTGCCTTCTCCCACGGCACCTGTTCCCTCTCTGAGCCCAGTGGAGCGTAGCGATCGTAGTCGTAGAACCTGCGGTATCCGAGAAGCTCTCTTTTAAGGCTGTAATAGCGCCTTACAAATCCAAAATTCTGCTCGCACGATTCAAGAAGCGTGTTCACAGCCCCGTGGGATATCTCGTTGCTGAGATGCCGCGCCGACATGGGGTCTTCGTAGCTCCTAAGCCTGTCGTTTATCGAGTGGTCGTTTACAAGCGTGTTGAATATATAGGTAAGCACATGTGAGTTTTCCTTAAGCCCTCTGGTAAGACCGGACCAGGCCGCCCTTCTTTTTTTTCTGTCCGGATCGTAGAGAAGGGAAAGAGTCCGGGACTGGTTCAGCCTCTCGGTCCTGCCCGAAAGCCTCACACGAAACTGGATATTGTTCACCACCTCGTCAAAAAGCCTTGAAAACGCCTTCTGTCCGGTGTTTGATTTTTCCTGAAGTATTTTTTCCTCGGGTTCCGAGAGGGTGTGGTCTCTGTACTGTCTTTCCTGCTCAAGGAAATGCCTGTATCCCGAAAGTTTCGGGTTATTCAGGAGTTTCTTCGCCCTTTTTTTCGGAACCGAAACCCACTCTACGTAAAAGAAGATAAGCTTTCTCTGAACTTCAGTCGCCTTCTGCTGCATTGACGAGCGAAAGGCACCGGTTTCTGGGTTCCGGGTGTCGGCAGCGAAAAGGAGGTAGGCAAAGGAAAGTATTTTCCCGACTCCCTCCGATAAGCGCTCAAGCTCCCTTACCGCTCCCGCGAGTTTCCCCG
>CAYSDX010000035.1:0-38946 GCA_964429945.1 uncultured Spirochaetia bacterium | reverse complement strand
AAGAGTAGAAGATAAATAAAACAGAGAAAAATAACAGCTAACAGGGTAATACACTATCAAGACACAAAAAACCATTACATATCAAGGGGTTGTATCACACTCTATACAGGATTAATTCGCTTCACAGTAAACTACCGCTAGTCCGTCTCCGAGAGATTTCATTTCCCTAGTGAACAGATCATTAGGCATTAATAGAGATGCAGCAAATATATCAGCCTCCCGTTCAAATGGATCATTCGTTGCGAATCCCGCATTTGAAGAGTGAATATCCTCGTGAGCAAGCACCGCGTCAACATGGCCGGGAAGGACATAATGGCCGATCTCATGGGCTATGGAGAAACGCCTGAAGCCTTCATTCTCAATATGGGTAGCATAGCCAATGCAAAACTCGTTGCCTTTACGGATAAGCATACCGGAGACACCGCTGTCCGCGGGCATGGATTTTACCATGATATCAAAAGATTCAGCAATCTCGATGGGGTCAATCGGTAAATCGGTAATTCCCAGTCTTTTGATAAGCTGTTCAGCTTCCTTGGAAGCTGCGGCCTTGTCTGGTTTTTTCACGATTTTTACTTTTCCCGGTTACTTCTAGCAGATTTCTCGGCCAGCATTTCTATTACATCTTCCGCAAATTTGCGATCTTTACCTTTAAGTCGGTTAAGATGGCGGTGAATTTCCTCCGCACCGGAAAGACCTGCCGGGTCATCAACCCTACCCAGTAGGTAGTCGGTTGTTACTTTCAGTGCGTCGGCTAGGCGTTTCAGGTTATCAAAAGATGGCTTCCGCGCACCGGTCTCGAAATGGGAAACTGCTGAAGTCAGAAGCCCTGAGAGCTGAGCAAGCTGTGCTTGGTTAAGCTCGCGTAACTTGCGAGCTTCCCGCAGTCTATGAAGAAAAATCTCTGATGGTTTACTTGACTTTGGCATGACGAAACCGTAAAATAAAATTTGACGTTATCGTCTAGATTGTTTAGTCTTCAATATTATACGACAGGATTAGCCGATATGCAAGATTCTGAAAGGTTGTTTTTAAGAAAAAAATTTAAACCATAGGAGGTTTATAAAATGAATAAACAAAGAATCAGGAGACCCTCCCCACTTTCTGAACCAGTTGATCTGCTTTTAGCGGACATTGCGATTCACATTCAGCTCAGTGCCACAGATTTTCATAAGATGGAGGAACGCTACAAAACTCTTGGAGACTACATTGACCGCCCGGGAAGTTTACTTAGAGGCAGAGTGCAACTTGTATATCCGCAGGGTTCAATGGCCATAGGAGCGACCGTTGCCTCAAGGCTTACCCATGATGAGCATGACGTAGATTTTATCGCCCAGCTTCAGTTGAGTCCCGATACAGCCCCGAAAAAAGTGCTCGACTTGCTCTTCCATAGTATTTGCGGGGAAGAAGGTTCTCTTTATTTTGGCAAAGTCGAGCGCCGAAATCGCTGCGTAACCGTACACTATGCGGATAAAATGCATGCCGATATAACCCCGATGATCCGGGTTGTCGGACCCGAGCGCGAGAGCTTTCTGTTTCATAACAAGCCTAATGCTCCCGAAAAAGACCGAGTATTGATTGCCAACCCTTTCGGTTTTGCGGAGTGGTTTAAGGAAACCACGTCAGTTGATAAGGAGTTTGCCGAGATATTTGCCATGAGGGCAGGCAGATATGAGGGGCGGATATTGAACATGAGGGCCGAAAGCGAAGAAATCCCAGACCAAGAACCTGTCAACCACAAAGCTAAATCTGTTGTAGCACTACAGCTGATGAAACGCTGGCGCAACGTACTGTTCGATAAACGTAGCACCCGTCGCCCACCTTCAGTAATGATGAGTAAACTGATTGCCGATGCTGCGAATCGAACCAGTACGCTCTCCGAGGAACTGCTATATCAGGCGCAGTGTATGCGCGATGAATTGCTTCGATATCATCGAGCTGGGCTTAAGATTCAGGTGTTTAACCCAGTTTGTAAAAACGATGAGTTCACTGACCGCTGGCCAGCTTCGCTAGATGAACAAAGAGTCTTTCTTAACGATCTGAACACTCTTATTGTTTACCTTGAACGTCTGAATACCGGGTGCGAACTTAGAGAAATGCAAGAGATAATGATCAGGCTGTTTGGAGAAGCTCCTACGGGTAAGGTTTTCGAAATTTTCAACCAAGAGCTAGGAAAGCAGATAGAAAGCGGTCAGAGCCACCACAAACCAGACGGTGGACGTATTTATGTGCCTGCAAGTGGAATTATTACTGGTGGAACTTCAGGGTCTGGAGTACAAAGGACACCAAGAAATACTTTTCATGGTATGGAGAGGAGGAAGAAAAAATAAGGGTGCTCCCAATCAAAGAACAAATAGACCTTATGGGCAAGAGGTGGCCGCAGTTTGAAGCCTCTTGGCCAACAAAATGGTTTGTTTCTTGGAAAGGGACTCTTCGTCCCCTTAATAAGGAATATATCGTTCAGGTGGTTTACTGTCTCGGAGCCAATCTCGACTCAGTCGAGATATCTCCCAAGTTTCCGCAAGTTCGGGTTCTTGCCCCGCTGCTCGAGGTACGTCCTGAAAATCCAGATGAACCTATTCCGCATCATTATCAAAACTTGGGGGACCCCAGTCATCCAATTTTGTGTCTGTATGATCCTCGGGGGAAAGAGTGGCAACCCGGTGACCGAATTGCCGAAACCATACTGCCTTGGGCCATCAATTGGCTGGCCTGCTATGAGGGCTGGCGTGCGACGGGCAAATGGACCGGCGGGGGAACTCATTAAGCTAAAGGACGGCTATTATGAACAAGGAAACAGTTCCACCCAAGCGGTCATCAGGCACACTTCAGAACCGTCGTATCCGGCAACCTTGGCCTAAGAATCGGATTTTTCGCATCCTTTCTATTGACGGTGGCGGGATCTGTGGAATATTCCCGGCAGTTTTTCTAGCGGAATTGGAAAAACGTTATCTTGGCAACACTTCCATAGCAAGATATTTTGACCTTATTACTGGAACTTCGACAGGAGGAATCATTGCGGTCGGCCTGGGGTCCGGTATTTGTGCTAAAGAACTTTCCGAAATTTACATAAAGCGTGGATGTGAAATCTTTCCACCGTCGAATTCAGGATTAACCGGTATGGTTCAACGTGGCATAAAGAAGTTAAGACATTCTTTGCTGTACCACTATGACCGCAAGGCACTTATGGAAATACTCCATGAAATGCTCGGCAAACAGAAACTCGGCCAGTCCCGTAACCGACTTTGCATTCCATCTTTTGAAGGACGTTATGGAGAAGTGTACATCTTCAAAACGCCTCACCACCCGGACTTTCGTAAAGATTATGTTGAATTGATGACCAAAGTTGCCGCCGCCACGGCAGTGGCACCAACTTTTTTTAAACCACTTGAAGACAGGGGCTACACTTTCGTCGATGGTGGAGTATGGGCAAACAACCCTGTTATGGTTGGCCTAGTTGATGCTGTGTCCTGTTTTGACGTACCAGCGGAAAACATACGAATCCTGAGCTTGGGATGTAATAACCACAACTATGCAACAGTTAAAGGGTGGAAAATTTCGATGGGTGGCCTGCTTGTTTGGCGAAATATTATCTATGCATCAATGCAACTGCAATCCATGAACGCCTTGGGTCAGGCCGGTCTGCTTATAGGACGGGACAAGATCATACGCATCGCACCTCCAGAAAGCCAAAGAGTGATCGCCTTAGACGACTGGGTACGGGCGAGCAAAGAACTGCCATCTTTTGCGGAAGAGATGGCAGAGAAAACGGGTAATAAGGTAGCGAAAATTTTTTTGAGAGATACGGCTGATTCCTATGAACCACTGTATAGCAAATAGAGACCAACTTACCACCATGTCAAACAAGAGTGACAAAAGACACTTGGGGTATTGTAGAGATCTACTAAGCTAGGGAGAAAACGTCTTGAAAAAAACCGGTTTTTCCGCTCACAACCACTCTAATTAAAACGGGTGGTTTGGTCGAGAACCATCATACGACTTCCCCTTCAGGTACTTCGGAGAAGTGGAGAGAAAAAACCGATGTCAGGTACATTCGGCAGCCCAACAAGCATGGCTCGATCAAGAAAACGATTGTACTCTTCACATGCAGTCTCCGGAGCAAGAACACAGGCATGACATGCCGCCAGTGAAAGACCGTTTCCTCCTCCAATCATGTCTTCGATGCATAAGGGGTCAGACGAACACCATTCCATTGCCTTGATTGCCATAGCGATGGCGCGTTCAATTCGGGTAGACTCCCCCTGCCGTTGCAGTCCACCGAGCGTTCCATCCGAATCAGACGTAGCGGTATAGATCAACAATCCTGCCATACCAGCGTCTCCGTTACTTACATAGAGTCGTTCGCGCAGGGCAGCGCTTGAATATCCACACTCCAGCGAAAGTTGTCGCATAAGCGCGTGGGCAAAAGTGTGAATCAGAAGGTCTCGTGACGTTATCTGCCTGGAGGGTTCACCCTCTCCGTAACGTCTTCTCCATTCAATTCGCCAAGCGCTATTGACCTTCTCCGCACGTTGAGCAATCATCTCTTGCCTTTCCCATGATCGCAGTCTACCCATCTCAAAGGCAAGGAATATTCCTTCGCCTCGCACTTCTATTGCTGGCAACCAATCGAGGTCTGTGGCAGAGATTGATGCAATATTAGCACTCTGTTCATCATCCGGGGGGTTGATCCTCGTAAACCCCCTTAGTGCACGTACCTCACGCAGTCGGACAACACGAACCACATGACTTAGGAATGGACAAAGGGCAGCCGGTAGATTGACATTTCTTATTTCAAACTCGCGTGCATCCTCTGGCAAAGTATCAATGCCAGCCACGAGTTGATTATATTCTTCCTGTCGGATATTCAAGATTGAATCATCACTGTATCGAATCAGGCGTTCTTCAATCCGCGTTGCTAGCTCCTCGGGACTCAGACCTAATGTTTTCAATACAGGCTTCAGTTCATTTTCAGCTAAAATACGGATAAAAGTGGCGCGGTCCCCAGACGCTGTGTTGGCAATTGGGTTCCAATAGATCCCGAGCGCCTCTTGAAGCGCATCTGACCATGGTGGAATACTGATCGCGGATTCAATGACCGGGAAATAGAGATTGGACGCACCGCGTTGCAGTGCACGCGAGTCGCGGTCGCAGGGTTCATTTGCTCCAGCTAGCCAGGGCCGTCGTCCTCGACATCCAAACCCCTGCCAAGTTTGTGAACTGAAGATACCATCCATGGACTTGCGTGCTCCACATTCAGAGCAGCTTAGGACAATACCGCCAAGACCAGGTCCTTCGGACTGCAGGTATAAGTCGGCCTGTTCTTTTTTCTCGCAGTTGCCTTCGTGTCCAACCCAGAAGTGCCAGGGGAAATTATCCAGATGTCCTCTTGTGCACGCCATTACAAAACGGACCGGAACCACATAGATTTTTTGCTCCGCGGGGGCTGACTGTGTACAGGAAGCACAATATCTGTAAACCTGACCAGGGTCTTGTGCCCATCTAGAAGCTTGTGTCAGACGGTTACATCGTGGACATTGCAACCACTCCGGGAAACGAGAGGCAACCAGTGCACGGCGATCGGGATTGCCATTACCATCTCGCCAAGTTTCATCAAGAACAACGGGTGGCAAACGAAATCCTGCCACTGAAAGCTTTCTCTGCAGACGGGGTTCGTTAATTCTCTGCGGATTGTTCAATCCTGCCTGGGGAAACGAGGTGTCCCATTCCTCGAGAGATGCGGACACAGCGGATACAGGTGCACCATCGGCCCGGAAGTCAACAATGGCACCAGGGCCAAAAATCATGATTACAGCACTTCTCCGGAGTTCACCTAAGAGATTGTCAGCCATCTTCGTTCCCCTCATGAGGTCGTTCACGCAATCGTTCGGCAAGCCTAAAACGGGTCGATGCCTCGACGCTACGCATGTTATTCATTGTAGGCCAAGCTTCGCCTGGAATCCTCCCCATAGCTCGAATTGTAGCTGCTCTCTCGGCATCTTGGAGCAATGAACTCTGAACTTGTCGGAAGTTCCAATAACTTCTTGGGTTTCGAGACTCCCAGATTTCCAGCAATCGTCTCAATTCCGAGTAAACAGCCGTCTCCTCTGGATCTATCAAAGATGATCTTTGTACGATATCGTTAATCAGTTCCTTGGCAGCATCAACAGCAGTGTCATCTAGTTGAGGTTGGTCAAGCATCCCGGGTACAAGATGTCGAACCAGTGTCACCAGTACTGCATGCAGTGCGCGATCACGTGCTCTGGATGCAAACGGCGTCACGCTTGTCGGTTCAACATCCCTATAGAGCGTCGCGTGCCAAGTAGGAAAGCTTTCATAATGTGATCGGTCTCGGGCCTTTGCATTGTTGAGAATCACAACAACTAAACCGGGAACTTTACCACGCCCCACTCGGCTTGTTGCCTGAATGTATTCGGCAATTCCTTTGGGCTGTCCGTTGACTAACATGAGTCCCAGACGGGGAATGTCAACCCCGACGCTGAGCATGTTTGTCGCAAGGACAACATCGAGAGACCCCTCAACATTTGCAGAAACAGCCAGCTGTTCCAGCATGTCTCTGACATCGGCCTGAGTACGCCTGGACGTCAGTTCTTCTATGAATTGAGGATTCCGGGGAGCTTCTCCCCTTCGCTGTGCGAGAATCGCAAGACTGTCGTTCACATCATCCTGCATCAGTACAAGCGCTCCCCCCAATTCGCGTAGCGAGTTGAAATATGAAACAAGTGTCCAGTACGGGTCGCGTATCTCATCATCTGTGGCGCCACCAACTGCAGACTGAAGAAGCGATGCCGCTACTGCCTGCAGCGAGAATTTTGCGGACCGTCCAGCCGTTGTTACACCTACGTATAGGCGCCCGGGCGCATTAAGGTCCACAACCGCGAAACCTGAATCATCCGCATCGAGACAAGGCGGCGGAAACTGCGCCGTCTGACGATTAAACAAGGCTCTCACCTGTTCTGAAGCACGTTGGATCGTCGCTGTAGAACCAATTATTTTCGGACACACATTTCCGGAAGAGAACATTCGGTCAATCGCTACCTCATAGAGACCGGCCACTGTTCCGAGTGGCCCTGAAATAAGGTGTAATTCATCCTGAAGAATTAAATCGGGTGGATGACCGTTATCCAGACCGAAGAGTCCGTTAATCTCCACTCTACGGACTATCTGTGCGAATTTATCAATTGTGCCGATGAGTAGGGTTGGCCTTACACGATAGATATCCTCATCCACAGTCCAGACTGGAAGAGGGTCCTCAGGATGGAAGAGAAGGCAGCCTTCGTTTTCACACCTTACGTGAATGGCTCTTGCTTGGCTATTATGGAACCAGTTCAGACGCTCTCTGCACGCAGGACAATTTACCAATTGTCTGGGCGTCGCCTGATTGGACGAGCTATTGAGAGCGGTTTCTGCATCACTTACCCTGTTGGGAACCGCATCGCCACCGACCCAAAGACCTATTGAGAATGGTGAGTTGCCGAATTTATGGCTGGAGCAGTCAACCTCGGGAATGCGACCGCGGCGAATTGCTTCGCATGCAAGCATGACCGCAGCTGCACGCGAGAACTGTTGCGTTGTAAGCAGACGCAATGTGTAACGCATGATGGCCGCAACACCATCTCCTTCGTCTGGTGCCTCTCCGGCGGAGAATCTTCGGTAAAACGCGAGAAAAGCGATTAATGCTAGGTAGGCTTCTGTCTTGCCACCACCTGTAGGGAACCACAGCAGATCCATGATCTTTCGCTCAGGATGCTCTCGGTCAGCAATCGATGCAGCCGCAAGCAAGATGAATCCAAGCTGGAAGGGCCTCCACTCCAATGGTCCTCGTGCTTTTCTGTCAGGATCCCATCCGTGCTGAACATCCATTGCCAAGTTGGCCAGACGAAATGCGTGTAACATTTCGCTACTGCCGGTTATCCGCGTTGCACCATTTGACATGCGTGCCTGCACGCTTCGACATATTTCGATGTTTTTTTTCCCCTGTTCCTGAAATTCCGCCGGAAGCGAGGACAAAAGCGTTTCATTCGAATCGACCCATTTCCCATATACAGCAGGTAGTGCCTGTAGAGCTTTGTCCAACTCATTCGGTCCCGCTTTCGCCAGCCATCCCGCGGAGAGGGGTTTGAATTCCTCTTCCTGACGCAACTCTTCAAAGAATTCATGGCCGAGAGTACTTGTTGCGGACACCCTTGCACTGGGAATCCAGCTTGTTGCTATCATGTCTGCTCTCGTATTATCAGAACCAGTCTTCCACTTAACCGAACAGGTATGCCCTGTCGCAAACTCACGTGCATTGCGATACAGAAGCTCCGCAGACCGATCATCCTCATCCAGTACCGCTCGCCGCGAAGGCCGAGCTACAAGTACAGTCCCGCGCGACGGCCTGATTTCAAGGCGTACCTGGAACAGAATCGATCTCTCTATACCGTTGCGGCCTTCATCTTTATCAGGTTGCGTGTAGTTAAGCAGGGTAACCGTTACGAGTCTTCCTTCTGACCAGGGCACAGTCCGCAAATGCAACCTGACATCCTCCGCAATACCCGGTTGGTTGAGGGGAATGAACCGGGATTTTTCTTCCAACGGAACATCTGTTATGGGAATGTCATGTGCGTGACGATGCCAATCAGTTCGTGTTCGCCCCGAACCGGTTCCGCTTCCATCTTGATTTCCATCTTTTGTCTCAGAAGAACTTACTTCGACATCTTTATAGATCGCGAAACGGATCCTAATATCTAGAGCAGTTCTTTTCCCTGCTGATTTTGCGGCAAATGATACTCCTGCTGAGCAAGGGCGCACCAAGCCAGCAAGAGAGATTTCCTCATCCTCGGTTACACCACTGGTTTCACTTTCGTCTGCACCCGAGAGCCCGATTTTTTCATCCTCCTCAGCACCCATCCGAGTTTCGCGAGGCCACAGCATCCCTGTCAAATACACATCGGATGGACGCGATGTCAGGATTTCGTTCTCAGTATATGAGCCAATCAAGTCATTTTCCAATCTTTCCAAGATGATGTCACGCATTTCACCATGCCCCCTTCTTACGAAAAAAGAAATTCCTTTTCTTTCGGAACGATGGAAAATAGATAGTGGTGTAGCCGATCACTAAAGGAGCAATTAGTATCCCACTACTTGCCCAAGGTTCGCGTAGCAGGTCACATTCCGGTGCATCTGGCGGTAGAACTATTGTGCGTACACCTATTATGCGCAGATGACGAATAACATCCGGTGGCCGTAACCTTCTTCCCCCTACCTGTTCCTGAATATCTTCTGCTATCTTGAACAAGTCCACATTTACAGATTGTGACAGTACAGCCAGGCACGGCCCTTGTCCTTCCTTTCTCAATCGGTATGAAAACTCTTCGGAGCGATCAGCTTTCCCTACAAGTGACACTCTATTATTTGAGAATGAGAGGATAGTGTTTTGGTTTTTACGAATCTCTTCTGCACTTCCGAAAAACCGGCGGCCTGCCAATCCTTCAGCTGAGATATCGCCAGCATGTCCGATTTCTACCTGTGCCCGCGGTTTTTCTTCTTTAATTGATAAAGCATACGCCCTGCCAGACGGCTCCACTCGTTTTGCTATCTGGCGGTATCCGCGGCCTACCATCAACTTTGACCGCCCGCGCGTTGCACCGACAAACACGACCCGCGCTTCTTCCTGCTGGTCGACATTTGCGTCGGAATCGTTTGGCAACATTAGATGGACCGTGTCCGCCTCCCGTCCTTTGGATGCGTGAATTGTCCCAACTATGGGGCCACGATCCCCGAGTTCCGAAGAACAAAGTTCCGCTGGAGGCTGTTTTCTCCCCAGACGCTTCCGCAACAGCCGCATATTCACAACCGTCGGTGTCTTGCCTGCAAGGCGCACTAAGTGCTGCCAAGCCTTTTCAGGGTGATATGTTTCCAGAGATGATCCACGAACTTTAGAAGCCCAAATCTCCGCAAATGTGTTTTTGGTAAGATTCGGTTCTGTATATTCGGACATTGTCGCTCCGATCCATGGCACCAAGCATACCGGCAAACCGGACATGCGTATTCTGTGTGAAATGCCACTCTGGCTAAGAAATGATGCGGCCAACAATACGTCACTACGCCGGCGATAAAGGATGAAGGCGTCTTCAAGATCTGCCAATGACGGGTCGCTGACACTTGGGGTTCTTCCATGTGCCAGTTGAATGACATCTTTTCTCACTTCAGCAAACTTGCTGTCTTTTCCTCCCGAGTTGGACAGAACTTTACGCCTAGTGTCTGAAAAGATTGTCAGCAGTTGCGGTGCCTCAGTTCGATGGACAGTCGATAGCTCACACTCTTTGAAATCACCTGCATCCCCGCGACGGACTCTTTCGGGAAGAGAGAGGTTTTTTACTTTTCCGTTTCGAATTTCGGCATCATCGGCAAACCCGTAAATCGCTTGAGCCTCATCGGCGAAAACCGTTACACCGCATGCTGCCGACAACTTCTTGACAATGGCAATTACAAGGTCTGCGCGAATTCCAACAATATCCTGTGCTTCATCAACGACCAGATGCTCGACACTTTCCAGATAATCAGCAACGCCGTAATCCGTCTGCACAAGTTTCAGAACTCTTTCAATGTTCTCTTCATATGATCCAAAGAGCTTCGCTTCTTCATCAAATCCCGAGTGAATGGTCCATGCGTGTGAATCTAATGTTGCAATTTTGACTGCGTAAGCAGCAGCAGAATCTTCCAGATAGGCTGCTATCCGGTCACGTATCTCGCGCACCGCCGTTCGTGTATAACTGATCAGCCAGATACGACTTGGTTCCAGATTGCCCCGATCAATGAGTTGTGATACCCGAGCACATGCGACGGCCGTCTTGCCGGTTCCCGGACCTGCGCTTACATGCAGGCGGTATCCTGATGGTGAATCTATGACTGCTCTTTGTTCCTCATCCCATTCAATAAGAGCCGGGGGAACGGCCTGAAATCCAGGTGCAGGTTTGATTTCGTTGTTGTTCATGGTGTCCGAGCCGCGTCTCTCTTATACACGACACGGACAGTATCTTCAAGTGAGAGTGGGTTCCTTTAATCAGCAGTAAAAAATATCCATTATATTAGCAGCAAGTCTGTCATTATAGAAGTCTTACACCCCCTCCATCTTTCTCCGGCGTTTTTTGTTTGCCCCGATGAGGCTTTTTTTATTCTTCACGAATTCCTGGGACTTCGTAAAGTTTATTAAATCACCATACTTGCAACCTTAAATAGAGCAATCAAACTGTTCTTCTTTTATCTCAAGATGTGACTTGTCGCCATATCGGACAAAATTCTCCGCGCTGTCGAGTAAATCTACCAAGACTCTTTTGTTTTTTCCTCGCAAGGCACATTCCCAAATCACAAGCACGCGCCATCCCATCGCTCTCAGAGTGTTCAGTGTGCTCTTATCTCTCTCCATGTTACATCTTATCTTATTCTCCCAGAACCCCTCACGTGTCTTTGGCCATCTGAATAATGAACACTCATGACCATGCCAAAAACAACCATGAACAAAAATTACCGTGCGATGATTCGCGAAAACCAAATCCGGTTTTCCGGGAATCCCAGCCTTATGTAGTCTGTATCGAAGTCCCCTCGCATAAAGACCCCGCCTTATGATCAATTCGGGTTTGGTGTTTTTACCTCTTATACGGGTCATTACAAAGCGGCGCTGTTCCGGCGTCAGAACATCATTGGTGGCATGATCCTCCGGGGCAGCACCTCGTTCTTCAAGCTTCAACTTCTGCCTCCATTAAACGAGTTGTATTCTCAAACACCAATGATGTTTCACGGTGTCGCATGCCGCATCGATCGATCGCTGAAGTTTTTAATCCAACTCTGATGTGGTTCATCATTTCCTGTGCAATTACCATTGCCATCAAGGGAGGAACTGCATTACCAATCTGCTGAAAAGCTTGATTCATTGCGCCGGCAAACACAAACCCGTCAGGAAATGATTGTAAGCGTGCAGCCTCGCGTACAGATATTGTTCTTGCTTGCCTGTTGTCGTAATGAATATGGCTGTACCCATCTTTTTTTAAATGCGCCATGATTGTACGAACGGGTTGATTATGGGAAATCTTCCTCCATTTGTTTGGGAATTTCCCAGCGTCGTACGGAGGAACAATCGATTTTTTCAAGGCAATGTATTCGTCTGATGTCGGTGCGAGGCAAAAACCTTTTTTTGCAAGTCTGGAGAGGTTCTCCTCGAACATCTTGAGTGCATGTCGGTGAGCTTCCGGGTATTGATCTCCTTCACACATGCGAGCAAATAACGGATAATCTCGTGGCAAATATCTGATCACGTGATCAGATATTTCTTCCCTGGCCTCAAAGCCCGGCCAAGTCTTCATTGCCTTTGCGTAATCCGAAACCGGACGACGGTTATCATAGGGTATCGGCTGGTCGAATCGACGGGCACCTCGCTTAAGTATCCCTTTACGCAGCAATTTTCTTGCATCAATCTCTGGCAGGTCTCCAATCGCTTCTTCAGCTGTCACCGCAGGAGGCAGGGCATTAGTAGCTTCAGGCGGATCGATATAATTGCTTGCTGCTCCATATGTTTTTTTACACTGGAGAAGCTTGAGTGCGACACGCCGTGAACCTTCATACCCCGGCGGTAGGTTAATCCAATTTTTTGGTGCAGGAAATGTAACGGATTTGGCTATTTCCCGGTGATACGCAATCAGAAACATACGCTCCCGCATTTGTGGTACACCGTAAAACGCTGAATTGAGCAGTGTATAGGCACACACATATCCTTCGTCTTTGAGCACTCCGCATATCTCCTCGGGGATATTATGGCCACCGAAGTTCATTATGTCGGGAACGTTTTCCATCAGAATAGCAAGGGGGCGGCATTTCTTTACGTAGTCAAGATACAGTGCATAGAGCCTTGCACGTGGATCGTGTTGGAAAGCTTCCGGGTGTGAGTCAACTTGCCTGAGTTTCGATCTGCCGACTCGTGCAAACGCTTGACATGGTGGGCCACCAATTATGACATCGAATGAATCAGAGACCCGACCGAGTTTCAGATCTAGTACGAGTTCGTAAGGCTTGACTAATGTAATATCCCGTGGAGCAGAGTGTCTTGGATCCTTCTCATGGAAGTTGGCCCCATAAGACGCAACTGCCGTTGCATCGCTTTCCAACCCCGCCAGGATCGTAAAACCGGCTGCGCTGAAACCGAGTGAAAGCCCGCCACAACCCGAAAAGAGATCAAGCACGCGTGGGCGCATACCGGATCGAAGCCTTTGTACTTTTTCCCGAATAACCCGGTCAGTCGCGGAACTCACAACTGCTGATTCTCCTTCTTGAACAAGTCCTGTTGTCGGTAAAAAGCTTCTTCATCCAGATGCTCCCTTACAAGCCTAGCAATCAGAGGTGACTTCTTGAAGCCTTTCTCTCGGCAATAGGCAGCAAATCGGTCAGCCTCTTCCTTCGGAATCAATACCTGAATGCGAACCAAGTTAGCCATTTATATAAACCTCTATTTTGGCTATGGTAACGCAGAATGTGGAAAAATCAACACATGTGTGCATTTCTGTGTATTAAACTGGGTCATTATGGTATCATTTCATAATTAACGGGGAATACAGCGGACATCCGTCCGGGGGGTTCCACCCGTCTGTTGTTGGACTGCTGCAAGCTCTTTATCCGCTTTTTGGAGTTGAGCAATGTTCGGGATACTGACATGCAAATCATACCGTTTTCAGATATTCACAACGCTGACCTCCAAGTCGACGCAATATATCAGGGTAAACGAGAAGGTAATGCAGGGGACGATCCGTTGCCCCGTCTGCTTAAAGTCAGTAACAGCGGAGGGTTCCGATATCGTGGTTCGCTCGACGCACTTGAACTCGTTGTCCTGACGTCAACTCTTAAGGATCCGGACTGGCCCGACACTTTGGATCTCGAAACCGGAGTCTATACATACTACGGTGATAATAAAAAGCCTAGATCTTTGGATAAGACCCCCAGAAAAGGCAATAAACTTCTTAACCGAATTTTCAATCTAGCGCATTCCGGTGTTGAAGGCCGGCGTCAGGTGCCTCCAGTTTTGGTTTTCGCAAGTACGGGAGAATGGAGGGATGTAGTATTCCTCGGTTTGGCAGTTCCTGGGACCTCAGACCTACGTACTTCCGAGGATCTGGTAGCAGTCTGGAGAATTTCCAAAGAAGGTAAGCGGTTTGAGAACTATCGTGCACGTTTCTCCGTACTCAAAACGCCTTTGTTAAAGCGAGCGTGGATAACAGACATCATTAATGGGAACCCTCGTTCTCCTAATGCTCCGCAGCACTGGACTGACTGGATTGAAACAGGACGAATACATCCACTTCTAGCTACGCACTCCCTCAAATACAGGACAAAAGCAGAACAACTTCCACAAACTTCAAGTGAAAAAGCCATTCTGGAGCATATTCGTGGCTATTTCGCTTCAGATCATCATGGATTTGAGCGATGTGCCGCGGCACTCGCAAGATTACTCTTGCCGAACATAGTAACCATCGATCTTACCCGACCATCTAGAGATGGAGGGCGGGATGCTGTTGGTCAGTTCCGCATTGGCAGTGGCATCTCGGGGATTCTTGTCGATTTTGCACTGGAGGCCAAATGCTACAGTCCCAAAAAGGGCATTGGGGTTCGAGAGACATCCCGCCTTATTTCGCGCCTCCGTCACCGCCAATTCGGCATTCTGGTTACAACAAGCTACGTTAATACTCAGGCTTATCGAGAAATCAGAGAGGATCAACATCCTATCATTATTGTTGCCGGGGCAGATATCGTGGAATTGCTAAGAAGAAATAACTATAACGATCCGGCTGCCGTACGAGCTTGGCTGGAACAGAATTCTGCTGACTCTGAAAAACTGAACAACAGCCAGTTGCTCCCAAGAACACATAACAATAAAGCAGGTTCATGGAAGGCCACTCGGCAAACAAAACTCTAAGTTAATTGTTGTGCTGAGTCCTGCAAGAACAGGGGTCTGTCTATGTGTATTTTTCCAAATGTCGATAGATGGACTTTGCGTGGCATTCAGCACATTTCGGGGGAGGGGCGTTACCGATCAATTGTGCCACGGGATACTTTCCCCTTTTCATCGTGAATTCATATGATCTTAGAAATCCCTACAGTAGTCAGCTTTGTATAAAGTGGTGGGGAGATCTTCCTCGGGCAGTGAAAGAAACATTCTATTCCAGGAGATTACGATAAATACTTAATCTGATTTCTATCAGTTCCCCTCTATTTTTTCTTTTATCCTAAAACCTTGACATAATCCCTTTGATGATTAGTTTGAGAAGAGGAGGTACGAGTTAGATGCAAACGGCAGTTGCAACGTGCGATTCTCTTTCGGTTTTCATGCGGGAAATGGAGAAACATCCGCTTCTCTCAAAAGAGGAAGAGTACGCGCTTGCGGTCAGATATTACGAAAACGAAGACCTTGAAGCAGCCAACAAACTTGTGGTCTCGAACCTCAGGTTCGTGGTGAGAATCGCTTCTGAATACAAATCTTACGGTTTTCCGATGATGGACCTTGTTCAGGAAGGTTCGATAGGACTGATGCGTGCCGTGAAGAAATTTAATCCCTACAGGGGCTACAGGCTAATATCCTATGCTGTCTGGTGGATCAGGGTAAGGATCCAGAACCATATAATGAAGTTCTGGAGCAACGTGAAAATCGGAACCACGCAGTCCCAGAGGAAGCTTTTCCAGAGAGTAGAAGGGGCAAAGCGTAAACTCGGGATAACTGCCGCACACATGGAAGATGACGACATAAGCCGTCTTGCGGACCATTTCGGCGTCAAGGAAGAGGAAATCTCCGAGATGCGGACCCGCGTTTCCAAAAGGGATCTTTCCCTCTCGGAAAGCCCTGCGGGGGACGACTCCTCAGCCACTTACGGGGAGATGCTCCTTGACCCGTCGGATAACCAGGAGCAGGTGCTAAGCGAACTCGGGTTTGACAGCCTAGCCAGGGAGAATCTCCGCGAAACTCTCGAGACGCTTTCTGAGAGGCAGAAAAAGGTGATAAACGAGAGGTATTTCACCGAACCTCCAAGAAAACTCCACGAAATAGCCCGTGATCTCGGGGTTTCCCAGGAGAGGGTAAGGCAGATACAGGCCGAGTCCATAGGGAAACTCAGGGGATACATGGCCGAAAAACTTGAAATTCTACCGTAATTAAGAAGAAAAATCAGGAGGAATTAAATGGCTTCTAAGATAGTAGGAATAGACCTCGGAACAACCAATTCATGCGTAGCCATAGTCGAGGGCGGCGAGCCAAAAGTGATAATCAACGAGGAAGGCACGAGAACCACTCCCTCGGTGGTAGCGTTTTTAAAAGACGGAGAAGAAGTTCTGGTCGGCGGGCCCGCAAAGCGCCAGGCCGTTGCCAATCCCGAGAACACTGTCTACTCCACCAAAAGACTCATGGGCAGAAGGTTCGAGGAGATATCGAGCGAAGCGGATGGCCTTGCCTACAGCGTCGTAAAGTCAGGTAAGTCAGACGCCTGGGTCGAGGTCGAGGGAAAACAGTACTCTCCCCCGCAGGTCTCAGCGCACGTGCTCATGAAGCTTAAAAAGGCCGCAGAGGATTACCTGAGTTCCGAAGTCACTGAAGCCGTTATCACGGTTCCAGCTTATTTTAACGACAGCCAGCGCCAGGCCACAAAAGACGCCGGGAAGATAGCCGGTCTTGACGTAAAGCGCATAATAAACGAGCCGACCGCAGCGGCGCTTGCCTACGGCTTCGACAAGAAAAAAGAGGGGATGATAGTCGTCTACGACCTCGGGGGCGGAACTTTTGACGTATCGGTGCTCGAGATAGGAAACAACGTTATAGAGGTTAAGTCCACAAACGGCGATACCCATCTCGGCGGAGACGATTTTGATAAGAGGGTAATCGATTACATCATCTCCGAGTTCAAAAAGGATTCCGGAATAGACCTCGGAGCGGATAAGATGGCCGTGCAGAGGCTAAGGGAAGCCGCCGAGAAGGCCAAGATCGAGCTTTCAAACACCGTCGAGACGGAGATCAACCTGCCGTTTATAACGGCCGACGCCAGCGGTCCCAAGCACCTTGTGATGAAGATAACGCGCTCAAAGTTCGAGCAGCTGATCGAGGACCTCATAAAGGGCACCCTAAAGCCCTGCGAGCAGGCCCTTAAGGACGCTGGCCTTCGCTCGGGAGAGATAGCCGAGGTAATACTGGTTGGCGGGTCGACCAGGATCCCGCTTGTGCAGAAAGTCGTTACTGACTTTTTCGCAAAAGATCCGAGCAGGGGAATAAACCCCGACGAAGTGGTCGCCATGGGGGCCGCCATACAGGCGGGCGTGCTCGGCGGGGACGTGACTGACATGCTCCTTCTCGACGTGGTACCGCTCTCGCTGGGCATCGAGACCCTCGGAGGGGTTATGACCACTATCATTGAGAGAAACACGACTATTCCCACCAAGAAAAGCCAGATTTTCACCACGGCCGAGGACAATCAGAGCTCGGTTGAGATCCATGTGCTGCAGGGAGAAAGACAGATGGCTGCCGATAACAGGACGCTTGCAAGGTTCATTCTCTCGGGTATCCCCTCGGCAGCGAGGGGTATTCCGCAGATAGAGGTCACTTTTGACACCGATGCCGACGGAATACTCCATGTTTCCGCGAAGGACAATGCGACCCAGAAGGAGCAGAAGGTCAAGGTTGAGGCCTCGAGCGGGCTCAGCAGCGATGAGATTGATTCCATGGTCGATGAAGCCGAGAAGATGTCCGAGAAGGACAAGGAAAAAAGTGAGCAGGTTCAGAAGAGAAACCAGCTTGACGAGCTTGTCTACAGGACCGACAAGAGTTTCCAGGAGCTTGGCGACGGTCTCTCAGAGGATGAGAAAAAGGAACTCGAACAGGCCCTTGAAGAGGGAAGGGAAGCCCTTAAGTCGGATGATCCGAGCAAAATAGACCTTGCTACGGAGAAAATAACCGCTGTCTCCCACAAACTTGCGGAATTGATGTACAAAAAGCAGCAGGAAGAAGCCTCCACGGGCGCTGGGGAGGGTGGGGCTGAGGATCAAGCCTCCGAGCAGGGAAATTCCACCTCGGGCGACGATGTGATAGACGCCGAATTTACCGAACAGAAGTAATTGCGGGGGTCTTTAAAGTAAGCCCCGAAAACCGGACTCGGGGCAAGTTGCATTTGGTACTTAAAACCACGATTTAACAATAAGAATGGAGGTAAGAAAAATGAAGGTTTTTATAAGTTGGTCTGGACCAACGAGCGAAAAGGTTGGTGCCGCTATAAAAAATTGGTTGCCAAATGTTCTTCAGTCTGTACAGACGTATTTTACTCCGTCTGATATAGAAAAAGGCGCTCGTAGTTTGGAAGATATCACAAAAGAATTAAAGGAATCAGAAGTAGGATTACTTTGTCTCACTCCAGACAATATAAATAGCAATTGGATTCTTTTTGAAGCGGGTGCATTATCGAAAAGAGTGGGAAAATCGCGTGTTTGCCCGATTTTATTAGGACTTAAACCTACTGATTTAAGTGCCCCATTGAATCAATTTCAAGCTACAAGGATTGAGCGTGAAGATTTTCGGAAACTGATTGATGTCATTAACAATTGCCTAGAAAATAATAAATTGCCTGAAAAAACAATACAAACTGTCTTCGATAAATGGTGGCCTGACTTAGAAAAAGAACTGAATGAGATCGCTGAAGAAGTATTGGAGCCAGATCAACCGATTCGTAACGATCGGGAAATATTGGAGGAAATACTCCAACTGATAAGAAAGCAAGAACCGCTAAGAAGAGGTAGAATCTCCCCAATGGCAATTAATGATTTACTTAGAGGGTATATCGATTTGCATGACCAGCAAATGAATAATATTGGTGGTTATCAAGAAACCCTCGATTTGCTCAAAAAAATTCACAAACCTATTGAATACATCATCGATAAATCCGGGAGGATAGCAAGTAAAAACAATGAATTCTTTGATAAATTCCAAAATCTTTCTTACATAGCTATTAATAAGGAGGACGATGATGAAGATGAACCATCTTAATATGCTAGGTTTCGGACTCGTGCATTGATCAGGGAAGGTTTCAGATTTTAAAGCATAGTAAGAAATAATTATTCCCATAAAACTTCCAAGATTAACTACTGTTCTTTTCTCAAGATGAATTCAAATAAGGAAAAGCGCCTTCGCTGAGACTAGCTTATCTTTAAATTTTTAGTTCTGGGTAGGTGTCGTGATATTCATGACAGGGTTGCATGTGGCTCTTGCCGAACGGTTCAGACCCAGAGGAGGGGGTCTGGGATTTTCTCTCTGAATCTGCTTATTTATTTGGCTTATGGTGCTTGGAGAAAAGAAATAAGTTTGTGTCATCTAAGTACATAATCCCCTATGTTCCGCAACGTTTTTAACGCCCGGTGCGACTTTTAGACTTGTCCGGCAGTAGCATGTTTTTCATCGGAATTGTCTCGGATGATCCTCGAAAAAGAGAAATGCCGCAATAGTTCCGCGCTGGTAGTGATATTTTTTTTCCTGCGGTTAAACTGCTTTTTCTAATCAGAGCGTCCGCTTTAGATCTGGCGTAATGCTTTGAGCATTTGAGTCCCGAATCTCAGTTGCAGGAACAATGGAATTGCTCTGCGTTGCAAATTCCCCCGCGGCCCCGCTTCGTCGCGTTTTGTACGGATAATGGAAGAAGATCTTCAAATATCGGAAAAAGAAGCTGAAGACCGGGAATGGATCGAATCGCTTGAATATGTGATCGAGAATTCCGGTCGCGAGAGAGCGAGCGAACTACTGAGAAAGCTCAGGATATACTCCCAGAAAAAAGGCGTGCAGGTTCCCTACGCCGCGAACACCCCTTACGTGAACACCATCTCCCTGGAGGACCAGCCCCCGTACCCGGGCAACTACGAGATAGAGCGCAACATAAGAAGCATAATAAGGTGGAACGCCATGGCCATGGTCGTGCGCGCTAACAGGATAAGCGATGGCATTGGAGGACATATCTCAACCTACGCATCCGCCGCCACACTCTACGAGATAGGGTTCCACCATTTTTTCAGGGCCGGCGACGAGAGCCGGGAAGGGGACATGATCTACTTCCAGGGACACGCTTCTCCGGGCATATACGCAAGGGCATTTCTTGAAGGCACGGTCTCTATCGAGCAGATGCGCAATTTCAGGAGGGAACTCGGCGGAGACGGACTCTCCTCCTATCCTCACCCTTGGCTCATGCCGGGCTTCTGGGAGTTCCCGACGGTCTCGATGGGACTTTCTCCCATAATGGCGATTTACCAGGCCCGCTTCAACAGGTACCTCGAGGACAGGGGCCTTAAGCCCCGCACTGACGCCAAGGTGTGGGCCTTTATCGGGGACGGGGAAACCGACGAGCCAGAAACCCTGGGAGCAATCACTCTCGCCTCGAGGGAGAGGCTAGACAACCTCATATTCGTGATCAACTGCAATCTTCAGCGCCTTGACGGCCCAGTGAGGGGAAACGGCAAGATAATACAGGAGCTCGAAAGAATCTTCAGGGGAGCCGGCTGGAACGTGATAAAGGTTGTCTGGGGAGGGACCTGGGACCCGATCCTGGCCCAGGACAAAGACGGCTTTCTTGTCGAGAGAATGGAAGCCGCCCTTGACGGCGATTACCAGAGATACACAATCTCTCCCGGCAAATACATAAGGGAGGATTTTTTCGGCACCCGCCCCGAAATCCTGAAGATGGTCGAGAACCACACGGACGAGGAGCTTGAGAAGCTCGCGAGAGGAGGCCACGACTCAGAGAAGGTCTACGCGGCCTACAAGGCCGCGGTTGAGAACACCGGATCCCCCACCGTGATTCTGGCAAAGACCATAAAGGGCTACGGCCTCGGGGAAGCGGGGGAGGGCAAAAACATTACCCACCAGCAGAAAAAACTTAACGAAGAGGAGCTCAGGCGCTTTCGGACCCGCTTTCGCATACCGCTTACGGACAGCGAGGTAAGAAGGGCCCCCTTCTACAGGCCCGCGCCTGAGAGCCCCGAAATGAAGTATCTCCGCGAAAGAAGGGAGGCCCTAGGCGGATCGGTCCCGAAGCGGATCGTCAGGGCAAAGCCGCTTGAGAAAATCCCGGAAAAAGTGTTCGAGGACTTCAAAAAGGCCTCGGGACCCAAAAGAAAGGTGGCGACGACCATGGTGATCGTCCACATGCTCTCAAGACTCATGCGGGATCGGGACATCGGAGATCTCATAGTCCCCATAGTCCCCGACGAGGCGAGAACCTTCGGGATGGAGGCGCTTTTCCGCCAGGTCGGCATCTACTCAAGCGTGGGGCAGCTCTACGAGCCCGTTGACGCCGACACCCTCCTTTACTACAAGGAGGAAAAGGACGGGCAGATCCTCGAAGAAGGCATAACCGAGGCGGGAAGCATGTCCTCCTTTATCGCGGCCGGCACGGCCTACTCGACCCACGGCATAAACACCATTCCCTTTTTCATCTACTACTCCATGTTCGGCTTCCAGCGAATAGGGGACCTCATCTGGGCCGCGGCCGACATGAGATGCAGGGGCTTCATGGTAGGGGGCACCGCGGGGCGGACAACCCTCGCAGGCGAGGGGCTTCAGCATCAGGACGGAAACAGCCACCACTTCGCCTACGCCTATCCCAACCTGAAGGCCTACGACCCGGCCTTCTCCTACGAGATCGCCGTTATAGTCCGCGATGGGATAAAGAGGATGTACCAGGATGGGGAGGACATATTCTACTACATAACGGTGATGAACGAGCGCTACCAGCAGCCCGCCATCCCCGAGGGGGTCGAGGAAGGTATAGTAAAAGGGATGTACAGGTTCGCGTCTTCTGAGATCAGGGACTCGGGGAAGAAAGTCCATCTTTTCGGAAGCGGCGCCATCATGAACGAGGTTCTCTGGGCCAAGGAGGTTCTTGAAAGCGGTTACGGCGTCCCGACCGACGTGTGGAGCATAACGAGCTACAAGGAGCTTTACCAGAACGCGAAGGAAACCGAGCGGTGGAACCGTCTCAACCCCGGCAAAAAGAAAAGAAAAAGCTACATCTCGGAATGCATGGAAGGGGCAGACGGGGTTTTCATCGCCGCGACCGATTACCTAAAGAGCCTTCCGGATTCAGTTTCCGCCTACTTTCCAAAGCCCCTTGTTTCCCTGGGAACCGACGGGTTCGGAAGAAGTGACACCCGCGAGGGGCTTCGTGACTTCTTCGAGGTCGACTACCGCCACATCGCGGTTGCGGCGCTCTCTGAGCTTGCGAGGGAAGGCAGGATTGATGAGGGAACCGTCGACGAGGCGATAAGCGAATTTGGAATCGACCGGGGGAAGGCAAGCCCCGCGGTTACGTGACGAGGAAAGTGAGTTGATAGAATTCAGGCTTCCCGAACTTGGAGAAGGAATAGAATCCGGGCAGGTGATAGAAGTTTTCGTCGCTCCCGGAGACAGGGTCACTTTCGAGCAGCCCCTGCTTGAGGTTGAAACGGACAAGGCCGCAGTCGAGATTCCTTCCCCGGCCGACGGAACGATTGTCGACGTGTGCGTAAGCGCCGGGGACACGGTCGAGATAAGCCAGGTGCTCGTGAGAATGAACGGGGATAATGAGGGCAAGGAAGCCCCGGAAGACGCTCCCGCGGCCGCAGAAGAGGAAAAGCCCGCCGCGGCGCAAGCGCCCCTCTCTGAAAAGGAACCCGAAGAAGAAAAAAAACAGACCCCGTCACCCAAAAGCGCCCCCTCAGATGATATCGCCCCGTCGGAACCTCTCGGGGTGGCGGCGGCGCCCTCCGTGAGACGTCTTGCGAGGGAGCTTGGCATAGAGCTTCCATCCGTTTCTGGAACGGGTCCTCGGGGGAGAATAGTTGAAAAAGATGTAAAGGTTCACGCAAAGGCCATAATAAGATCCGCATCTTCTGCCCCGGCAGTGCCCAAAGAGCCAGAGCTCCCCGATTTTTCAAGGTGGGGGGAGACCGTGACCGAGAGTTTCTCGACCGTCAGGAAGCTCACGGCCGAGCGGCTTACCCGGGCGTGGGCAGCCCCTCACGTAACGCAGTTTGACAAGGCGGACGTCACCCGCCTTGAAGAGCTTCGAGCGCTTAACAGGGACAAGGTGGCCGAGGCCGGGGGAGCCCTGACCGTGACCGCTATCCTGGTGAAGGCGCTTTCCCGGGCGCTTTCTGAGTTTCCGAAGTTTAACTCGAGCATCCACATGGGAAGCCGCACCATCGTCTACAAAAAATACGTGAATATCGGGGTAGCGGTGGACACGGAAAGAGGACTTCTGGTTCCGGTTATAAGGGACGTGGACAGAAAAGACGTAACCGAGATATCGGTTGAACTTGCCGACATCTCCTCTCGGGCGAGGGAGAAGAGGCTTTCTGCCGACAGGCTCCAGGGGGGAAGCTTCACCATAACCAACCTCGGAGGGATAGGGGGGACCTTCTTCACTCCGGTTCTTAACCCTCCCGAGGTGGCCATACTGGGGGTTTCGAGATCTTCCGTTGAGCCCGCGTACGTTGACGGGGAGCTTGTCGGGAAGCTCATGCTCCCGCTTTCGCTTTCCTACGACCACAGGATTATAGACGGGGCGGAGGCGGCCAGGTTTCTAAGGTGGCTTTGCGAGATGCTCGAGGGCTCTCCCGAGAGTGTATTCGAGGGGGTGTAGCTGGCAATGGAGAGAATAGTAACGGAAGTGGCGGTAATAGGGGCGGGCCCGGGGGGATATCCCGCGGCGTTTGCCCTTGCCGACAAGGGGAAGAAAGTTGTGCTCATAGATCCCGAGGCAAACCCGGGAGGGGTCTGTCTCTACAGGGGATGCATACCCTCAAAGGCTCTTCTGCACGCGGCGAAAGTGGCCGAGGAGGCAAGGGACGCGGAGGATTTCGGCCTGAGCTACGCTGAGCCGAATGTGGATCCGCAGAAGCTTTTTTCGTGGAAAGACGGTGTGGTGGCGAAGCTCACGGGCGGACTCAGGACGCTTACGAAGGCAAGAAAGATAAGCTACCTGCGGGGAAGGGCGTCTTTTGTCTCGTCGGGAGCCCTTCGCGTCGTGACAAATTCCGGGGAGGAGAGGGAAGTAGTGTTTGAAAACGCGGTTATCTCCACGGGCTCTGTCTCGAGAGAAATCCCGGGAGTGGATTTCGGCTCCGAAAACGTGGTCGATTCAGACGGCGCTCTCTCCATGGGAGAGATTCCAAAGACCCTGCTTGTGGTGGGCGGAGGCTACATAGGCCTTGAGCTTGGAACGTTTTTCTCTTCCCTGGGTACGGAGGTTACGGTCGTCGAGATGCTTCCGGGACTTGTCCAAGGGGTCGACAGGGACCTTGCGGGTGTGCTTAAGAAAAGGCTCGATCAGAAATTCCGCTCCATAATGCTTGAAACGAAGCTGATTTCTGTCAACGAGTTAGATAACGAAGTTCAAGTTTCGTTTGAAGCCAATGGGAAAAGCTTCCGGGAAAAATACGAAAAGGTTCTGATCTCGGTCGGAAGGGTGCCGTACACAGAAGGCCTCGGCCTTGAAAACACCCGGGTCGGGGTGGACGGGAAGGGCTTTATAGAGACGGACTCGCAGAGAAGAACCGCAGATCCGGCTATTTTCGCCATCGGGGACGTCGCCGGAGAACCCATGCTCGCCCACAAGGCAACGTATGAAGCCAAGATCGTGGCAGAGGTCATAACCGGAGCCAAAACCCACTACGACCCAAGAGCCGTTCCTGCGGTCATATTTACCGATCCCGAAATCGCCTGGTGCGGGATCACCGAAAGCGAGGCGAAGGAGGCCGGGATGGAAGTGGACGTGTCGAAATTTCCATGGGCGGCCTCGGGAAGGGCCCTTACGCTTAACAGAACCGACGGTCTTACGAAGATCATAGCCCATCGGGGAACCCGGAGAGTGGTCGGCGTCGGAATCGTGGGAACGCAGGCGGGGGAACTCATATCGGAAGCCGTCGTGGCGATTGAGATGGGCGCGACGACCGAGGATATAGCTTTTTCAATACATCCTCATCCGACCCTTACTGAGACTCTTATGGAAGCCGCGGAAGGAATGTACGGAGTAAGCACGCATCTTATGAAAAGGCGTCCGGGCAGAACATCCCGGAAGTGACGACGGGATTTTTAGGCAACCGTTTTTGACCTGTTAACTCCAAGGCGCCGGTTTCTCGTTCTTTGCCTCGACCGCTCTGACACTTCCGCAGTGCAGACGGTAACGCCCCGTCTTTCCCCGCTGTTCTTTTTCAAAATCCAGTCTTGCGGAGCCCTAATCCAAACCTTCCCGAAGAACTCGCAGAAGTTTGTTTTCTCTGTTCTTCCCCGTCTTGCCGTGCCTGGTGTTCCGCTTGGAAACAACGGGAATATCAAGGAGTTAAAAACAAAAAAGCGAAGAAAAGACAACTGGATTCTTGGCCAGCTAAGAATATCATCCCAATCTTTTGTACTTGACAGAAACGATCGGTTTTATTAAATTATGTGTCGAAACGACCGGTTCTTACTAACCGGCCTTTTTGAATTCAATTTTGAATTCTGGCAAGGATGATGAGAATGAAAAAAAGCAACTTCAGGAGTAGTTTTCATGAAACCGACTTGCTTCTACCCCCCCCCATAAATTTCCGGCACAGGGCCTAGACAGCCCCCCGAGTTTCCGGTTCCCTTTCCCGTTTCTCGCCCTTTTGCTGGCCGCGGCGCTGTTCGTATTCGTGGTACTCAGCCCTGCGCAGGCACAGGCGCAAACAATAGACTGTGATAATCAGCCAACAGGTACGTCGCAGAAAGATATTCTGACACGTTTTTATTGCGCCGCAAACGGCGGGAGTTGGACAAACAAGACAGGATGGGGAAGCGCTACGCTTAGTACTTGGCATGGGGTTACCGTGGCCTCCGGAGAAGTCACTCGTCTCATTCTTGACTCGAACAACTTGACCGGGACTATTTCCACGGACCTCGGCAGCCTGACCAACCTGATACAACTCGCTCTTAGCAGTAACCAGCTAACCGGGACTATTCCCGCGGAACTCGGCAGCCTGACCGCCTTGACTCATCTGCACCTCAATAACAATAAGCTAACCGGGACTATTCCCACGCAACTCGGCAACCTGACCGCCCTGAAGCAGCTTAGGCTTTGGGACAACCAGCTAAGCGGCACAATCCCCACGGAACTCGGCAACCTGACCAGCTTGACTCAGCTTCAGCTTAACAATAACCAACTAACCGGCACAATCCCCACGCAACTCGGCAACCTGACCGCCCTGACTTCCTTCAGTTTTTCAGATAATCAGTTAAGCGGGACAATTCCCACGGAACTCACCAGCCTGACCAATCTGCCGGCTCTCTATCTCGGCAATAACCAGTTAACCGGGACAATTCCCGCGGCACTCGGCACCATGACCAGATTGACGGCTCTGAATTTGGCAAAGAATAAGTTAAGCGGGACAATTCCCACGGAACTCACCAGCCTGACCAACATGAAATTCCTAAGACTTAACGAGAACGAGTTAACCGGAGAGATTCCCTCGGCGCTCGGCACCATGACCAGCCTGATTAACCTCATTCTTAACGACAACCAGCTAAGCGGAGAGATTCCCCCGGCGCTCGGCAGCCTGACCGCCCTGACTCATCTGGATCTCCACAACAACCAGTTAACCGGGACAATTCCCGCGGCGCTAGGCACCATGACCGCCCTGCAGTACCTGCGCCTCTACAACAACAAGTTAAGCGGAGAGATTCCCGCCACGGCACTCACCAGCCTGACCAATCTGCTGTGGCTGTATCTCCACAGCAACGAGCTAAGCGGGGAGATTCCCGCGGCACTCGGCAACATGAACCGCCTTCAGCGGCTCCGTCTTGACGATAACAAGTTAACCGGGACTATTCCCGCACAACTCAGCAACCTGTCGTCTAGGCTGCAGTGGCTGCTCCTCAATCACAATCAGCTAAGCGGAGAGATTCCCACGGCACTCGGCAGCATGAACCGTCTTTCGGTCCTCTATCTTAACAATAACCAGCTAACGGGGCCTATTCCCGCGGCATTCAGCGGCCTGACCGGCATGTACTACCTGTATCTCAATCACAACCAGCTAAGCGGAGAGATTCCCGCGGAACTCGGCGGCATGACTACCCTGTGGCGCCTCTATCTTCACAATAACCAGCTAAGCGGAGAGGTTCCCGCGGCACTCGCCAGCCCGACTCAGCTTCGGCAGCTGACTCTCTCCCATAATCGCTCGTTGACCGGAGCGCTTCCCGCGGGTCTGAGCAGTCTGGGGTCCCTTACGTTACTGGATATACGCTGCACAGGCATATCAGTGCCCACGGACATGGCTTTTCAGGACTGGCTGAGTGGAATTGCTACCTTCCAGCGGGGATGTCCGCCTCCACCACGTCCATCTCTTCCACCTCCTGTCATTACTTCCGCGCAAGGGGTTACGTACAGCGAAGAAACAGAGGATGGTTTTCCCCTCACTCCGCTTGAAGAAGAAGGAAGCATAACTTATAGGCAGGGGACAATTAATATTTCCATTACCCGGGATGAGGGTCTGCCGTCCGACTCCAATCCGGCGGTGATCATACCCCGCAATGTTCTTGACCGTGTTCGGGAAATAACCTTCGTGCTTTCAGAAGTTTCTCCGCAGGACCCGCCTTCAGGGTTCCGTCTTGGGGGTTTCGTGGCGGATATAGATCTGGGAATCACACTCAGGGCGGGGGAGACAGTTACGGTGTGCCTGCCTCCGGCTGAGGTTCAAGGGGAATCGCATATTTACCGTTACGACGACGAATCGGGGGAGTGGGAGCGTCTTGAGGGGTTGCGTCTGGAACCGGATGTTAACGGAGTAGAGATGGTCTGCGGGGAAACTGATGCGTTTTCCCCGTTCGGGATTTTCCTTCCCGTCATCGAGTCAGCGGAAGGGGTTCTCTACGGTGAAGAGACGGAGGACGGTTTCCCCCTTACTCCTGTTGGGGAAGGAGGAAGCATAGTTTACGGGGACAGGACAATATATTTTTCCGTTACCGGGGATATACCGTCGTCCAGAGATCCTGCGGTGATCGTACCCCGAGACATCCTTGACCGCGTTAATGAAATAACCTTTGCCCTCTCGGAAGTTTCTCCTCATGATCCGCCTCCGGGGCTTCGTCTCTCGGGTTTCGCTGCGGAAGTAAACCTAGGAATCACACTTGGGGCGGGAGAGACAGTGTCGGTGTGTCTTCCGTCTGCCGGGGGAGATATTTACCGTTACAGCGACGAACTAGGGGAGTGGGAGGTTCTTCCCTCGCGAGTGGAGACGGTTAACGGAGAGGATGTTGTCTGCGGGGAGACAGGCGCGGTTTCCCTGATGGGAGTTTTCGCAGAGGAAACGGGAGGGTGCGCTGTTGCCGCCGCAAGTGGAGAAGGAACGGTCCGGTGGCAGGGAGCCGTGTTTAACCTTCTCCTTGCCATATCCGTGCTGCTGCTGATTCCTGGGATGAGCAAATTAAAATGACCGGCGCTTTTGTTAAATGCAATTACGTCAGTTTATTGCTGACACCCTCTGCTTTGTGTGTTGACAACATGTAGAGAAGATGTAGACTTAGACGCTCATTTACAGACCCCGGAGGATTTTATGGGCCTTAGAACGAAATCGGCGCAGAAAAAGCATCGCCAGAACCTGAAAAGACGGGAAAGAAACAGGTTCGTAACGTCCACCCTCAAGACCAAGATAAAGCGTTACTCGGAAGCTATCGGAAGCGAGGATCTCGAGAAATCGCAGACCCTCCTGAAAGAGCTGGTTTCCCTTACCGACAAGGCCTCCACGAAAGGGGTTATCCACAGGAAAAAAGCCTCAAGATACGTATCGAGGTTCTCAAGGAAGCTCTCGGACCTCGGCCAGGGCGCCGGTTCCTAGGTTCCCCGCGCGCAGATCCCCAGAAGAAGTTTCTCAAGAAGTATGTAGTTGTTCCCTGAGCTGTTTTTCATCCCGTAGTCCGTTTCCTCTATGAGACCCAGTATCCTGCCGAGATCGCTCTCCCTGAAGTTGCGCACGCTTTTTTTAAGGTAAAAGACGGCCCCGCGGGACGTTTTTATGGTCTTTGCGATACTTTCGTCAGATTTTCCTTCCCGAAGAAACTGCGAGACCTTGAATATCTGGCGGAATCTCCAGGCTATCATGTAGAGTATGGAGAGGGGGTCCTCCCTGTTTCTCTCAAGTTCCCTGAGTATCCTGAGAGAGCCTCGCAGATCCCTGTTTGAAAGTGCGGTTGAGAGGGAGAATACGTTCTCCGTGCTCTGTTTTTCCATAAGTCCCCGTAAATCCTTCTCGCCTACGGTCTTTCCCCCGCCCACGTAAAGGGATATCTTCTCAAGCTCGTTCCTGATGAGATTCATGTCCTCGCCGAGCATGGTTTTTATGAAACCGACAGCCCCCGGGGCAAGAGCCACCCCGAGTTTCTCAGCGAGGCGTTTTATTTCCCGGTCTGTATTGCTACCGCTGTCAAGGTCAACGAGCCTGATGCTTTTTGCGGGCTTTACCTTGCCCCTCCGGGATTCCTCCGAGAGAAGGACCAGAACGGAAAAAGAGGCCGGAGAAGCGGCGTATTCATTCAGCAGATCGAGATCGTCTTTCCCCAGACCGTCGTATCCCTTCGCCACGATCAGCTTTTTCTCGTGAAACATGGGCAGGGTCCGCGCGTCCTCGACTATTTCCGAGAGGGACACATCATTGAGGTTCCTGCTTTCAAAAAGCAGCTTCGGGGAAGCGGCAGACAGCTCTTTTTTCAGCTTTTCAACGAACTCTTCAGCCAGAAGGGGCTGGGAGCTTTTAAGTACGGTGACCGGATGGGCATCGATGTTTTTCTCTCTGGACACGACCTGCTCTTCCTCCTTGGCCGAGGCGGCCTGCGGGCGGAATCTATCGGCTGTTTATTTCAAGCTCGCTGAAGAAATATCCTATTTCGTAGGCGGCCGATTCCTTTGAATCGGAACCGTGCACTATGTTTTTTTCTATGCCGGACGCGAAATCCCTTCTTATGGTCCCGGGCTCCGCTTCCTCCGGGTTCGTGGCCCCCATTATGGCCCTTGCCCTTGATATGGCCTCCTCGCCCTCAAGGACCATCACCACGCACGGTCCGGAGGACATGAAGTCCGTGAGGCTCGAGAAAAAAGGTCTTTCCCTGTGTACGTGGTAGAACCCTTCGGCCTGTTCTTTTGAGAGGTGTATCATCTTGAGGGCGACTACGCTTATAGAGTTCTCCTCGAACCTTCGGAGAACCTCTCCGATCAGGTTTCCCCCGACTCCGTCAGGTTTTACTATCGATAATGTTCTTTCCATTTTCTGCCTCCATTTGTGCGCGGTTGGAAATGACTGCTTGATCCCTGGCTTCGCTTGGGGTTTAAAACGGATTGCGCTGCCGCAAAGGAAATTGGGTACCGTATCTAGTATTCCTTTTCAAGTTTATCCACGAGGTTTTTTCTTCTTCTGAGGCTTTTTATTCTCAGATACACGGTGTGCTTGAGATCGAGAGTGATCGGCAGGTCAAACTCCCTGCTTACCATTTTGCAGAGCTTTTTCCCTTTAATGCCGGGTTCCCGACAGATCGTCTTTCTTATGAAAGATCTGATTCTCCTTTTCTGAGTGCCTTCCGCTCTGTCCAGAATTTCGTTTCTTTCGGAAGCGGGGAGTTTTCTCAGATAAGCGATCACCTCCGCCTGGGCAGGCTCGCTGTCTCCGGGTTCCCTGCGGGTTTTCTCTATCGCTATTCTTATGAATTCGCTTATGCTTATCGCCTTTTGCTCGGCCGCGGAACGTACGTAGTTGTAATCACTCTCGGGGATTCTGAAACTCAGAAGGTTGCCTTTGAGGGCGGAAGACATAAATCACTCCGGAAAACCAGATTCCGGCTGTTAGGCGGGATCCGCATGAGAAAATCCCGCAACCGGTTCTGAAACTAGATTCTAATTATTACGGTATGAAGAATCAAGGGTTGTTATATAATGTCCGCATCGGGCTGTGAAGAGGGCAATCCGGGACACACCAGGTGTGCGGCGGCTGTAATTGCTCTCGAAACAGCAGTTGCGCGCCTCTTCCCGTAACGGAATCTCGCTTCGGCGGTGGAGGATCCGGTCTCCTGATCATCCAATTCTCCTTAATATGGACAATCCTTGTTTCCGTGCTGTATAATGTTGCCCCGAGGGCTTTTAGAGGAGAAGGGAATCAGCGCGGAAAGCTTAACTTTACTTGGTTGCTTTTCCTCATCTTTTTTAAATAATATCCGAATCTTACAATCTTGGAGGCAGCATAAATGGAAAGGTTTGTTATTCCCCATGAGCATGAAATTACCAAGGAGGACAGAAGAAGGCTGAACGGCCACGGTTCTCTGATCCTGTGGTTCACGGGACTTCCGAGTTCCGGGAAATCCACTCTTGCCAATGAACTCGAGAAGGAACTTATACAGCGAAACCATCGCACCTACATACTTGACGGAGACAATGTGAGAATGGGTCTCTGCAAGGACCTCGGTTTTTCCGCCGAGGACCGCGAGGAGAACATAAGGAGAATAGGGGAGGTATCGAAGCTTTTCATGGACGCGGGAGTTCTGGTGCTTTCAGCTTTCGTTTCTCCTTACCGCGCCGACCGCGACGCTATAAGGGAGCTTGTTGAGGAAGGAGAATTCATTGAGGTATTTGTCGACTGTTCCGTTGAGCAGTGCGAGCAGCGGGACGTCAAGGGGCTTTACAAGAAGGCCAGAGAGGGGGTCATAAAGGGATTTACGGGGATTGACGATCCGTACGAAGAGCCTTCGAGTCCCGAAATCGTGGTTGACACGGAGAAACACTCGATCGAGGAATGCAAGCGGCAGATACTCGATTACCTGATCGCGCGCGACGCGGTGAACATGGGATAGGGGGAACCCTGGCTCCGTTCTCCTTAGCCGCTTCTTTTATTTGCGGTTATAGATCATAATAATAGGGTTGCGTTAAGGTTTTCCTGAGAAGCAAAGATGTCTCTTTCAAACAATAAATCGGGGTCTTCTGACTCGATGAGCCCTGCCGAGCTGATAGGCGGCATTGCCGAGAATTCCAAAAAAGCCTCACGGACCCTGGCTTCTGCCCCGTCTTCCCAGAAAAACGACTTTCTTCTGCGCTTCGCGGAACTCCTTGCGGGGGGGACCGACGACCTGCTCTCAGAAAACGCAAAGGATGTCTCAGACGCCGAGGAAAAAGGCCTCTCAGCCGCCCTTGTGGACCGGCTGAGGCTTACCCCCTCGAGGATAAGCGCCCTGGCCGACGGGCTTCGGGAGATAGCGGAGCTTCCAGACCCCGTGGGCAAAATATCGGCGAAGTGGGACAGGCCGAACGGGATTTCCGTTGAGAAAAAAAGGATCCCCCTAGGCGTTATAGGAATCATTTACGAGTCAAGACCCGGGGTGACGGCCGACGCCGCGGGGCTCTGCGTAAAATCGGGCAATTCCGTGATCCTCCGAGGCGGTTCTGAAACGATAAGGTCAAACCTGGCGATTTCCCGCCTGATGGCTGATTCCCTCTCCCAAAGCGGTCTCTCGCCCTACACGGCCCAAGTCGTCCCGGTTGCAGACAGGGAAGTCGTGACCGAGATGCTAAAACTTGAAGACAAGATAGATCTCATTATCCCCAGGGGAGGGGAGGGACTCATACGGTTTGTCGCTGAGAACTCCAGGATCCCGGTGCTGAAGCACTACAAGGGCGTCTGCCATGTCTACGTGGATGAGCACGCCGATCTGGCGATGGCCGAGGAAATTTGCCGCAACGCGAAGGTCCAGAGGCCCGGGGTGTGCAACTCTATGGAGACCATGCTCGTTCACTCCTCTGTGGCCAAAGATTTTCTACCCGCCGCTATAAGGAGATTTGATTCAGAAGGAGTCACGATAAAGGGCTGCGAGAACACCAGAAAACTTTTTCTCAACATGGCCCCGGCGGCGGAAGAGGACTGGTATGAGGAGTATCTTGACCTTGTCCTGAACGTAAGAATTGTTTCCACGATTGATGAGGCTATAGACCACATACAGACTTACGGCTCCATGCACACAGACGCCATAGTTACGGAAGACCCTGAGAACTCTGAGAAATTCATAAAAGAAGTGGATTCCTCCGCGGTCATGGTCAACACGTCGACCAGGTTCAATGACGGCTTCCAGCTGGGTCTTGGCGCCGAAATAGGCATAAGCACTTCAAAACTGCATGCGTTCGGTCCCATGGGGCTTGAGGAACTCACGACTTCTAAGTTCGTGGTAAGGGGAAACGGTCAGGTAAGAAGCTGAACCCCGGCCCCGCGAAGACGCGGCGGGGCACTTGAAAGACAGATGCTTGTTGAGCTAAGGCTTAAGAATTTCGCCATAATAGACGACATTTCCATTAATTTCGGGGACAACCTTAACATAATCACGGGAGAGACGGGCACGGGGAAATCCCTGATCGTGGACGCGATAAATATAATTCTGGGCGACAGGTTTACCGCGGACCACGTTAAGTCGGGCGAGAAACAGGCATCCGTGGAGGCGCTTTTCGATGTTCCAGGCGACTGCAGTATCGGGGAGAAACTCGAGCGGCTCGGCATCGGGGAGGGAGAAGGGGAGCTTGTCATAAAAAGGGTCTTTAACCCGGGCGGGAAAAACAGGATATATATAAATGGCTCGATAGCGACACTCGGAACCCTTTCCGAGGTAACCGACGGACTGGTTAATATGTTCGGTCAGCATGAACACCAGAGTCTCCTTAAGAAAAACAATTATTTAAGTTATATAGACGCTTTTTCTAAACTTGAACATGAAGTCTCTCGATACAAGACCGCATACGCGGAACTTGTGCGCGCGGAGAGTGAGCTTGAGGCTCTGAGGCAAAAAGAGCGGGAAGGGGCGGAAAAAGAGGATTACCTCAGGTTCCAGGCAGAGGAGATAAAAAAGGTCTCCCCCGCGCCGAATGAGGATTCCGAGCTTGAAGCGCAGAGGGTGAGGCTTGAGAATTCTGAGAGATTCTCGTCTTCGCTCACAAGCGCGACCGGGCTTGTGTACGAGGGAGAGAGTTCGGCGATAGGTTTCCTGAAACAGGCCCTCTCGCATCTTGAACGCGTTTCCGACCTTGATTCCTCTCTCGGGGAGCTTCGCGACAGAATCGCGGCCGTACTTATAGAAACCGAGGATGTTTTCTACGGTCTCAGCGAGTTCGCGGGAAAGATCGAGCATAATCCCCAGAGACTTGAAGAAGTGCTCTCGAGGCTTGAGGAAATAGGGAGGCTTAAGAGAAAGCACGGGGATTCCATTGAGGAAATAATAAAAAAGCAGCAACAGATAGAATCCGAGCTCGAGGGCCTTGAGAACTCGGCCGAAATGCTGGGGGAAATCGAGCGAAGAAGGGATCTCCTGCGGGAAGAGGTTTCCGCCGCCGCGTCTTCTGTATCGGCTAAGAGAAAAGCCGGGGCCAGGCGGCTCGAGGAACTTTTCTGCGAGCAGGCAGAATCTGTGGGGCTTAAAAACGCCCGTTTCGAGGTTGAATTTACGGAAAAGAAACTTTCGGCGGATGGCGCAGACAGCGTTCAGTTTCTTTTCTCGGCCAACCCTGACCAGGCCCCGAGACCCGTTAGCAAGGTCGCTTCCGGAGGGGAACTCTCAAGAATAATGCTTCTGCTTAAAAGCTTTGTCTCCACGGGCGATGCCGGCTCGATTTTCATCTTTGACGAGGTGGATGCGGGGATAGGGGGAGTGGTGGCCGAGAGCATAGGTGAGAAAATAAGGAATCTCTCGGGGCAAAGCCAGGTAGTGTGCATAACGCATCTTCCCCAGGTTGCGAAATTTGCGAACACCCACCTGCTCGTGGCGAAGGAGTTTGGCGAGGGCGGTACGGATGTCTCGGTTAATGCGCTCGATGAAGAGGAGAGGGTCATGGAAATCGGCAGGATGCTTGCCGGGAAAAGCGTGTCCGAGAAGACTTTTGAAGTTGCCCGCGAGCTCATAAAAGGAACTAGCTGAGCGACTTTGCTTCATACGAGCAGAAAACCACTGCCGTGAGAACCGTTGTCCAGAGCCCGTTTTTATCCCCTACGGCCGTCTGCGTTACGTTTCTGCTTTTTACCTTGTGCCCGCTTATCTCCCATATGTCTTTCTGCTCGTCGTAACTTTTATCGGGGTCAAAGGGAGCGCCCAGCGTGGTAGCGAGCATGTAGGCGGCTAGATCCTCGGCGTATTCCCCCGCGATGGCTTCCTTCTGCCCGTAGCTGTGATGTTCCGAGATGTATCCGTAGTGCGTCTTGTCCTTCGGAATCGCAAGGCCTGTGGACGCGGCGATGAGTCTGCTGGGCTCGTTTGTGGAATTCTCGCTCATCACCACGAACGCTATCTGTCCGGGGGAGAGCATGGTGAGTCCCTGCTTTCTGCTTACGAGCTGGCAGCCGGGGGGAAATATGCTTGAGACCTTGACCAGATTGAACTCCGCGATCCGCGCATTCCTCAAGGCAAGCTCAAAGCTTGAAAGCCTCTCTTTATGCTTGCCCACGCCCTTTGTGACAAAAGCTTTTGTCGGGGTCAACTCATCACTCCTTATAAACTTGCATTCAAGTTATATTTACGGGGTAGTTTTGTCAAACGAGGGGTGACCGGGATGAAATTCGGAGCACATGTTTCAATAGCCGGCGGGATCGAGAACGCTCCGCTGAGGGCGAGGGAGCTTGGATGCGAGTGCTTCCAGATGTTTACCCGCTCCCCGAGGGGCGGCAGGCCCCCTGAGCTTGATGAGCCCCTGCTTGAGGCCTTTTCTCGCAACTGCGGGGAGGTCTCTATAAGCGATTACTATGTTCACACCCCTTATTTCATAAACCTGGCTTCAGGGAAAGAGGATCTCAGGGAAAAAAGCGTGGATCTGGTAAGAGAGGAGCTTGAGAGGTCAAGCGCCCTTGGGGTTAAGTACATGATGACCCATATAGGAAGCGCCAAGGAAATGGAAAGAGACGTTGCGATAAGCAATGTGGTCGACTCCCTCTCGAGGGTTCTTCGGGATTATAGCGGCGGAACGCAGCTTCTGCTTGAGAACACGGCGGGCCAGGGGCATACGATAGGAGCGAGTTTCGAGGAGATTTCCCTGATACTGGAACGCACGGCACACGGGGACCTGGGGGTCTGTATAGACACGGCCCACATGTTTGCCTCGGGATACGACATAAGGACTTCTGAGGGCGTTGGGGAGCTTGTGGAGCGCATCAACACCGTATTTGTTCCCGGGGCGGTGAAGCTCGTTCACGCGAACGATTCCAAGGCCGGGTTCAATTCCAACAAGGACCGCCACGAACATCCCGGACGGGGGGAGATAGGAATCGACTGCTTCAGGGCCATGATCGGGAACCCGTTTTTCGAGAACCTTGATATGATAGTGGAAATGCCTCCTCCCGAGGTGGCAGAAGATGTCGAGCTTCTTAAAAAACTGAGAGAGGGAACCATCTGACTTCAGGGCGAGAGCGGAAAACCGTTTTCCCCGGCCTTCTGACCGTCGACATAGACGTTGTTTTCCTCGTCAATAGAGACTCTTCCGTTTGCGATCAGGTCATGGACCACGAAAGGAAACAGTTTCCACTCACCCTGTTCCCTGATTTTCTTTTCCATCGCTTCCATGTCCCCGGTGCCGAAGCCCTCAAGGGATATGTCGGCCGACTGGGCGATCACGGTTCCGAACCTTGTTTCAGGGTCGTTTTCAAGATAGACGGTGCATCTTAAGATATTCTCTCCGTTCTCTAACGCCTGTACGCACGCGGTTTTGCCTCTTACGAGGTAATCCTTGGTCGTGTCCCCGGGGTAGAGGTTTACGATCCTGTTCGGGAATCTCTCGGTAAACAGGTGGCTTAGCCTTCTTCTGTAACCCGCCAGTACCACGAGATCAGGCTCAAAAAGCCCTTCGATATGGGAAATAACAGCCGAATCGTAAAGCGCCCGTCCATCCTCGTCGGAGGGGTGTTTCCCAAGAGAGGCGAAGAACTTCTCTGAACTTATGGAGGAAGTCTTGATTCCGAGCGCATCTGCCTTTGCGAGAACCGCAGCCTCGGGGTTGTTTGAAAAAACATGCTCTACGGCCCCGTAGTTTCCCTCGCCGTCTTGTTCGAGCTCTGTCTGCCTTGAGTGTATTTTCTCGAAATTTGTCCCTCTGCCCGAGGCGAGTACCAGAATTTTCATCGGGCGGCGGGCATTGGAGTAAAGCGGCGTTATTTGCATTGATTCTCCTATCGTTTAATTTTTATGCGGTTTAACGCAAGGGTTACGCAGCATGGAGGAAAACAGAAACCTGATCACGAGAATCGTGACGTCCGTAGTGGCCGTACCGATACTTCTCCTTATATTCTACCACGGGGGAATCTACTATCTCGCCCTCATCTGTCTGATCGGGGCCTTGTGCTCTCTTGAGTTCTTCGCACTTGCGGGCCCCGATATACGGAAGACGAGAAAGATTTATATCACGGCCATTTCCCTGCTTCTGATCATAAGCGCATTTTTCGACTTCATGCTCATGAGCCTTTTTTTCACCTTCCTGGTATTTCTCTCCATAATACTCGAATTCCGCAAAAAGGACTTTAGCGACTGCCTGCAGGACTTGGGCATGACCCTTCTGCCGCTTATATATTTCGGCTGGATGCTGGCCCACGGGGTGCTGCTTAGAAATATCTCGGGCGACGCAAGTGCGGGGAACTATGGTTTCCTCAACGGCGGTCCCGAGGATATCGGCTTTTTCCTTGTGGTACTTGCCGTTTCGTGCACTTTTCTTAACGACGCCGGGGCGTATTTCTTCGGAAAAAGCTTCGGCAAAAAGAAGCTTGCGCGTCACATAAGCTCGGGCAAGACCGTTGTGGGGCTCATAGGGGGATTTGTTGTTTCGATCGTAAGCGCCTTTGTGGTGAACATGATATTCAGCAATCCTCTTCCCGCGGTCTGGGTGGTTGTTTACGCGGTCGTAATAGTCGTGGCCGCGGTTGCGGGCGATCTTTTCGAATCCACCATAAAAAGAGGGGCGGGAGTAAAGGACTCCGGTTCCCTGCTTCCGGGACACGGCGGGGTGCTTGACAGGTTTGACAGCCTGATATTCGTTTTCCCCTGCACATACTACACTTCCCTGGTTTTCTACCGGCTTGCCGAGATAGGTGTTGCCGTATAAGGATGAAGATGGAAATATCCGTAGTGGACAGGGAGAAGTTCATCGATAGTCCCGCCAGGGAAAATCTGATCCGCCTTGTCGAGAAAATACTCTCCTACCTTGATCTTTCCGCCAGAAGTGAGCTTTGCGTCTCGCTTGTAAGCGACAGGGACATGAGGGAGCTTAACAGGCAGTACAGACAGATTGACGCGACTACGGACGTTCTCTGCTTTCCGCAGAAAAGCGAAGCGACCCCCGATCTTCTGGGCGATGTAGTGATATCCTACGAAACGGCCGTCCGCCACTCCCGAAGGCTTGAGATCACGCTTGAAGAGGAACTACGTCTGCTTGTGGTCCACGCGGTCCTGCACCTGCTCGGATTCGATCATAAAAAGAAAAAAGAAAGGGAGGCGATGCGGGAGAAGGAAAAAGAGGTGCTTAACTACCTTGACGGGACGGAGTAGGGTGCGGCAGTCACCCAGGTTCTTTCATATCTTCCTTGATTTTCTCGATTTCCTTTGCGGTAGGGAGGTCCTTTATGTTTTTAAGGCCGAATGTTTCGAGAAAAAGATCGGTGGTCCTGTAGAGAAAAGGCTTTCCCGGAACATCTTTTCTTCCGGATATCTCGATGAACCTCCTCTCAAGGAGCATGCTTACGCTGCTTGAGCAGTCCACTCCTCTTATCTTCTCGACCTCGATTTTCGTGACGGGCTGCTTGTAGGCTACTATCGCGAGCACTTCGAGGGCGGCCTTTGAGAGCCTGAATTTTTTTATTTCCTTGTTAAACTCGACTACATATTGCGAATACTCGGGGCGGGTTCTGAACTGATAGCCT
>CAYSDX010000034.1:0-9862 GCA_964429945.1 uncultured Spirochaetia bacterium | reverse complement strand
CCCCGAGGTCACGGGCTATTTCGTGGAGTTTTCTTGGAGGTTCGGTGAAATACCTTTCGTCTATCACTTTTTTCTGTCTCTCAGAAAGCGTCTCGAGAGCTTCTCGCAGGTTCTCCCTAGCCAGACTGCCGAACCCGATCTCGCTTAGCACCTGCTCCTGGTTATCTGACGGGTCGGGGAGCATCTCCCCGTAAGTGGCCGAGGAGTCGTCCCCGGCCGGACGTTCCGAGAGGGAAAGATCCCTTTTGGAAGCACGGACCTGCATCTCTGAGATTTCCTCTTCCTTAACACCAAAATGGTCCGCAAGACGGCTTATGTCGTCGTCTTCCATGCTAGCGGAAGTTATCCCGAGCTTGCGCTTCGCCCCTTCTATTCTCTGGAAAAGCTTCCTCTGGGACTGCGTGGTTCCGATCTTCACGTTGCTCCAGAACTTCATTATATGGTTCTGGATCCTTACCCTGATCCACCAGACGGCGTAGGATATGAGCCTGTAGCCCCTGTAAGGGTTGAATTTCTTAACGGCGCGCATCAGTCCTATAGAACCTTCCTGAACAAGGTCCATCATCGGAAAACCGTAAGATTTGTACTCAGAAGCGATTCTCACCACGAACGTGAGGTTTGACACCACGAGTTTGTTGGCCGCTTCAAGATCTTCGTTTTCGTAATATCTGACTGCAAGCGCGTACTCTTCGTCTTTTGAGAGAAGCGGATGTTTTTCCATCTCTCGCATGAAAACTGAAAGCGAATCGCACGTTGCAACTGCCGTTTGCATTTAGCATGTACCTCCACTTCTCAAACTAATCATCGAAAGGGTTATGTCAAGGTTTTAGAGTAAAATAAAAGAATAGAAATTATAAATAGAAAACAGATTAGATACTTATTGCAACTTCTTGGAATAAATTAACTTTTCTGTTATCTAAGACCCAACACTCGTTAAGCGGAAGCTTAAGAAATCACGGTTCCGTTGATTTAACATCAACAAAGACGTGGACAATACCTGTATTCATGAAATGCGAAGATATATACAGCAACACAAAGGGAAAAGGTAGCATGCTTATGCTTTCTTTCCCTTCTCTTTAAGATAAATGCTTACGCCTGCTTTCTCCGCCGCTTTTACCAACTCTCTGTCTAAACTAGCAAGCATTAAAGATTCGCGGATAGCAAGTTCCAAATAGGCCGCGTCATAACTGCTAAGATTGTAGGAACGAGCCAGATCCATGATCCGGCTTAATAATGACTGTTTCTGTGTGGAAGAGTCGACGGTGATGGGCAGATTTTCCAGTTGTGAAGTGAAAATTTCTACTTGTCCAACCGTTACTTCACCGTCTCTTTCAGCACCAAGCAGGACGTTTGACGCCTCAAGGTACCATAATTCGGGCACTACGGCGTCCGATTCATCCATGCTCTTTAGTACCCGTTCGGCATATTGCTGATCTGATTGCTCAAGACTTGGCATAAACCAACGCATAGCCACTGAATTATCCAGCACGAATCGGGTCACTTACGACCTTCCTTCTTGTATTCTTCCAATCGGTCATCAGAGACAGAAGCAGTTGTTTTGCTCGTCTTGAGAACATCATCAATGGCGGCTGCCACCTTTTGTCTAGAAGCAACTTTGCTCGGCGGAAGGTCCGTAACGGATTTACCGCTATCAGTATGTGTATGTCGCGCAAGTATATCATGTATATCTCCAGGGTTCATTGATACATCCCACGACCACTGGCCAAATCCACCATGTGCATTCACCGCTTTTACCCATTCGTCAAGAAACTGGCGTTTGGTTCGGTCCTGATCCCTGTCACGACCCTTGGTTTCCAGCACTAGCATCCCACCCGACGTGAGCCGGATAATAAAATCCGGCCTATATTTCCGCACTACACCGCGATAAATATAGAAAACCTCAAAACCAAGGTGGTCATTCTTCACCCAAGCATTTACTTCAGAAGCGTTATCAAGAACAAAAGCTTCTGATGCTTCCCAAGTGCTATCGTAAACGCAGAAGTTTACATGACTGCGATTTGTAAAACTGCACGGCTTCCCTGTGTACCAAGTTCTCATACCGGCAGTTGAACGTATGGGCTGGTCTCTGTCAAACACCGGTTCTAAGCTTTTTGTGTTCTCAAAGCGGATTGCTTCCCATATATGCTGGACCACCTTGGTCATGTTAAGCGTGATTGTAAGACGACGTTTTAGGTCGTTGTTAGAGAAGACTTCGGGAGTGATCCTGATTTTGTCTGAAACAATGAATTGTTCAACCAACCTCACCAACTGGGCTAGCAGAAATGTCTTGCTTCCCGACCAGTTCTGCTCCATCTGGTCATAAACATCTCGGGTGGTCTCAAAAATGATCCGCTGTGTGCGGAATTCCCGTGCTAGGTTCTCCAGATATATGGCTTCAATTCTCGTTATATCCGGCTTACCCTCAACAACAGGGGCAAGTTCTGCAATCTTGACTGTCTGACTGGCATTAAGCTCCAAAGGTTTTAACTTTTCCCATTCTAGGGACAGGCGAGAAAGGTAATTGTGGTCTATACGGATTACATTTGGCCAGGAAATTTCGAAATCCGTTTTGTCTGCCGTTGGTTCAATTGCAGTCTTCGGTGTTGGCGCAGGCGGCGGACCGTCACCTCCACCTTCGTGGGGCAGAAAAGTGAAAGGCACACCAAAAATGTTGACATACTCCGGCTCAAACATACCGGTTTCCGGATTCACATCGTCGTAGGAAGTACGACGCAGTCCACGGCCAACTACCTGTTCACAGAGAAGTTGACTTGTAAACGCGCGCAACCCCATGATATGAGTTACGGTCTTGGCATCCCAACCTTCTGAAAGCATTCCGACAGAGATTACATTCTGTATCCGCTCTCCAGCTTTTCCGGGCCGACCAACAGTATCTACCTGCAGGCGCAGAAACTCCGCTTTCTGCTTCCTAGTGAATTTGCTGATGCGCTTGTTGTTTGCGTCTTCTCCACTCTCTTCACCGTTGATATCTGCAATCGGCTCCTCTGCGGCCTCGGCCATATCAAGTACCTTCGAGTCGATATGCAGGGTTCTCTCCGGATCGCAAAGTTCACGAATACGGACAGCTCCACGGTCAAACGCATGTTTGACCCGTGCCGCTGTCTCAGTTCGGTTAGCAACAGTAATCATCACGGGTGGAGTGCTGAACGACCGGGCCACCCAGTCTCTTGCGGTTTCACGCCAGTCGTAGCCGAGCAGATAATATCCGTTTATTACGAGATCCGGTAGCGGCTCCTCAGATTTGGCTCTTCGGTTCAGATCGTCTTTTACCTCAGCATCGTTGTAGATGTGATACAAACGAGATTTGTAGGTCTTGGCATCAGGCACCGCGTCGTCACGGATTACTACGCGGGGAGTCTTTACAAGTCCAGACTCTATGGCATCGTTTAGGCCGAAGTCACTTACGATCCAGCTGAACAGTGCTTCACCAGAACTCTGTTTTCCCGACGGTGCGAAGGGTGTAGCGGAAAAATCGTAGCAGGTGAGAATACCACGTGTCCTGTTGATCCGGTCCAAGCCACCAACCCACTTAGTTGCTTCTTCAATTTCATTCCGGGCAACCCCCTTGACTCTAGACTTGAGTGGAACTCTCCAAGCATGGTGTGCTTCGTCATTGATAATTAGTACATTCCGTGCCCTAGCCATATCACCCAGAACTTCACGTACATAAGCTTCATCGCTTTTAGCCCCTCGTTTGTCAACGCCGCGTTTCTTGGAAACCTTTTCCTCAGTTTCCCAATTAAGTGTGTGCCAATTTCGAACCAGAACTCTGCCCTGTCGCAGTTTTTCAAGTAGAGACGATGGAACAATCCGGAAAATTTCATAATAATTTTCTGTATTAAAGATATTCAGTACGGCCAAGCGGTTTTTAACCGTAAGACCTGGAGCTATAACCAGCACATTTCGGGAAAAACGCTTATCCTGAGGATAGGTAACCTTGTTTAGAATATGCCAAGCGATGACCATGGCCATAACGATGGTCTTGCCTGATCCGGTAGCCATTTTTGAGCACAAACGATTGAACATTCCTCCATCAGATGGAATTTTTATACCTACTTTATCGGTCGCTGGTGCCTCGGCAAGCCAGATCAAAGTTTCCACGGCTTCCATTTGGCAGAAGAAAAATCGTCGGATGTCAAACTCTTCAGGGTCTGTCCAGTGTTTCAGAAGCCGCTTAGTGATTCCCGTAACACCTGGATACCCATTTTCGCGCCACTCTCGTACACGTGGGCGGATCTGGTTGACCAAGGGAATTTCAACAAAGTGCCCAGGATCATCGAAAGATCGGGAACTTTCTAAAGCAATAACATATCCCGCCGGGCGGCGACCTTCTTCAAGAGAAAAAGTGCGGCGCTCACTATTATAGCTCCAGTGCTTCGCTGGTTCTTCATAAGGCGAATTTATGATCAGACGATCAATACTTGTCTTCTCCACTAAGATGCCTCCAGTGACACTAGGGGTTTTATGAGAAAGATGAGACGGCAATCATCCTCCCGCATGGCTTTCTGATTGATATTGGGACCGGTCCAGTTAACACATACACACATTATTAATCAATCCCTACTATCTTCAGACTCTCAATTCCCCTATCATCAATGATTTTGACGGCAACCCGTTTATGTTCTCCTCCGTCAAATGGTAGAGAAACAGTACCGCGATAGGATTCAATCAGATCTTGATCAATCTGAGTCTTGAGATTGCGTGCGAGTTTGGACCATCCATCCTTGGCACCAGCCATTGGAAAAAATACTTGGCGGGGAAACAGACTCCGACCATCGTAGTCCGGGTCGAGCATCCACATTGCGATTTTATCCGCACCGCCCGATTCAATATTTCCGTTCCTTACATTGTAATAGTCAAAACCTTTAACCGAGACACGAAACTTGCCTTTATCACTGCCTTCTTTAATCTGGTCAAGTTCCACATCCGGCTGTCCAATCAACCAGAAACTCTCGTTGCTTGCACGCTTTTTCTTAAGATCGTCAGTAAGCAAGTCAGCATTCATTTGTGCTTTAAGAAGTGTAACACCCGGCCAACTAGTTTCATCAATGTCCTTCGATGCTTCCGGATCGAATTGAAACGCCGCGAAGACTATCACTTTGGGCTTGGGAACAAGGGTTTGTGCCTCTTCAATGGCTAGGGCCACCTGCCGTTGTTCCATCGGCGCATGGTCTGGCCCGAACGAAACTACAAACCGCTGAAGATTATTTTCAGAGGAAGAATTTCCCGAATCGTCGAGTTGCGTCTCACCTTCTGCATGAAGCCACCGGGCTCCCGCCAATGGTTCCAGTCGGGTAAACGAAATATGTTGTCCATGTCTGCCCCGTATACCTGTTTTAAACAGTTCATCCCGCCAGTCGGCCTGACGCAGGGTTTGTCCTGTGCGTGTCACGGACAGATCCGCAGGTTGCACTTCCGGTTCTTCGATTTCATCTAAAGGTTTTACCACAGGTGCAGGGACAGCTTCCATTGTAAACGGTCCAGTGATACGGGCCTTGGAGCGATCAATCAGTGGTTGGTCATAAAGCATGGTTTCAATTGGAGGCTCATCGTAGCCAAGGGTCTTTGACGATACCGTATCTACGCTCTTATAACGGAACCCGGCCCCAACGCCTTCATTTGGATGGGCAAGTTCGTAATAGTCGAAATTAGACGTCATAAGTCGTTCCCGTGCTATTGCCACGGCTACGCGAGAAGTGTCACAGGCAATCCATCTCCGGCCCCACTGCTCAGCGACATAGGCCGCAGTACCTGATCCGCAGGTCGGATCAAACACTAGGTCACCCGGGTCAGTGGTCATGAGTATACAACGCTGAATTATCTTTGTGGCAGTTTGAACCACGTAGCGTTTATTACTCGACGACATCTGCGCTGCCCATATGTTGTTAATCCGGCGACCTGGAACTTCATCCTCGTATCTTTTCCATCTCAGAGATGTCTGTCCTTCAAGAGCCTCCAGTCGGTTTAGTTCGGAGAGCCTATCCAGTCCTTCCTTGGAAATGCGCCAGTGCCCATCTCTAGCGCAATGAAAGATGCGACCGTTCCATTCGTAGGGTTCAGACCGACCGGTTGTTGAAATTCCCTGTGAACTGAGTCCCGTGCGCTCATAAATGCGTGCACCCTTTGGCAGATAATTGTCCGGGTCAAAACGTTCTTCGTCGGTTGGTTTACGGCATTCACCATCGGGCAGTTCAACCATTACATCCCAGTTGAAAAATCTAATCAGTTCAGCTCGTGTCAAGGGTTCGTACAACTGCCGATACTTAGCAAGTTTGCGGTCTTTGGCATACCAGAGCAGGTAATCTGCTACTTCAGGCAGGGTATTGGCAGAACTGCCGCTTGTAGTAGCGTAGGAAATAGTTGCTACCCTGTTCTCTGCGCCGAATATCTCGTCCATGACAATGCCCACACGATGAATGTTTTCATCACCGATCTGCACAAAACAGCTTCCACTTTCGTGCAAAAGATCACGTGCCAGTAGAAGTCGATCCCTAAGATAAGTTAAGTAGGAATGGATACCAAGCTCCCAGGTGTCTCGAAACGCGCGGATTGTCTCCGGTTCTTGGGTAAGGTCTTCATCCTTGCCGTCAGTTACGTCACGCCGGTTAACAAATGGCTGGAAGTTTGAACCGTAGCGAATTCCGTAGGGGGGATCTACATATACCATCTGCACTTGTCCCCCAAGGTCTTCTTTTTCGAGCAAACTGTTCATGACCAAAAGGCTGTCACCCACTATCAATCGGTTTGTCCAGTTATGCGAATGTTTGTAAAATTCGACAGCCTCGCGTAGCGGGGGGTTTTCTTCTGGCATTTCAAACAGTGACAACTGGTGTTTTGCGCCGTTAAGTTTCCGAACGGCTTCGATCACTGTGCGCGGGTCTATGCGTTCGTGGACGTGAAGTGAGACAGTTGGTATCTCAAACGAGGTGTGCTCTGCTTTTCCAGCCCAAGAAAGCTGTGGATCAATGTAGGGGTCGTGTGCATAGGCAACACTACCTGCATCCTTATCGGTCTCAGGAGTAACTAGGCCAACGGGTGGGTTATTTATACGTTCTTTGTCAGTGTGCTCGTAGGTTCCAATGTCTTGTTTCGCCTTTTTGCTTCGCCGTGCCATGGTTTATATTTTGGTATTTAGGGTCCTGTCAGTTAAAGCGGCCTCAGAGGAGAAAAAGACCTCCTTTGCAAGATAACTTTTTGGTTTTCTCGAGAGTACTAATACCATTTTCGAGCTTTCTCGATAATTTACGAGAAATAATAAACCTGATTCAGTATAGATATATCAAGAATACCATGAAACTAAAAATAGCTTTTAGAATTAGACCCAAAAAACTGGACAGCGTCTTAAGCGTATTCCTACAGTTCGGCAATTCGGTCAGCGGGACAAAAGCAGATTTCGGTACTTGGCCCAGCCATAGATGAACTCCCGCATCTCCTGAACACGGGCATTGGCATCATTTTGCCCGTTACGAATTGAGAATGTCGATGGTACCGAAAGAATTTGGTTCACGAGGCCCAGCCGGTCCCATACTTCCCCGGGATCATCGTAGCCTGGGTTGAGCCACTGGATGTACAAATAGAAGTCATGTTCGATGAGATAGTCGAGTGTCTTCTGGACATCCTTGGTATATTGCATCGAGCACAGCACGATCCGGCAATCCTGTTCGCCTAAAATATCGCCAGCATACTCTTTCCGTTCTTCAAATGAGCCGCTGACGAGAAACACCTCAACGCCTTCTCCCGTCCGAAGCTCCAGAAAGCGCGGCTTCTTGCCCCGATTCACTTTTCTGCCGAACATTGTGTTCCAAGTATGTGATTTGCCGCTATTGCGGTTTCCGAGTACTCCTATCAAAAGCCTGTTAGTCACGTTCTTTTCTCTCTCAATTTTACAACTCGACTGCTTGCAACGCTTCGGTCACATCCCGAACGCCTGGTATATCCCACACGTTATTGCCCAAAATGAACTTGTGGCTGTTGGTTCGCTGCACGAACATTGCACGGTCGGTAACAATGGACCGCGGAACGAGTGCCGCTCGCAGGATACCGTAGTTCTCCCTGAACAAAACACCGGCTAGCATGTCGAAATGGTTCTCTTCGAGATTTCGGATGGCCGACAGTTCTCGCGAACTGTTACGCCGTGTCAGCCGCCGCCCTTTGATCTGATATCTGTTACCCCGCGAGTCAGTGGCATCCAGATGGGCCATCGAGCTTTCGGCCCGCTTCCAATCGAACGCCTTGCAGAACAAGTGCTCTGCCAAATCGCCGATTAGATTGTTGGCGGTTCGCGTTAGACCCCGACGGTAAAATTCCTCACCGATGTGAGCGTACAGGGCCAATAGCTCGGTTGAAGACAGCCTAGTGATATAAGTCATTGTAGAAGCAATGGGTCATATTTTCCATTCGGTGGAATCCAGCCAAAATTTCTCAGAAAGATGTATGGAAAAAGCAGTTGTCTGCGTTATAAACATAAGTCAGTTCAGCACCATACAAGAGAAGGAAATAATGACCTTATGAGTACACAGAGTATCATGAAACGGATTGAATTTCTACCTTTCAAAAGGGAATTATCTCTTTAACTAGCCAAAGGATTTCAAGGCAAAAATAAGGGTTTTATTGTCGGCTCAACCCCTGCTTTCGGGGGTGGCACACTTCAATGTTCAACGGGCGGTTGTGATTCTGAGCGCTTCGGGCAAGAACTGCTACGCAGGCTACATGAGTGCTGGAAAGGCGTAACTGCTCATTTTCTACTAATGGAAATTCAGGCTGGAGAAAATAAATAGCCCCGACGATTCATCTTGAAGGTGAAATCCTATGATTTCATCTCGGGGAAAGGCAAAGTGACTCGTTTAAAACCGAGCTTCCGCTTCTTCGATGCCAAGAAACAGTTTATCGGTTCGTCGTATATCGCAGAAAGTTTCCCGACCGTCTCCTGCAAATTCTCCTTCTTCATTCCTCTAGAATCTATCTTGAACATCAGGTGATAGAACGATACCCAAAAAGCCGCCGCATCATCCATATGTATGTTCTTTTGGGGCCCGGTCAGAGAAAGTAACCCGGAGCCCCTGAACAGTTCCTTCGCAAGGGTTCCGTTCGCCATCTTACATGCTGATACAAACACTCGTCTGCCACGCAGGTGAGGACTCAGCATCTTGCCCAATTCAGCGTATTCGACCTCGTCAAAGGTCGTACAAAGTTCGGATTTGTTCGCATGGCAAGAAATGTGCAAATACCGGTGCCTTGATTTTCCGAAAATTTTGATAATTTTCCTTAACTCGCGAGAAGTGCGAACATAGTAATATTTCGTATTTTTCTTTCCCGCAAAATGGAGCATCTTAGATATTATGCCGCCCTCCTTCAAGTTGTCTTCTTCGTCTTCCAATTCAAGCGACTCTATAATGAATACTTCCGCGTCTGTTTTTGCTCCCATAATAAAACCTCCTGATTTTACAATTTTGGAGAATTACATACATAAATAAAAACGAGAAAAAAGGAAGTTAAAAATAATAGATAACGAGCAGGAAAAGTGTATGCCTCATATACCAAGGTTTAAAGCTATAAGTCATATTACCATTGATGAGAATGGTAAGGAGTAGATACATACTAAGCTAGTTCTAGCAGAAGAAGAAACTAAGAAAACTTCTAAAGACCAGCAAGATTCTCCGTCTTAGCACTCATGCTTAAAAAGTGAAACCTCATAAAACCACAGAAGTGGTCCCCAAAAATTAGACAGCGTCTTAAGTGTATTTCTCTGATATTTTAATAAATATACAGGAGGGTACACAATGAGGAGTAAAAGGCGTAATCATTCACCGGAATTCAAGGCGAAGGTAGCGTTGTCTGCGGT
>CAYSDX010000033.1:0-21504 GCA_964429945.1 uncultured Spirochaetia bacterium | reverse complement strand
GGGCTGTCTTCGGCGAGTTTAACCTGCTCGACGACTTCTTCGGCACTTTTTTCCTCTTCAACCTGCTCCTCTATGAACCAGTGAAGCATTACCAGCGTCGCCTGGTCGTTTTTCGAGGCGGCCAGATCGTAGATGTTGTTTATCATCCCGGTCACCTCCCTCTCATGCTCGAGCACCTCCTCGAACATCTCAACAAAAGCTCCGAACTCAGAAGCGGGCTGCTCTATCGATTCCAGGACTACTCTCCCCCCCCTGTCAAGCAGGTAGTCGAAGAACTTCATCGCGTGGACAAGCTCCTCTTCGCTCTGCTTGCGAAGCCAGCTCGCGAAACCCGGAAAGTTCCTGGATTCGCAGTAGGCGGCCATTGAAAGGTAGAGATAGGATGAATAGTATTCGTTTCTTATCTGCGTGTTTATCGCATCCTGTATGTCGCTGTCAATCATTTTAATTCCTCCTTGGTTTCTTGCTTTGCGGTATTAATGATAACCTCTTTATTAAAAATTACTACTAAATGGTAATTGTTTCCAATAAGAATTTCTCCTCTTGATTATGCCTGATCCCCGGCATGCTGTATAATACTAAGTCTTGTAAATATCCGAATCGTTATTATATAATCTAAACAGGCCTTTTTTTTACGAGGAGGAGAAAATGTCAGATTCCGTAAACGTTAACGAGAAAGTTCTTCCGCTCCTTCCGCTTCGCGACGTAGTTATTTACCCCTATATGCTGGCTCCGCTTTTCGTGGGCAGGGAAAAGTCTATCAAGGCCCTTGAGGAGGCGGCGAAGGGCAGCAAGGAAATATTCCTTTCGGCGCAGAAAGACGCTAAGGTGAACGAACCCGGAAACGAGGACATGTACAAAATCGGGACCATCGGAACGATAGTTCAGATGCTCCGGCTTCCCGACGGCACGGTGAAGGTGCTTGTCGAGGGCAAGAAAAGAGCCTCCATAACGGGCTTTGTCACCCATAAGGACATGTTCGTCGTGAATGTGAGCGAGATAGAGGAGCCGCCGGGGGAGAGCGTCGAGGTTGAAGCGCTTATGCGCTCGGCGACCAAGCTTTTCGAGGATTACGTGAAGCTAAACACCAAGATTCCCTCCGAGACTCTCGTCACTTTCATGTCGATTGACGAGCCGGGCAAGCTTGGCGACACGGTCGCTTCGCATCTTAACATGAAGCTTTCGGACAAGCAGGAGATCCTCGAGGTGATCCATCCGCTCGAGAGGCTTGAGAAGCTCTGCGAGAAGATGCAGTCTGAGCTTGAGATACTCCAGATGGAGAAGCGGATAGGGAAGAGAGTCAAAAAGCAGATGGAAAAGGCCCAGAGGGAGTACTACCTGAACGAGCAGATGAAGGCCATACAGAAGGAGCTCGGCACGGGCGACGACCTTAAAAGCGAAATAGACGAATTTGAGGAAAAACTGAAGGATAAGGTGCTTCCCGAGGATGTGGAGCAGAGGGTTAAGAGGGAAATAGGCAAGCTTCGCATGATGTCCTCCATGTCGGCCGAGGCGACGGTGGTCAGAAACTATATCGACTGGCTTCTTGATCTGCCGTGGATAGAGGAGACAACCGAGGACTGCCTCGATCTCAAGGAAGCCGCGACGATCCTTGATGAGGATCACTACGGCCTTGAAAAGCCCAAGGAGAGGATACTTGAATACCTCGCGGTGCGCGTTCTCACAGAGAAGCTCAAGGGACCGATACTCTGCTTCGTAGGACCTCCGGGGGTCGGAAAGACCTCCCTGGCCAAGTCCATAGCGCGTGCCATGGGCCGCAAGTTCGTAAGGACGTCTCTTGGCGGGGTGCGCGACGAGGCCGAGATAAGGGGACACCGCAGAACCTACATAGGGGCCCTTCCCGGCAAGATCATACAGGGAATGAAAAAGGCCGGGACCGTAAACCCGGTTTTTCTCCTTGACGAGATCGACAAGCTGGGGATGGATTTCAGGGGAGACCCTGCTTCGGCGCTTCTCGAGGCCCTTGACCCCGAGCAGAACTCAAGCTTCAACGATCATTACATCGAGGCCGACTACGACCTCTCGAAGGTGATGTTCATAATGACGGCCAACGTGCTGCACACGATTCCCTGGGCGCTTCAGGACCGCATGGAGATAATCCGTCTTCCGGGCTATACCGAGCAGGAAAAGCTCCAGATAGCCAGGAAATTCCTTATAGGAAAGCAGAGAGAGAATCACGGTCTCAACGACCGCAAGGTGTCCATAAAGAACGAGGCGCTTCTGCAGATCATAAGAAGGTACACGAAGGAAAGCGGCGTCAGGAACCTTGAGAGGGAGATAGCGGCGCTGTGCAGGAAAGTGGCGAGGGAGATCGTTGAGAAGAAAAAGACCAAGGGCGTCAACATTACCGCCAAGAGCGTCAACAAGTATCTCGGCACTCCGAAGTACGAGTACGGGGAGATCGAGCAGACCGACCAGGTGGGGGCCGCGACGGGTCTTGCCTGGACGGAGCTTGGAGGGGAGCTTCTCACCATCGAGGTCTCGATCGTTCCCGGCAAGGGGAATTTCACCGTGACCGGAAAGCTCGGGGAGGTAATGCAGGAGTCCGCGCGCGCGGCCATGAGCTACGTGAGGAGCAGGGCTCAGCGCCTGGGGCTTGAAAGGCTGTTCTATCAGAACGTGGATATACACATTCACGTTCCCGAGGGAGCTACTCCCAAGGACGGGCCGAGCGCCGGCATAGCGATAGCAAGCGCCATTACAAGCGCCATCACGAGAAAGCCGGTAAACAGGGAAGTTGCCATGACGGGGGAGATAACGCTTCGCGGAAGGGTGCTTACCATCGGAGGGCTCAAGGAAAAAATCCTCGCGGCCCACAGGGGCAGAGTGAAGGAAGTGCTGATTCCCGCGGATAACAAGAAGGACATCGAGGACATACCGGAGAACATAAGGAAAGAGGTGAAGATAACCCCTGTGGAACACATGGACGAGGTTATTGAAAAAGTAATCCTCTCAGACGAGCAGGTGCTCAAGAACTTCGTCGTTCCCAAGGCCGGTTACGCTCTTGAGACCGACCCGGTGCCGAAGAACATAAACTGAAGGGAAAAAGTCTTTTAGTGTTTTAGGAGCCCCGAGGCGGTTCGTGCCGCTTTGGGGCTTTTTAGTTTCAGGGGGACTCTGAAAGTGAAACCCGCGATAAAAGGAAGGGGATCGCCGGAGAACCCGGCGGGAAGGTTCGAGCGGATTGACTTCGTTGCGGACGGAGAAGTGCCCGCTGCGGACGGCGCACCCAAGACCGTTTACTACAGGGACCGGACGAGGACCATAATCTCCTACAACCAGAGCCCCGACGTTTCCTTTGACGCGAGCGTCAATCCCTACAGGGGGTGCGAGCACGGATGCGTTTACTGCTACGCGAGGCCCACGCACGAGTACCTGGGGCTCTCCGCGGGGCTTGATTTCGAAACGAAAATTTTCGTCAAGCAGAACGCCCCGGAGCTTTTAAGAAAAGAGCTTCGTTCGGCGAAATGGGTCCCTAAGCCTATAGCGATGAGTGGGGTTACGGACTGCTATCAGCCGGCGGAAAAGCATTTCCGGATAACGAGAAAATGCCTTGAGGTTCTGCGCGAATTCCAAAACCCGGTCGGGATAGTGACGAAAAACTATCTGGTGACCCGCGATCTTGATATTCTCTCCGACATGGCCGCAATCGGCTGCGCGAGCGTTATCATCTCCGTTACGACCCTTGACGGCGAGCTCTCAAGGAAAATGGAACCGCGGGCCTCGCAGCCCGAATACAGGCTCAGGGCAATAGCCAGGCTTGCGGATGCGGGCATTCCCGTTACGGTGCTTATAGCCCCGGTTATTCCCGGGCTCACGGACCACGAGATCCCGGCCATAATGAAAGAGGCTTCGGCCCGCGGGGCCCGGGACGCGGGTTATGTGATGCTCAGGCTTCCCTATGGCGTGGCTGACATATTCTCTTCGTGGCTCGAGCGTCACTACCCCGACAGGAAGAAAAAGGTTCTCGGGCGGATCGAATCGATGAGGGACGGGGAGCTTAATTCTTCTGAGTACCGCGTCCGGATGAAGGGAAAGGGGATTTTCGCCGAACAGACAGAGAGGATTTTTCGCGTCGCTTACGGAAAGTTCGGCTTCTCGGGGAGAGAGGCGCCTCTTGACGTTTCCCGCTTCGTAAGGGGCGGAGCCGGTCAGCTTTCGCTTTTCTGATGCGCCGCCGTGAAACGGGGAGTCTGCGGCCTACCTCGCCTTTTCAAGCTTGGCCAGCAGCAGCTTTATCTCCTTTGACTTTATTTTCATGCTCACCTTGTTAACAACGAACTTTGCGCTTATCTCCGCAACCACTTCGACTATCTCAAGTTCGTTTTTCTTAAGTGTTTCCCCCGAGGCCGTAAGATCCACTATCGCGTCGCAGAGGCCTATTATGGGCGCCAGTTCAACCGAACCGTAGAGTTTTATGACTTCCGTGGTTACGCCTTTTTTGTTGTAGAAGTCGCTTGCGATTTTCGGATACTTGCTCGCGATCCGCAAAGAGGCCTTGCCCAGCTTATCGAAGCCTTTCGGAGCGGCGACCACCATCTTGCATTTCCCTATTCCGAGGTCAAGAGGCTCGTAAAGATTGCAGTCCTGCTCCATAAGGGTGTCCTTGCCGACTACCCCGCAGTCCGCGGCGCCGTACTCGACATAGGAGGCGACATCTGTGGGCCTCACTATAAGCAGCTTGAGTCCTTCCTCTTCGAACTCGAATATGAGCTTTCTCGAATCTCCGATTATTTCCGTTATGTCTATCGAGGCTCTTTTGAAAAGTTCAACGGTCTCCTCAAGCAGTCTTCCCCTCGGCGTCGCTATCGTTATCACTCTTTTTCCCTCCAGATGCTGGCTCCGACGGAGCGAAGCTTTTCATCAAGTTTCTCATATCCGCGGTCAAGATGATAGATTCTCGATACTTCGGTTTTGCCGGCGCCGCAGAGCCCGGCCAGCACGAGCGAGGCGCTCGCCCGAAGATCGCTCGCCATTATAGGGGCGCCCCTCATTCCCCGTACCCCCCTTACCACGGCGCTGTTTCCCACGAGCTTGATGTCCGCGCCCATCCTCCGCAGTTCGGCGGTGTGCATGAATCTCTGCGGAAATATGTTTTCCGTTATCACGCTCATTCCGTCGGCAACGCACATGAGTATCATCATCTGGGCCTGCATGTCGGTCGGAAATCCCGGGTAGGGAAGGGTGGAGAAATCTATGCTTCTTATCTCCCCCGCACCCCGGACTCTGATGGAATCCCCGTTTTTCTCTATTTCCGTTCCGGTCTGGAGCAGTTTTCCCGTAAGCGCCCCCAGATGCTCGAACCTGCAGTCCCTTATCACGAGGTCGCTTTCGTTAAGGGCGCCCGCTATCATCAGGGTTCCCGCCTCTATCCTGTCGGGCATCACCCTGTAGTCTTTAAGCGGACCGAGAGAGCTTACCCCCGTTATCGTTATTATATCCGTCCCCGCCCCCTCTATTTTCGCTCCCATCAAGCTGAGCGCGGTTGCGAGATCCACCACTTCGGGCTCGCAGGCGGCGTTCAGGATGACGGTCTCTCCTTCGCAGAGACTTGCGAGCAGCATTATGTTTTCGGTTCCCGTAACGGTCGAGAGATCAAATGGGACGGTGGTCCCTTCAAGCCTCTCCGCGGCGGCGCTCACGTAACCGTCTTCGAGGCGCACGGAAGTTCCCAGGATGCGGAGCCCCTTTATGTGCTGGTCTATGGGTCTCTCCCCTATCGCGCATCCTCCGGGAAGAGAGACCTCGGCTTTTTTGAACCGGGCCACAAGCGGTCCCAGAACCAGAACAGAAGCCCTCATCGTCTTTACCAGATCGTAGGGAGCCTTGTAGTGGTCAATGGTGCTCGAGTCCACGAGCAGATCTCCGTCTGCGTACTCGCATCTCGCGCCCAGGGTCTCGAGGAGCTTCATCATCGTCCGGACATCCGCCAGGTCCGGAACGTTCGAGATTGTGTTCTCCCCGTCGTTGAGTATGCAGGCTGCCATTATGGGGAGCACGGCGTTTTTCGCTCCGCCGACCGTTATTTCTCCCGAAAGGCTCTTTTTCCCTTCTATTATTATTTTTTCCAAGTCGCTTTCACTGCCCTTTTTATATTGCCGATATCGGTTTCAAAGCGTATGTCGGAGAAACCGTTTTCACGAACTATGCCCTCTGCGCTTTGCGCCTGCCCGGCTCCGATCTCAAGAAGCAGAAAGCCTCCTTCGCGAAGCGCTCCTGCGGCCGAGGCGGCTATTTTCCTTATATACCCAAGCCCGTCCTCTCCGCCGAGAAGCGCGGTGCGGGGCTCGTGGCGCCTTATCTCCTCCGGAAGCTCCGCGTATTCTGCCTCCGACACGTAAGGCGGATTGGAAATTATGATGTCAAACGAGGATTTTGCAAAGCAGCCGAGAAGATCGGAGTTTACAAACCGTATGTGCGCGCCGTGCGCGCGCGCGTTTTTTTCCGCTACCCGTAGTGCCGCGGAGGATACGTCCGAGGCGAAGACCTCGCAGCCTCGCGTCTCAAGAAAGACGGTTACGGCAATACAGCCGCTTCCCGTGCCGAGGTCGAGGATCCGGGGATTTTTCATCTGTCCCGCGGTTTCTATGGCGAGTTCCGCGAGCGTTTCGGTTTCCGGTCTCGGTATCAGAACGTCCGGCGTCACGGCGAAAAGCCTTGAGCAGAATTCCCTCTCGCCGGTTACGTACGCCAGGGGTTCTCCCGCGAGGCGGCGGCGAAGGAGTCTTTCAAACGCTTCTGCGCGCTTGGGACCCACGCGTTTTTCCGGATGGGCGTAGAGTTCCAGCGGGTCTGCGTCTAGGCTTCTTGCGAGTATCGCTCTTGTTTCTATGCCGGGGCACTCGAAACCGTTTCTCTCGAAGCTTTTTCTGCCTTTCAGGTAAAGTTCTCTAAGTTCCATTTGAGCTTGAAACGATGAGTGTATACGCGAAAGACGCGTTTTCAAGTTTCAGGCTCCGGCCCGGAGGGGTTTTCCTTGAATGCTTAAAAGCAGAAGCTTTATCCTGGCGTCCTCTTCCCCGAGAAGGCGGGAGCTGCTCGCGAGGGTGGGTCTTGATTTCGAAGTGATTGAGCCCCGGGTGCGCGAGCGGGCCCGGCGGGGAGAGGGGCCGCTTGATTTCGCGAAGCGCATGGCCAGGGAAAAGGCGCTCAGCGTTTCCGGGAGTGTGCGGCGGGGGCGAATCGTCGTGGGCAGCGACACGGTCGTGTCCGTTTCGGGGGAGACCCTCGGCAAGCCCAAAAGCGAAGAGGATGCGTTTTCGATGCTGCAAAAACTTTCCGGAAAAACCCATGAGGTCATAACGGGCTTCTGCGTGGCGAAATCCCCCGGCGAGATCATTTACCTGAGCGCCACCCGTACCGAAGTGCGGATGAAGTCCCTTGATACCAAGGGGATGCGTCGGTACATTAAAACCGGAGAGCCCATGGACAAAGCGGGCGCCTACGCCATTCAGGGCGCCGGGTCCTGTCTTGTCGAGTGGATAAGAGGTTCCTACACGGGGGTCGTCGGACTCCCGCTTTTTGAACTGGTCTCCGTACTCTCGAGTATAGGTGTCGTGGAAGGTTTCAGTCCGGATGAGTTTGAGGGATAGAATAGACGGGGTGGAAGAGAGAATCGGGGAAGCGTGCCGAAGATCCGGAAGGAACCGGGGAGAGGTGATGCTGGTTGCGGTCTCGAAGAAGTTTTCCATTGACGTGATTCTGGAGGCCAACCGGCTTGGGCTTTGTGATTTCGGTGAGAACTACGCCCAGGAGCTTCGCGACAAGCAGAGAGAGGCCGGGAGCGGAGCGGACGGAATGCTGCGCTGGCATTTTGTCGGGGCTCTGCAGAGAAACAAGGTCAAGTACGTTTTGGGCAAGGCGGACCTTATACACGCGGTTGACAACATGGCCCTTGTGGCGGAACTTGATAAAAGGGCCGCGGCTTCGGGAATCCGCGTACGGGCGCTTGTGGAGATAAACGGCGGCGAGGAAAGCAAAAACGGGATTCGCGGGGATGATCTTCGGGAGTTTCTCGAGAGCGCTTCGGGGTTCCGAAACGTTTCGCTTGAGGGACTCATGATAATGCCTCCTTACTTTGAGGATCCCGAGATGGGAAGACCATGGTTTTCGGGACTCAGGGAGATGAGAGACAAGGTGGCCGGGGAGTTTCCGGCCGTACAGGAGCTTTCAATGGGCATGAGCAACGATTTCGAGGTGGCGATTGAAGAGGGGGCCACGATTCTAAGGGTCGGTTCGGCGCTTTTCGGTCCGAGGCCCGGGTGAGTTTGAAAATGAAAAAGGCAGCGTTCATAGGAGCGGGGAACATGGCCGAGGCGATGGTAAGGGGACTTCTTGCCTCGGGGGGCTTTAAGAAAAAGGACATAACGCTCTCAGACATAGACCCCGAGAGGCTCTCCTGCCTGTCGTCGCAATACGGAGTTGCGACTACCCCTGATAACGGGGAAGCGGTAAAGAAGTCCGACATAGTGATTTTCTCCGTGAAACCCCAGGTAATTCCTGCGGTCTGCACGGAAGTGAGAAACGTTGCCACTAAAGACAAGCTCTACATTTCAATCGCGGCTGGAGTGAAGCACTCTTCCATAAAAAAGCTTGTAGGCAGGGATATAAAACTTGCCCGGGTTATGCCAAATGCTCCGAGTCTGGTGCTTGAGGGGTCCTCCTGCGTTTATTTCGGGGAGGGGTTCTCCGTTGAGGAGGAATATCTGGTTCTCGCCATCCTTGGGTCTCTGGGAAAAGCCTTTAGGGTTGATAGCGAGGGCGTTATGGACGCCGTTACCGCTCTTTCCGGAAGCGGTCCGGCGTTTGCGTCGATTTTCATCGAGGCGCTCTGCGACGGAGCGGTTAAAATGGGGCTTTCAAGAAAACTTGCCACGGACCTTGCCGTGCAGACGGTTCTTGGCACCTCGAAAATGGTTCAGGAGAGCGCCAAACATCCGGCCGAGATAAAGGACATGGTCACATCGCCCGGGGGAACCACGGCAAGCGGGATTCATTCGCTTGAGCAGGGCGGTTTTCGGGCCGCTGTAATATCTGCCGTCGAATCGGCAGCAAGACGTTCCGCGGAACTTTCAGGAGAGGAGGACTGACATGGAAATATTAGGAGGCAATTTTTTAAGGGCCGTAGCGGAAGTGGTGGACATACTTCTTAGCGTCTACATATGGCTCATAGTGGGACGGGCGATACTCTCCTGGGTGAATCCCGACCCGTACAATCCCATAGTGAGGTTTCTTTACTCGGCCACGGAGCCAGTTCTGGGTTTTGTCAGAAGATACATGCCTCCCCTCGGAGGCTCGATAGACCTGAGTCCAATAGTGGTGCTGCTTCTGATAGTTTTTATAAAGCGCGCCGTTGTTAACTCTCTTTTCCAGATCGCGGCGGGTTTGTAATAGCCCGGGAAGAGTTATTGGAAACATGCACCCGTCTTTTGCCGGATTTTTAAAATGCCTGCGGAACACAAGCGGCGCGGACGGAAGGGTTTTTAGATTAAAAACACACCATAGTTACACTAAATTTAACTTAATTAGTATAATATTAGTATTTCTATCTCTCTTATACTATTATATATTTTAATGATTCACATTTTGTTTTCTTGTTGAAATCACACCAGCAGTTATACTAAATTTAACAAAATTAGCATTTTTTGTATACTTTAAGCTTGCTTCGCAAGGAAGAATTAACATGAAACTGCCGCTTAAACCACCGCCGTTTGAAGAGCTGTTCGAGGAATTGATCCAAAGTGGCAAGTATTTGGAACTTTTGGAACGCTTTGACAGGAATCTTCCTAAAAAATATCTCCACTGGGACCAGTTGAGGCATCGCCAGGTCCCCGATGGCCTTACCCTCAGGCAATGGTGGCATTTCATAAAAATTCAAAGGGTAGCTTCCTCTAAGAAAGTTACGCTTCCAGACAAGGATGGAAGTCTTTTCAGTTACAACATGACCGAATCAATATCCAAAGTGCTGCATGGAATTGATATGAAGTCCGGAGGTTCAATCCAGATAGAGGATAAAAGTATAGGTCCTCATACAAGGAATCGGTACCTTATCCGCTCGCTTATAGAGGAAGCTATTACATCAAGCCAGATTGAGGGTGCTTCGACAACTCGTTTAGTGGCTAAGAACCTGATACAGACAGGACGGAAGCCCAAGGACAGAAGCGAAGAGATGATTCTTAACAACTATAGGGCAATGGAATCGATCAGAGAGTTGAAAAATGAGTCTTTGACTCAAGAACTGGTGTTCAATATCCATGAGATTATAACCAGAGGAACTCTTGATGAACCGACCGCGGCTGGACGATTTCGCAAGGAGTCTGAGTATATAAAGGTTTATTCAGGTGGAACTGAGGACACTTTGGTGCATGTTCCTCCCCCCGCGTCGGAGCTTCCTTGGAGAATGCAAAAAATGTGTGAATTTGCCAACGGTGAGGACGGTGCTGGATTCATGCATCCCGTGATCCGGTCTATAATTCTTCATTTCTGGCTTGCGTATGACCATCCGTTTTTTGACGGTAACGGCAGAACGGCCCGGGCATTGTTTTACTGGTCCATGCTCCACAATGGATACTGGCTGTTTGAGTTCATATCAATATCCGAAATAATCCTCAAAGGCAAAACACAATACGTCAAGTCGTTTTTGTATACCGAAACTGATGGGGACGACCTCAATTATTTCATCCTCTACCATCTTGAGGTAATACAAAGAGCCATAAGTGCCCTGTACGATTACATAGATAGAAGAACTGGTGAATTAAAAGAACTTGAATCTCAAGTTAATTCTTTAGACTTGCTCAATCACAGGCAACGAGACTTGATCAGCGGCGCTCTCAGGCATCCGAACCGCGACTATACGGTTAGAGGCCACCAGATGGTTCATAATGTTGTGTATCAGACAGCCCGGACGGATCTGCTTGAACTGGTGGAACTGGGTCTTTTTGAGAAACGGAAGCGTAGAAGGTCATGGATTTTTAGGCCGGTGACCGGCTTGGAAGAAGCGCTGGGGAATATCTGATCGGTTCTGTTTTTTTTGAAAGGAATTTGTGAACCGGGGTTGTTGCTTGGAATGTGCCGGGATTTTGTCAGTTCATCGGTTTTATCAGCGGGGAGAACCTCTTTAGGGGCTTGAAAAACGCTCCGCGGGCATATAGGATAGAAGTTCTGTGAAAATTTTGACACAAGGAGACATCAAAAAATGAAAATTTCACTTCTGGGTGGAACGGGAGACATAGCGGAAGGTCTGGTTCTGCGGTGGTCGAGAGCTGGGCATGAAATCTACATAGGTTCTAGAAGCGAGGAAAAAGCGCTCGGCATAGCCGCGGGTCACGCGGAAACGCTTGATGGACTCGGCATAGAATCGAACATACACGGTATGGCCAACGCGGAAGCCGCGGCGGCTTCCGAGATAATAATAATAAGCATTCCGCCCGAGTATGCGGCGGCCACTGTAGCGGGATGCGGAGACAGCATCACGGATCAGATAGTCGTAACCCCGGTAGTCTCGATGAAAAGGGAAGGCAAGACTTTTCTGTTCGATCCTCCCGCCCAGGGTTCTTCGGCTCTTGAGATAAAGGATGCGCTACCCGAGACGGCGAGACTTGTGTCCGCTTATCACAATCTTCCCGCGAACGAGCTTGCCAAAATAGACGAGGATCTTGATTACGACGTGGTCATATGCGGGGATGACGAGGGGGCAAAAGAAGTGGTCAAGAATCTTACCGAGGAAATGAAGAACCTCAGGGTGCTTGATGCGGGTCCGCTAGAGATCTCCTCGATGATAGAGTCGCTTACTCCTCTTATCGTTAACCTTAACGTAAGGTACAAGCCCTCGCATTTTTCGGTCAAGTTCGTCTGAGACGCGGTCATTCTCCGATAATCTGGACGATCACCCCTCTCGTTCTGGGGCGGTTATCGAAGTCAACGAGCACTATCTGCTGCCAAGTGCCGAGCAGGAGGTTGCCCTCTGAGAACGGAACTGTAAGCGAGGGTCCGAGCACCGAGGCCCTTACGTGCGAGTGTCCGTTTCCGTCGCCCCATCTGGCGTTGTGCGCGTAGGGCACGCCCTCTGGCGCCATTCTTTCAAACGCGTCTTTAAGATCGGAGAGAACCCCGCTTTCGTACTCTATAGTTGTTACAGCACAGGTCGAGCCGGCGACAAAGACCGTGGCCGTGCCCGAAGACAGTTCCGCCTCGGAAAGCTCGCGGCTCACATGAGGAGTTATGTCCAGTATGTCGCAGTCGCCCTGGGTGCTTATCGTGAATGATTTCATTTCTACCGGCATCTTGTCCTCAGAAAAGCGTCAGCTGGCGCGGTTTTTTAAACGCTGCTATGTTCCACCCGTCCTTCTTGAGTCCCTCCGTGAAGCTGTCGCCGAAGTTTCCCCTTATGATCACGTTCTCGGGCCTCGAAATGCCGAGATACTCTGAGATCTCATCGTATCCGAAGTGGTTGCTTAAGGGAAACGCCACCTCGGCCCGCAGAGCCGATCTGATAAACGTTCCGTTTTCCATTGAGCGGCCGCTTATCACTGCAACCTTCTTTCTTTGAAGGTTCTCGACGACCGCGGAGCCCCTGTAGGAAAGAGGGGCTATCAGGACATTGTTTTTAAAATGCTTTCTTTTTATCCCTCCGTAGGGCGGAATCCTCACCCCGAGTTCCTCATAGAGCCTTAGAGTCTTAACCATCGCTGGGTGAAGGCTCATCTCTATTCCTCTCTCCCCGAGGAAAAGTATAAGGTCCTGCGCTTTTCCCATCGGGCTTGCCAGGATTACCGGTATCTTGTCCTCGAACAGCGCCCTGTTTACGAATTCGAATATGGATTCCATTACTACTTCGGGCGGCGGGAAAATGAACTTCGGCGCCCCGTAGGCGCAGTCCACGACCAGCGTGTCGCATCTTCTGAGTTCCGCGTAACCGGCGGTGGCGGTACTCTTAAGCTTGAAGCCGCCCGCGTAAATGATCCTCCTTCCGTCTTTTTCGACGACTACCTGCGCCGCCCCGAGCATCTGTCCCGAGGGGATAAGCTCGATCGAGTAGCTGCCCAGGGTGAAAGGTTTTCCGTAAGGGGAAGAAAGAACCGCAGAATCTTTTATCTTTTTCCCAAGAAGCTTTACGGTTTGAGGTGTGGCTATGATTTTCCCGCTTCGGGGAAGCCTATCAATGTTTGCGCTTGAGACAAAAGAAAGCGGCACGGCCCGTTCCGAATCGAAGTATATATCGGTGCCGGAAAGTTTTATTTCAGAGCTAGAACTAATCTCCAGCATACAAAATGAAATTTACTTTAGTTTTACTTTCATAACAAGCGGCCTGCCCCCACTTTCACGGCTATCCTATTCTAAATTTGAGCACATACAAAACCTGAATCTGGGTTGTTTTTGCGGCATTTTAAGCAGTTTTTTCCGCTCTCACACACAGAACTGCTACTTTTTCTAGAGCACGAGATTGTCCTGTGCGAGTATAGGATTGCCGTGCCCCACTTTGTAGACCCTCTCAGCGGAAAAATATCCGCCTGCGGATTAGCTCGACTGAAACCTAGTGTTTCAGAGCGGAAAAGGGCTTGAATCGCTGGGCTTCTTAATCCCTTGGTTAGTCGGGATTGCTGATTCTGCAGAAATCAGTGTTGTATTCTGTCTGAATCAAGGAACTTGGCTTTTAAACTGCTGGGATGCGGGCTGGTATCACACCGACACTACTCTCATTACGGAAACCAGAACCCCAAAATCGTTACAGCACAGTTGTCTCATTGGGAATTATTATTGAAATCCGAAGGCAAATTCATGAGCATCTGGCTGCTTGCTAGAACCAACCGTTTCGTCTCACCTTGAAATAACTTAATATTTCCTTGACAATAAGGGAAACGATGGGATAAAATCCAGTAGATAGCCTGTGGTATTTGGTTAACATCAGTAGTCTGTCAATTTAAGGGAATAATTCCCATAATCTGAGGAGCATTGTACGTTCCTACGCCATGATGAATTTCATGGAAGCCAAAATTTAGAGGAGGAGTGATTCAGGATGAAATTTAAACTACACGGAGTGGTTTTCAGTCTGCTTTTTGCGCTAGGGCTTGTTTTTTCGTTTGGCATCGAGGCGGATGGCAGTCACGGGGACGGTGAAGGTATAAAAGCTGAAGATGTTAACCCCGGAAATCAAAAGCAGATGGAGATGTTTCTTGATCATATAGTGGATCATTATAATGTGGATGTTAGAAATAAAGACTTTGGGGGTGATGCCAATAGGCGGGCCAGAGCGCTCACGCTATACGCCAGAGATATGAGGCGATCTGAAACCTACAATCATGAAGATGTTTACGGAATAATTGTAAACTACCAGACGAAGTTTGTAATGAATCACGCGAAATATCCCGGATTGTTAGCTTACGAGTTTGATCCGGATGCCCAAAATTCGGATGTCGCAGGTGTTTTAAAAGCTTTACTCGACAATTCAGCTCTTGGGATGACGAATTGCGAGAGATATGGCCAGAACGATGAGAGGGTAGCCTGTGCTGCCAGAGTCGAACCCCAAGTAGTAGTAGTAGTAGGCCTTCATCACGCGGAAGGTGATGATCTTTTCGTACCTCCCGACTGTCGCAGTTTCGGTTTTGAGCTTCAAACGAGCGCTGAGGATGTATTCGCCGACCCGACCGAAGCCAATCTCAAAGCTTACGTGAAAGGTGTTATAGGGGTAACTCAAAAAGGAATACAAGATGACACAACAGCGATAATTAACGAAGATCCATCGGCAGCACTGAAGGCGCTTACCGACCCTGCTGCGAGGACAGCATTTAACAAAAAATTGACCCTAAGATTTTCCCAGCGAGTCGCTTGCTATGGACTCGGAGATTTCAAGTATAAAAACATATACATTTTCATCATGACTACGGACCCGGCTGGTACCGTGCTTCTGAACGGGGGCAATCCCGACCTTAACGGCCTTACCCTTGAGGTAAAAGACGTCAACTTGCCAGGTGATGACAAGAGTATAGTGGGGCTGTTCCGAGCAAAATTGACAGGCGGAAGCAGGGAGCCTAAAGCCGGAGACTCTGCTACCGTTAACTACCGCTGGCACGACCCCTTGGATCCGGACGATTCCCTCGAAAACTGGTTTGAAAGGGGATTGGTTCCCGGTAGTTCGCCCAAGAAGAGCTACATCGAGGTTGCAGACCAATATGAAGGCTATACTATACCTGGTACTGATCAATCTATCACTCCACAGTTATTGATCTTCGGTTCTGGAATCTACCCAGATGTGGCGAATGTGCCGGATATGATAGACGACACGATGGAAGAAGACGGTGGTGACGGGGGGGGGTGCGCGGTCGCCGGAACCAGCAATGCGTTTCAGGGTGCTTTGCTTAACCTGTTCCTGATAGCATCCGTTCTGTTCTCGGTCGTTTTCCTGAGAAGGCGCGTATAGGAAGTTTCTTACGATATTGGCAGTTTTTCTGAAGTTGGCGGTAACAACTTATCTGACAAGGGCAGTCTTGAGGCTGCCCTTGTTTTTTCGACATTTGAACGCACCTTGTGGCTGACTCCGAAATGAGGCAGCGAAATATCGAATTGTTTCCGGGCGGGTTTTTCTCAGTTCACTTCTACCTTTTTTGAAGGTTCATCCTGCTTTCTCGGCAGAGTAAGACGCAGGACGCCGTCTTTGTGCTCGGCTTTTATGTTTTCCCTGTCTACATTTTCGTCAAGGAAAAAAATTCTCTCGAACGCTCCGTAGGATCTCTCGACCCTGAGATATCCTTCTCTTTCGGTTTTGTTCTCGAGCTTCTTCTCTCCCTTTATGGTAAGCCGGTTGTCCTTTACGTCTACTTCAAGGTCCTCCTTGCTTACCCCGGGCAGTTCCGCCGATAAAACGAAATTGTCTCCGTCATCGAAAATATCGACTTTCGGGCTCCGTCCCGCCTCCTGCGCATCGGGATTAAAGACCCCGGGAAAAACACTTGCGAAATTCCGAAAGACGTTTGCCGACTCCCACAAATTTACTGCGTATTTCATTGTCTTTACCTCCGTTTAATTGAATTTTTATCCCCGTTTTCCCTTCCGCAGTTCCATATTAATCATCGTCCGGCGGGACTCAAGGAAAAAACTTTTTGTTCTTGCCGGGACTTCCTGTCTTTTTCAAGCTTAAATTTTATGTATATAGCGAATTTCTTTTTTTTAAGGTTCCTCCTTGGTCTTTCTTTAACATTTCCTTCTACGCGGCATCCGGAAGAGGTTTCCTGAACTCTTTGTCAAAGAACTCTCCTTTTTCCAGGATGACGCGGGCGACGAACAAAAGACGGTCACACACGGTGCGAACGGATCTGCAGCAACCATGACCCTTTTCCCGAAGTTTTTCATATTTCGCCCTGCTTACCGGATCATTGATTACTGCCACTCCGCCCAGAACATGGAACGCGGCTGAGAGGCTCCTGCACACAGCCCTTCGCCTGATCACCTGTTTTGTCCTGCCAGATTGCCTCGTAACCGGAGCCATACCCCCGAGACATCGAATCGCCTCGAAGTCTCGTCGGCGCACAAGACTCCATGCCTCGGCAATAAGCGTGGCGAGCACCACGGTTCCAACGCCGGGGATGGATCGGAGTATCTCAATATCGGTCGGCCCGTCCCCCTCGGCCTTAAGTTTTGCGTTAATGGTCTCTATGACCTTGTCTATAGAGTCTTTGATTTCCCCGAGCTGACGGTCTGCCACCTTCAAACGTTCAACAACCGACCTTATATGGAAGACGCAGCTTTGCACGGTCGCGTCGCTCACGTTTATTTCCTCGGTTCTCAGTATCTTGAGCACTCCCTCGGCGTCAACACGCCTTACTCTGTTGCGTTTGATAATCTTCCGTAGCGTTGAAGCTCTTTTTCTCTTTGCCGCGCGAGGACAGGGGACAAGCTCCCAAAGCTCAAGATGCCATGGTCTTACCGTATTGCCGAGAAGCTCTTCAAACTGAGGGTAATACCTCCACAGCAGTACGCGGAAACGATTTACAAGGCGTGTGCGTTCTCTTGTGAGTTCTTCTCTCGTCCTGGTGAGTTCCCGCAGAACTATGACGTCGGGGTTCGGCGGTTCAACGCGACGGAAGTGTCTGCGGTCCGTGCGGAGCGCAGACGCAAGAACCAGGGCGTCTTTTCTGTCATCCTTGGCTCCCGAGACGGAGAATCTGTCCCTGAAGCGGTCAAGCTGCTTGGGATTTATGGAATAAACCATAAATCCCTGTTCACAGAGACTTTCCACGACGGGGCCGTGGTTTACCTCTATGGCCGGTTCCCGTGTGTCTGAAGCTTTTTTCTCCGATCGTAGAACCTTCATTGTCAATGACGCAGACCTGGTGGGAGTTTTTCCCCCGGTCTATGCCAACAAAAAATAGAGATTCAAGATTATTCATTGTAAACTAATACCTCCATGTGAATTCGGGTTTGCCGTGATGCTTGACAGAACCAGTACGGGTGCTCAGAGGCACGAACTTCCTGTTGGGCATTTATCACGGCGTCTGACCGAGGCGCTTGACCCGATCAGGTGCTCGACGGCACAGGTTGTATTAGGCAGCTCTCGGTCAGGCAACCCGTGAATTAATTATAAATTCGATTTTGTTTTTTTCGCTTGATTTAAGCTTTTAGAAGGGTACTGGTTGTATTTACCGCGAAATAATGGTTTGTTTGATTACGGGAGAACCAGCCATGGCGAGACGACAGGGCGGATATCTTGTCTCAAAGGCTCTTTACGATCTGGGAGTGAGGGACATCTTTACCCTCGGAGGGGGGCACATAAACCCCGTTTACAGGGCCTGCACGGATCTTGGCATAAGGCTTGTCGACACCCACCATGAGCAGGGAGCCTCTATGGCGGCGGACGCCTACGGAAGACTCAGAAGAATGCCGGGGATATGCCTTGTGACGGCGGGTCCCGGTCTCACAAACGCCCTTACCGGAGTATCGGGTTCCTATCTGGCAAATTCTCCGATGATGCTGATTTCGGGACGTTCGGGGATCGAGGAGAACGACAGGATGTCCCTTCAGGAAATAGACCAGGAAGCGGTCGTAAGACCCGTTACGAAGTGGGCGAGGACGGTTTACGAAGCCGGTCGACTCGAGGAGTATGTCTCGGCCGCCTACGGAGCCGCGATTTCGGCCAGACCTGGGCCCGTGTATCTTGGAATGTCCTACGAGGTTCTTTATCCGAGCTGCGATGAGAGGGAAGCTTCGCCCGCGAGGGTTCCCGTTCCCGATACGGACTGCGAACCGCCTGAACGCAAGATATCGGAGTTTTTCCGCCTGCTTTCCGCCTCGAAAAGGCCCGTTGCGGTTGTCGGAAGCGGCGCGTGGTACTCGGGCGCCGAGCGAAGTCTTCTTGAGTTTGCCGAAAGACTGGGAGCGCCTTTTTTCACGCTTAACATGGGAAGAGGCATTCTGCCGGACGACCACAAATGCTGCTTCGGGGCGGCATCACCCGCAAGTCCCGGGGGATTCAGGGAAATAAGCGCAAATGCGGACCTTGTCATCCTCCTCGGCGTAAGGCTAAGCATCTACGCCGGGTTCGGAAAGACTATAAACCCCGAGGCCAAAACCGTCCAGGTGGATATCCATCCCGAGGAAATCGGGAGAAACCGCCCGGCCGATCTCGGGGTCGTCTGCGACCTCGATTCCTTTCTCGCAAAGGCGAACCTCTACGCACGGGAAAACAGGGCAAGTTTCAATTTCAGCTCCTGGATGAGGGATGCCCGCTCCTCAAGATCCCGAGCCCGCGCGGCGTTTCGCCGGACCGTTTCCAAATCGAAGGGAATCCACCCGGCCGCGGTAGCAAAAACAGTTTCTGACTACCTTGGGGGAGAAGGGGTAGTTGCGGTTGACGGTGGGGACTGCCAGTCATGGACCGATCTTTCATGCGAAGTGAGAAAGCCGGGGCACTACCTCAAGGGAGGCCCGCTCGGGTGCATGGGCGTCGGAGTTCCTTTCGCCCTCGGGGCAAAGGTGGCTTTTCCCGAAAAGCCTGTGGTTCTTGTGACAGGGGACGGGGCTGTTGCCATGAACTTCATGGAGATGGAAACCGCTGTGAGGCACTCAATCCCGTTTGTGGTTGTGGTCTGCAACGATTCCGCGTGGGGGATGACCAAGCACCAGATAGAGATAACCTATCCGGACGCGGGAGCGACCCAGGGCGTGGATCTCGGTTTTGTGGATTTTCACGAAATAATAAAAGCGATGGGCGGGTACGGAGAGAAGATAGAGAACATAAAAGACCTGCCCCCAGGACTGGAAAGGGGCTTTTCTTCGGGAGTTCCGGCGGTTCTCAACGTGAGAACCGACCCCGACGCTGTAAGCGTTGCGACGCGGGTGATCACGGAGATGATGATGAGGGCGATGGACTGAAGCCGTTTTTACCTTCAGTCGTTTTTTAACACGGCCAGAAAAGCTTCCTGCGGTATCTCCACCCTGCCTACCTGCTTCATCCTCTTTTTTCCCTCTTTCTGTTTTTCAAGAAGCTTCCTTTTCCTGGTGACGTCTCCACCGTAGCACTTGGAGGTAACGTCTTTTCTCATCGCCTTCACTGATTCGCGGGCTATCACCCGGCTTCCGATCGCCGCCTGTATGACCACCTCGTAGAGCTGGCGGGGGATGAGCGAGTGGAGCTTCACTATAAGCTCCCTCCCCCTCTCGTAGGCCTTGTCCTTGTGGGAGATTATCGAGAGCGCGTCAACCGGGTTTCCGTTAACGAGAATATCGAGCTTTATGAGGTTTGAGTCCTTGTATCCCGCGGGTTCGTAATCCATCGATGCATACCCCTTGGTGACGGATTTTAGAGTGTCGTAGAAATCGTAGACTATTTCCGCAAGCGGGAGCTCGTATTCGATTATGGCCCTGTTTTCGGTCACGTAGCTTAGGTTTTTCTGTATGCCCCTTCTTTTTTCGCAAAGCTCGAATATCTGTCCAAGATAGTCCGAAGGGGTGTGGACGGACACGAACACGTAAGGTTCCTGAAGCCGGGCGGAGCGGTCTCCGGTCGGAAGTTCGCTGGGGTTGTCGACGTAAACTTCCCGTCCTCCCGGGTAGATGGCCTTGTAAATAACCGTGGGGGCGGTCGTTATGAGATTTACCTCGAATTCCCTCTCCACTCTCTCCCGCACGATTTCCATGTGAAGGAGCCCGAGAAAACCGCAGCGGAAACCGAATCCGAGCGCAAGCGACGTCTCCGGCTCGTAAACGAGAGACGAGTCGTTTAGTTTGAGCTTTTCGAGTCCCTCTTTCAGTTTGTCGTAATCTCCCGTGTCGATCGGATAGAGTCCGCTGAAGACCATGGGCTTTATGACCTTGAATCCTTCCAGGGGATTTTCGGTGGGGGAATCGGCCCCCGTTATCGTGTCCCCGACTCCCGCCTCGCCGATTTCCTTTATCGAGGCGGTTATGAATCCGACCTGTCCCGCCTCCAGTTGCTCAAGTTCCGTTGCCTGCGGAGCGAACGTGCCTATTTTCCTGACTTCGTATTTCTTGCCGGTCGCCATTAACTTGATGTTCATGCCGAGCTTTACCGTTCCTTCATATATCCTTACAAGCATCACGACGCCTTGGTACGAATCGAACCAGCTGTCAAATACGAGTGCCTTGAGCCTCGAGTCCTCGGGGCTTTTCGGGGGCGGTATGAGCGCCACGATCGATTCCAGTATTTCCTTAGTGCCGGTTCCTTCCTTGGCGCTTGCCAAAACGGCGTCTTCGGTGGAGATTCCGACTATGTCTTCTATCTCTTTTTTCACCCTGTCGGGTTCCGCGGAAGGCAGGTCTATTTTGTTTACCACGGGGACGAGTTCCAGCCCGGAGTCGGCGGCCAGATAGGCGTGGGCAAGCGTCTGGGCCTCAACTCCCTGGGAGGCGTCAACGACCAGCAGAGCTCCCTCGCACGCTATCAGGCTTCGCGACACTTCATAGCTGAAATCGACGTGCCCGGGAGTGTCTATAAGGTTGAATTCGTATGTTCTGCCGTCGTCAGCCTTGTACTTGAGCCTTACCGCCTGGGCTTTTATCGTTATTCCCCTCTCCTTCTCTATCTCCATGTTGTCCAGGAACTGCTCGGTTTTCTCGCGTTCACTTAGGGTGCCGGTGAACTCAAGGAGCCTGTCGGCGAGGGTTGACTTGCCGTGATCGACGTGGGCTATTATGGAGAAATTTCGAATCAAGTCTGTTTCCATGATCAGGCTGAAAGTATAAAGCAATGTCCTTATGTTTCAAACGCCGGGAAGACCCATTGCGTCTGAATGAAGCCCGATTGTCCGCACTTGCTCCGCGGTGGTCCTTCTTAGGATTTGTAAAGAATGGTAATTACTTCTAGATTTTTTGTTTTCCTGTGGATATTAGGGTTCGTGGTTTCAAGTTTGAAACGCAACAGGTGGATCAGTACCGAAGAATACCTGATTCGGTGTTTCGAAGCCAAGACATCTTCTCGGTCTGTTGTTCAATTTGTCCATAACTCTGTCCGCATCTTCCTGCGTCAGTTTCCCG
>CAYSDX010000032.1:0-15416 GCA_964429945.1 uncultured Spirochaetia bacterium | reverse complement strand
CAAAGAGTTTACGGTTCCGGGAGTCTGAAACTCCAGTCGGGCTACGCCCTCCTTCCGTTTCAGACTCCCGAAAGCTTTTTTGCGTTGGTCGGAATACACTTAAAAAAAGAAAAAAGCTGTTTAAAAAAAAGGACCTCTTCTCTTGTTGGTAACAACAATCCATTCGTTATATAATTCCCAAACGTAACAGAGGTTATCATGTTTAAAGTTTTGCTCCTCATTTCTACCTTGGCCATCAGCGGTTCAGCGTTTGCCAGCGGCACACCTGCGAATGATGTTAGTATAGAAACAACAAATATTGAAATTCCAGAAACGGAAGTTCAGTCGGAGAAATTATCAAAAGGTGAGGATCGTGGTCGGTGCAAAGCAAAAAGTGGAGATGGTAGCAGTTCTTGTCGTAAACGTTGCGAAGAAGGAACCTGGGCTTATTGCAGAGCAAGTAAAACTACAGCTTCCTGTTGGTGCCAGAAAGAATGAATTCAACTTGTCAACGATAATACATAATTCCCATAAGTTAAAAATAACTTTAAGGAGGTATAAACATGAAATTCGGCATTGGTTATTACAGTCTTCAATCACCCTCTCACCATCCAAAATCACATAGTGACCTGTACAGCGAAATGCTGACTGAAGTGGAGATGGCAGATCAGATGGGGTTTGATTCCGTATGGCTGACGGAGCATCACTTTCTGGACGATGGTTACTGCCCCTCAATGCTTATAGCCGCTTCCGCAATGGCCGCCAGGACTAAAAATATCCGTATAGGTACAGGTGTGTTGCTGATACCCCTTCATGACCCGATCCGAATAGCGGAAGATGCTTCCGTTGTTGATCTCATTTCCGGCGGAAGATTTATACTGGGACTGGGACTGGGTTACAGGAAAGAAGAGTTTGATGGATTCGGCAGACAGTTAAAGGAGCGCAGGGGCAGGATTGAAGAAAGCCTTGAGATACTGAACAAGAGTTGGAGTGATGATCCGTTCAGTTTTGATGGAAAGTATTATCAGGTAGAGAATTTGAATGTAACTCCCAAACCCGTTCAACAGCCAATACCAATATGGATCGGTGCTTTTACAGAACCCGCCATAAGGAGAGCAGCTCGGATTGGTGCTCCGCTTTACGTTCCGGCAATCGGCGTAATACCGATTATCAAATACCTTTTTGATATGCATTCATCTTTCTTGAAGGAATATGGCAAAGACCCCGACGAAGTTGAAAAGCCACTTGTCAGAGAAATTTATATTTCCAACAAAAAAGCCGATGATGCTTGGGAGGATATAAAGGAGCACGTTACTTATACGGCCAAGGGATATGCTTCATGGGGTTCAATGGTGGATGCTGAGGGCAACTTGCTGAGTGATCCGTCAGATCCGATCTTGTATGACCTTGCAAGGCAGCAGTCAATTATAGGAACCCCCGAAGAATGTGTTGAGACTATCATAAAATACCGGGAAAGTTTACCTGTAGACAATCTGATATGTAGATTTAAATTCCCGGGTATTTCGCATGAAGAAGCAGTAAGGTCAATGAAGTTGTTTGTGGATAAGGTGCTGCCTGAAGTAGGATAGCTCGGCTATTTCTCAAACCATTTTTACAACCACATCAGCGGAAGATTTTTGAGAAATATTCCCTGAATTCGCTGCTGCTAAGGTTGGTTTGTTTTGAGAGTTTTTTAAGGGTCGCGGGCGTTTCGATATCGTCGCTATTTAACTTGATCATGTATTTTTGAGAAACTTCATAGGCTTCGGTGTTTTTGTCCATATATCTTACTTTAATGCTGTTTGTTTTTTCATCTATTAGCTCTTGGAACGGAGTCGCCTGCATTTTCCCCGTCCTTACGTATACAAGAGCCCCGTCTCCCTCTCCGTCGAGCAGGTACTTGACGGCACAGTAGCCGAGCTTTCGCGTATAATCGACGTCAAACGGAATCGGATTGGCCGAGCGAAGTTCGTAGCCTAGCCTTTTATGCACCAGATCAACTTCGACTCCTTTCTCGGAGAGCTTTTCGCCGAGAGCGTTTTTCAGAAGCTGACCGAAGTTAACGTCAACGTATCTTATTCTTCCCATGCTGTCCTTGTCCATAAGCCCCAGATCAACGGGATCTATCTTGTCAAGCATCCCTTCGGCGAGTATAGCCACTCCGTACTCCCTCCCCATGCTCATTCGTTTTATTATGGAGCCCTCGAGAATGGCTATGACCTTCTCAAGCGGCACTTTTTCCTCTTCGAAATCCTCCGGGATTATCGTTATAGGGGCTCCTGCTGACTGCCCGATTCCAAGAGCAAGGTGGCCAGTTCTCCTGCCCATTGTTATAACCAGAAACCACCTGCCCGTAGTTTTTGCCTCTTCCATTATATTATTCATTATCTTTGCTCCCACATCCCTTGCGGTCTCGAATCCGAAGGTTGATATGTAGTCGGGAAGGGCGATATTGTTGTCTATTGTCTTAGGCAGATGAGCTATTTTTAATCTTCCCCCGAAGTGCTCGTGAAGCGTCTTTGCGAGAAACATGGTTCCGTCGCCCCCTATGGTTATCAGGTAGCCTATGCCGAGTTCTTCGATCGAGGAAACCGTGTTTTTAAAGGTTTCCTCCGTAGCAAGGGGGCTTTGTCTTGATACTCCGATGATCGAACCGCCGGTTGTATGAATCCTAGAGGTGTTGTGGATATCAAGGTCCAGAACTTTTGACGTGTCTCCTCTGGAGATCCACTTGAACCCGTCAAGGATTCCGATCACTTTCTTCCCTCTGTTTCTGGCCTCGATCGTGGCTGAGCCTATAACGCCGTTTATCCCGGGGGCAGGTCCTCCGGCCGCTATTATTCCCAAGTTGTCCATTTTTCTATTCGCCATCTTTTCTGTACCACCCGGTTCCGTAACCAGCTTTGTATTTTTTGCTGCGGTATCCCCTCGTGTATAAGAAACCGCTTCCGGCAATGGCTCCGCAGGCAAATCCTGACATGTGCGCCCACAGACCCTCGGTTCCCGCGTCACCAATATAGCCGATTCCGGTCAGAAACTGAACGGCAAACCAGAAAATTATGAACAGGTAGGCACTTATGCGCACGAAGTAGACAAACACCAAGACTATAAGAAGCGTAAGAATCCTTGATCTTGGGAAAAAGAGCATGTAAGCGCCCAAGACTCCGGAGATTGCCTCGCTTGCTCCTATTGCTGGGATTGTCGAGTGAGAGTTTAGGATCACTTGGATAAATACGGCTAACAGTCCGCACACCAGATAGAAAAGCAGGTATCTTGTGTGGCCGAGCAGGTCTTCAATTCCGTTTCCGAATATATAGAGAAAAATGAGATTCCCGGCTATGTGCACCCAGTTTTCATGAATGAACATGGAGCTGAAATATTTCGCCGTCCTGTCGAAAAATCCGTAGGTGTCCCAAGCCGTTATCTTGCTGGGCACGATACCGTGCGTTTGGTAGAACATCTCAAGCGACTCGCCCGTAAGGGAGAGGGTGTACGCGAAAATCGCAATGTTTACGGCAAGAAGCGTGTAATTTACATAGGGTATGATTTCGGTTTTTATTGTGCTTCTAATCGGTATCATTATCGTGACAATTATACTTGAGACAGTTCCGGGAGTTAGGGCAAATTGCGAAAACACAGCAAAGACGTTTTGACAAGGATCAGGACGGACATGGAGAAAATGTTCCGAGAAGCCACTACCCTTCTGGTAAACGTCGGGGTGTTCGCTTGTTCGTCAAGCGGTGAGCTCGGGGTTCCCGAGAATCTTTCCGCGCCGGAGCTTCTTGGGGAGCTTCATTCCCTTGGCACCGAGATCGTTTTTTATGGTTCCGGTGGAGGAGATTTTGCTTCGACGAGCGGGTTCGGGGACCTGATCCAAAAAAACGGCCACCGCGTCACCGAAGATCGCGGTTACGTTCGTAGCAGGGCGGAAAAAAAAGACTGCGTACTGCTCGGCTCGGAAGTCTCCGACATTGATTTATTCTGTTCCGGGGTTTTTTCCGTCGTACCCAGCTCTGCTCCGCTTGACCTCAGGATGGTCTCAAGTTACGTATCGAACTTTGACGGAGAAGCGGTTTTCACAGAGCTTGGGAACCTGATCGTGAACTCAAAGAGGGGAGTTTGAGTGTTGAGATGAAGACATCCCGCCGACTTTCTGCGCTTATAAAGAATCACGCTCTTTCTCTTGGGTTTGACCTTGTAGGGATAAGTCCGGTCGAGAGCCATTACGGGGAAGCGGATCTGTTTGAGCGGTGGTTGGGGCGGGGCTACGCCGGGGAGATGAGCTATCTTGAGAGGGGACTTCTGAAGAGAAAGGAGGTGGAGAAGGTTCTTCCCGGAGCCAGATCGGTTGTTTCCTGTGCCGTTAACTACAATACGGAAAATCCCCGCTCTACCGAGACTTCGGGGGGCGGCTGGATATCAAGGTACGCATGGGGAGATGATTATCACGACGTGATGGGGAAGATGCTCGGAGAGCTTTCCGAATACATAACAGGTCTTTGTCCCGGGGAATCCGGTATTAAGGCTTATGTGGATACGGGTCCCGTTCTCGAGAAGGTGCATGCCAGCCATTCGGGAATAGGGTGGGTAGGAAAAAACACCTGCCTTATCAATCAGCGGGCCGGCTCCTGGCTTTTTCTGGGAGAAGTGATAACAGACATCGAGCTTGACTACGACACGGCGGTTGAGGACCGTTGCGGTACTTGTACCAGGTGCATAGATGCCTGTCCCACCGACGCCATAGTGGAACCCTATGTGCTTGATGCCAGGAAATGCATTTCCTACCTCACAATAGAGCTTAAGGGGAAAATACCGCTTGAGCTCAGGGAAGGGATGGAAAACAATGTTTTCGGGTGTGACATCTGTCAGGATATCTGTCCGTGGAACCACGATGCCCTTTTCACCCTGAAAGAAAGCTTTGCTCCGCGCGAGAAACTGCTCAGCCCTGATTTCAAATGGCTTATGGAACTTGACGGGGACGGATTCCGGGAAGTTTTCAGGAAAAGTCCCGTAAAAAGGGCCAAGCGCAGGGGTTTTATGAGAAATGTACTTGTGGCTGTTGGAAATTCGGGAAATAAGGAGTATATAGAATACATAAGAGGTCTTCTCGGTGATGATGAGCCGATCATAAGGGCTCACGCGGTCTGGGCGCTTTGGAAGCTCGAGGGTGAGGGGTGCCTGGTTGAACTTGAGTGTCTGCTTGAGACCGAAACCGACGAGGAGGTTCTGGAAGAGGTTCATTATGCTATTGGTTCCGTGCGAAACTGAGGCCCGTTTTCTATGAGTTATGAAAAAGACAAAATAATAAAGGCAAACAGAAAATTTTACGATGCCCGCAACCGCTACGATATTGATCTGATAGAACAGGTCTGGCTTACCGATGGCCGGGCCAAGTGCGTCCATGCGGGCTGGCCGATAATTTTCGGGTGGGAAGCCATAAAAGAGAGCTGGAGAACTATTTTTGAAACCGGCGGATTTGACCGTGTTGATATTTCTGATTTCTTCGTTGAAGTGAAGGGGAATTCGGCTTGGCTTAACTGTGTTGAGAGGGCAACTTACTCGCTAGACAATCGCAGGGTTGTCGTGCTGGCCCAGGCAACCAACATATTTGAGCATGCGGACGGAGGATGGAAGATGGCGCTTCACCACGCCTCTTTGATGCCTATTCCGCGCAAGGAGATTGATTACGAGAGTCTTCAGTAAGAAGCTTGAGCCTCTCCCCGATTGAGTACACCAGCTCCTGCGAGCCTTCTCCCGTGACTGCGGATATGCTGAGAGTCTCAATGTTCCTTTCTTTAAGCCTCTCGGCTGTCTCGACGCTTAACTCCCTGGCTTGGGCGATGTCAATCTTGTTAAGCACAACCAGCTGGGGTTTTTCGGCAAGATTAGCCGAATATTTCCCGAGTTCCGAGTTGATCTTGTCAAAATCTTCCACGGGGTCTCTCCCTGACATGGGATCAAGATCCAGCATGTGAACCAGAAGGCGGGTTCTCTCGACATGCTTTAGAAACTGAAGACCCAGTCCTTGGCCCTTGTGGGCTCCCTCGATGATTCCGGGGATATCCGCGATTACGAAAGACTGGTAGTCGCCGTAGCCTACGACCCCGAGATTGGGGACGAGTGTGGTAAACGGATAACCTGAGATTTTCGGTCTTGCGGCCGAGATTTTTGATATAAGGGTTGATTTCCCCGCGTTTGGAAATCCCAGTATGCCGACGTCAGCCAGTATCTTAAGTTCGAGCTTCACTTCCCGGCGCAGTCCTTCCCGACCGCTCTCCACTTCTCTGGGCGCCCGGTTAGTCGGTGAGACGAACCTTGAGTTCCCTCTTCCTCCCCTTCCTCCCTTTGCTATCGTAAAGCGCTGACCGTCTTTGGTAAGGTCAGCGAGCGTTTCTCCGTCCTCCAAGGACGTCATCACAGTTCCCGTAGGGACCGGAATAATGAGGTCAGAACCCGATTTTCCGTGCTGGTCCTTCCCCCTTCCGGGCTGCCCGTTTTGGGCTTTGTATTCCTTTTTATATCTGTAGTCAAGAAGAGAGGACATATTCGCGTCCCCGACTACAACGATATCCCCCCCCTTGCCTCCGTCGCCGCCGTTCGGCCCCCCCTTGGGGACGAACTTCTCTCTTCTGAAACTGACGCATCCGTCGCCGCCGTTACCTGATATAACGGTTATTTTTGCCTCGTCTATGAATTGCATTTTGGCTTGGGCGGGCGGGAATCACTTCACGGGGGCTTCGGAGTTGGAGTTGGTCGGATGGGTTTTTGGAAGACCGTGTCTGGAGAGAAGCCTCAGAGCTGTTTTTGATGCTCCGCCATGTCCTTTTTTACGTTTTCCGTTATGCCGTCCCAATATTTCCACCAGTAGGAGTCCGGTTCGTGGTTTGCCTTCTGCTGCTCGGCCCAGATAAGAACCTGCATGTGGTCTCCGTGATAAAGAACCAGTTTTTTCGCAGCGTCTTCAACCTCTTCTTCGTTTATTGGAACCTTGTTCAGCTCCTCGTCAAAAGCAGCTTTTATCTCCTTTATGTAAGGCGCCACAGTGTTTGAAATCTCCTTGATTTTCTCAGCCGGAGTCGCCACATCTCCCGGAAAAGATTCCTTTACGTTTCCCATCAGGTCTACGAAGTCAAGAAGATTGTCAAGAGATTTCTGCGCTTTTTGCACTTCCTTAAGACATCCGGTGAGTTCTTTCGGGTCTAAAGACATTAATCCGCCTCCTTGGATTGCGATCATGCCCCGCCTTGGGGCAGTTCTGATTCTACCACATAATCGATTATTTTACCCTGTATACCAAGAGTCCGGGCTTGTTTTTCATGTAGGTGGCAAGTTCCTCGTCAAGCACTTTCTTATGCACCGTGGAAGCGTGACGCAGGTAAACCCCGTCATTTTTCCTCACCGCGATTCCGGTGTGAGAGACGTCAAGACCGTCCCTATCGGAGTAGACTCCAATGTAATCTCCCGTTTTTATCGCCCGAAGTATCTGCGGGCTGATTTTTTGAGAGGGAATGTGGCTTATTTCTCTTTTTACCGTGGCGAGGCCCGGAAGCCAGAGCGAGCCGTCTGTTTTTCTGTTTAATTCCTTGGTTGTTGTAAGCACGGCGTCACCCCCGATTTCCCCCGTGACGTCATGCGCGTTTTTATCCCCTCCGCTAACCCAGTCAGAGAAAAAGTGTTTTCTTTTCTCCCATCGCACGGCGCCGTGTTTGTATCTGATTTCCGCAAGCTTTTCCTTGAATTCTGCGAAATTTCCGGAAAGCCTGAGCGATTCCACATAGTCAATATAGGTGAAGCAGTCGAGTCCCGAGAGATCCACGGTAAGCTGCTCTGTCTGGCCGCTTGCCCCCCCGAGAGTGTTTCCCGCATACGGAGTCTCGAGAAAACTCTCCGAGAGAAATTCTATTTTTGCGCTGGGACCATCTTTTGAGCCGGCCTGTTTTATAAGGGTTTCAACGCTCTGTTCCGTCCAGCTTCCAAGGACTATTTTCTCCGGGTGCCCGGTGGAGAGGTCTTTTCCGAAGACCGTGATCAGAAACTTGGCCGCGATGACTATGATGATCAGGAGAAAGAGATTTTTAATTATTCTGTTCATGGTCCTACCCCAGTGGCCCGATGCTTATTCCGGCAAGAAGAAAAAGTTCATCTCCAAGCAGATACAAGATGGCCGAGAGGGAAAGAAAGGGGCCGTAGGCAATAGCGTGTCCCGGATCCTTTTTGCGCAGCATTATAACCGACAGTCCGATCAGGGTTCCCAGGATGGAACTTAGAAATATTATGACCAGCACCCCCCACATTCCGAAGAAGGCGCCAAGCATGCAGACAAGCTTGACGTCACCCATCCCCATCCCTTCTTTTTTCCTTAAATTCCTGTACACCATCGCGATTAGCAAGAAAGTTCCTCCTCCAAGCAGTGCTCCCCCGATTGAATTAAAAACCGCGATTTCCGCTATCGCGGGCAGAAAGTCAGAAAGTGCGGGAGAGAAAACCACCTCGGCTACGGTTCCCCAGTCGGTCTTAATTGCGTTTAGCAAAACCCCGACCGCTATTCCCGGCAAGGTTATCATATCGGGAATAATGAGATGCCTTATGTCTATCAGAGTTATAACCACAAGCGACAGGCAAAGCGCCAGGTAGAAAAGCAGTTCAAGCGATACTCCGAACTCCCTGTAGAGAAAAAGCGCAAGCGTTCCGCACAGAAGTTCTGTGAGCGGATACTCAATCGATATCTGTTCTTTACAGTAGGAGCACTTGCCCCCGAGAAGAACCCAGCTTAAAACGGGAATGTTGTGATAGGCCCGTATCGTAGTCTTGCAGCTCTCGCAACGGGAGCGGGGGGAGATGATGGAGACCTCGGCTGGAATTCTCCTTGCGCAGACATTCACGAAGCTTCCGAGTACAGCTCCCAGGATGAAAAACCATATTTCTGGAACAATACTCTGAAGAAAGAAAAAGGAACTTTCCAATACGACTCCTGTCCTAGCTACTCTTTTCGGTAACCGCTTCTTTTCTGGAGTTCCGCAAGCGCTAGGTCAAAATGTCTTTTGCAGAGCTTGATGACTTTTTTGTTTTTCCCCAGATGTTCTTTTATCGCATGCAGAGAAGCCCTGTTGCATACGAGCTTTACGTCCGCTCCGGTCCTGCCTTGCAGTTGCTCCGCAAGCGCAGGGATTTTTATGTCGGTGCCTAGAGGTTTTTTCCGGGTGTGAATTCTCAGGATCTCGAGAATTTCCTGTTTTGACGGAGCAGGAACTTCAACCACCAGATCGAATCTTCCCGGTCTCAGAAGTGCCGGTTCGACCATGTCAATCCTGTTTGTCGCGGCCAGCACTAGAACATCCGGGAGCTCCTCGACCCCGTCAATCTCGGCAAGCAGCTGACTTACGACCCTTTCGCTCACGCGGGTTGAGTTTGATTCGGAGCGTCTGGGACAAAGGGCGTCAATCTCATCAAAAAACACTATGCACGGAGAAACCTGCTTTGCCTTTCTGAAAACTTCCCTTACGGCACGCTCCGACTCGCCGACGTACTTGGAGAGAAGCTCTGCTCCCTTTATGGAAATGAAGTTCACTTCCGTTCTGTTGGCAAGCGCTTTTGCAAGAAGGGTTTTTCCCGTTCCCGGCGGACCGTGAAGCAGTATTCCCTTCGGGGACGTTACATCCAGAGCCTCGTAGAAATTCCTGTGCTTCATCGGCCATATAACCGATTCAATCAGGTCGTTCTTTACGTTCTCAAGGCCTCCAACGTCATCCCATGAGGTTTTCGGTATCTCAACCACTATCTCCCTTATCGCGGAGGGGTGGATGTTCCGAAGCGCTTCAAGGAAGTTCTCCATGCTGACTTCGACGGGGAAGCTCTGCCCGAAGTCAGAAGCGGAGTCCTCTTCCATGTCCGGCAGAATATTGGTAAGGGAGTTTATGGCCGCCTCCCTGCAGAGGTTTTCTATGTCGGCCCCCACGTAACCGCTTGAAAGCTCAGAGAGCCTCTGGAGATCCACGTCATTTGAAAGAGGCATGCTCCTTGAGTGAACTTGGAATATCTCGAGGCGGGCCTTGGTATCGGGAACCGGAAGGTGGATTTCCCTGTCGAACCTGCCCGGGCGACGCAGAGCCGGATCAAGCATGTCTGGAAGATTTGTCGCTCCGATAACAGTGACGTTTCCTCTGTGAGTGAGTCCGTCCATGAGCGAGAGGAGCTGTGCCACTACCCTTTTCTCCACGTCTCCCGTTACCTTGTCCCGGCGGGGAGCTATCGCGTCGAGTTCGTCAAGGAATATTATTGACGGCTGGTTTTTCGTCGCGGCCTCAAATATCTGGCGCAGCTTGGCTTCGCTTTCTCCGTAGAATCTGTGAATTATCTCGGGGCCGTTTATTACCTGAAAATTGGAATTTGTTTCAAACGCTATGGCTTTTGCAAGCAGGGTCTTTCCGCTTCCGGGAGGTCCGGTAAGAAGAACTCCCCTGGGTGGCTGAACTCCGAGTTTTTCGAAAAGCGAGGGAAAGCGTATCGGAAATTCAAGAATCTCCTTTATTCTCTTTATCTGGCTTGAAAGTCCACCTACGTCCGCGTAAGAGATCCTTTCCGCGTCTACTTTGGTTTTCGGTCTCTGTACCACGTCCATGCGGGTCTTCTGGCTTATGACCACTGAGTGCTCCGGCATGGTGGTAAGTACGTCAAAGTCTTCAGTCTTGGCGGCGGATACCCTGACCGATACCCTGTCTCCGACCGTTACCGCAAGCCCTTCGAGTCTGTTGGAAAGACGCTTGCTTTTGGCGGGGTCGTAGAGAAACGCCTTGTCTCTCGGGCAAAGTGTTATCCTGCTTGCCTTCTCAAGATCGGCTTTTGTCACTATTACTATGTCGTCAAGCCCCACTCCCGCGTTTTCTCTCGTTACCGTATCTATTTCTATGACGGATTCCGTTTCCTCTTCGTCCATATCTAGCGGCAGAGCTCTTACAACGGTTTTTTTCCTTCCGTCTATCTGTATGAGATCCCAGGATGTGAGGCCGAGCTCCTTCATGTCCAGATTGCTGATCCTGGCGTAACCCTTTCCCCAGTCCTTTGAGTGGATTTCCGATATTTTAAGCGATATCATTAGCCCTACCTTTCAAAAAAGATATTAACGCTTAAAATTTTATGGTCAAGGAAAGGCCCGCGGGAAGGGGCGAAGCGGTTTTTCCCCGGAAAAAACAGTCGGTAGATCAAGTGCAGCTCAAACATTTAAGCCTGAGAAATTACAGAAATTACGAAAACCTTTCCCTTCCGTTCTATCCCGGATTCAACGTTATCCACGGCCGAAACGCCCAGGGGAAAACCAACCTCCTCGAAGCCATTTACCTTGTCTGCGGACTGCGGCCGTTTTCAGGTGCGAAAAACTCTGAGCTTGTGCGCTTCGGCTGCGAGGCATCCCTCGTTAAGGGGGAAATTCTTTCGGGAAACGGCCTCAACGAAGTGCATATAACCGTGAAGAAAGAAGGTCGCCACACGCGGCTTAACTCAAAGACCGTGCGGAGCATAAGCCAGCACTTCGGCCGGTTCAAAGTAGTTTTATTTCTTCCCTCGGACATAGAGATAGTAAAGGGAGGGCTTCAGGCCAGGAGAAATTATCTCGATTCCGTCATAAGCGCCGTTTATCCGGTCCACATAAAGCAGCTTCGCGATTACCAGAGGGCCGTTAGCCAGAGAAACCACATGCTCGGTTCAAGGGAGAAAATGTCTTCTCTTTCCATGGAACTCTGGGACGAGCAGATAGCCGGGATCGGAGCCGATATCGTAAGCAGGCGCGTCGAGATGATAAAAAGCTTTAACCGCAAGCTAGCTGAAGTTTACGGAGAGCACGGGGAGTCTGACACGTCGGCGCGCGTAAGCTACGGATTTTCCTTTGAACGCAAGGCGGATCTCGGCGAGGGTATAAGGGAAGCGCTTTCAAGGAATTTCCCCTCGGACAGAAAAAGGGGTCACACGACGGTCGGTCCCCACAGGGACCGGGTCGGTTTTCTCCTAAACGGTCAGGACGCTTCGCGCTTTGCCTCGCAGGGGCAGTCAAAAAATCTGGTTCTTGCGCTTAAGGCCTCGGAGATAAGACTTTTTAAGGAGCATACGGGGACTAATCCCATACTTCTTCTAGACGACATAACGAGTGAACTTGACATTAAACGCAGGAGCTTTCTTTTCCAGACGCTTTCGGAATTTACGGGGCAGGTGTTCGTTACATCGACTGATAAGGACGAGATACCCCGTCGAGGGGAGTTCCACTCGTTTTTCGTTGACTCCGGCCAGGTGAAAGCCGGTGCGTGAGAAGTAGCGGTACAAATTATTTTTATGGAATTGCCAAAAAGAAGAAAAATTTTGTCGTAATTGATTAACTATCGGGGGAAAATGTAAGTTTCTTGAAAGGAGATAATGAAATGTATAAAATCAATCTGATTTTGATAGCGGGCTTAATAGCTATTATGCCGACGCTGGCAACTGCGGAAGATTGCAGCACGGTTGAAAACAACAACCTTGCAATCCACGCGGTACCCGAACTGGTTCATCAGGTAGTTACGTTTGACGTAAGCGCGTCGCACACGCCGTTTGATGAAAAGTATTCTGAGCTTGACAATATCAGCGTATTTACGGGGGGAGCGGGCTTCAAGATAGCGGGGGTGAAACTGGGTATGGGCGTCAGTCACTATACAAACGGGACTTCTTACCCTGTAAAGGGCGGAGACCCGTGCGTAGGTAACACTGCGTTAGCCGTGGCGGGTTTTGTTAACCTAGGAGAGAGCGCAAGGCTGAAGCTGGGGATTGCCAGAAGTAGCGATATAATAGATTCGTTGTCAATCGACAACACTACCTTTCACGCAGGTTTACGTTTTGGATTCTAAAACAAAGAACAAATGTAATTTTCAGGAGGACAAAGCTAAATGGATTTGAAGATCATAGACGTTAATTTCTTTATGGCAGAGACGATAGCATCTTATCTTATTGAGACCGGCGAGGGGCCGATACTCATAGAAACAGGTCCCGACACCTCGTTTGAGAATCTCAGAAGCGGTCTTTTGGACTTGGGCTACGCACCTTCTGACGTAAAACACGTGTTCGTAACTCACATTCATCTTGACCACTCAGGGGCTGCTTGGCATTTCGCCGCTGCGGGTTCCACAATATACGTTCACCCGGTGGGAGCACCGCACCTTGTTGCTCCCGAGAAACTCATGAAGTCCGCCGCAAGGATATACGGGGACAAAATGGAGGAACTGTGGGGCGAGGTGAGGGGAATGGACGAAAGCAGCGTGATTGCCCTTGAGGACAGCCAGAGCGTCAGCATAGGAGGCGTGGATGTAAAGGCCATTGAGACCACCGGGCATGCTGGACATCACTACTCCTATCTTGTTGAGAATGCCCTTTTTACCGGGGATACGGCGGGATGCGTAATGGCTGGAGGTCCGATGGTTCCCGCGACTCCTCCTCCCGAAATACACCTTGAAAAGTGGTACGCTTCTCTCAAGAAGATGAGGGAGATATCCCCCGACATCCTTTATCTTACCCATTTCGGCGGATACACGGACGTTGGCGCTAAGCTTGACGCCGCCACAGAAAGACTGCAGGAGTGGTCGGAGTGGATGGGCGAGAGAGTGTCAGCTGGAAAGAGCGATGAGGAGATAACCGAAGAGTTTGGAGACTACTTCAGGGGAATATTCGAGCGGGAAGGCATAAGCGAGGAAGTCTATCGAAAGTACGATCTTATGGCTCCTTACCATATGAATGCGGGTGGACTCATAAGGTATTGGAAGAAGTATATGCTTCCGGGTTCCTGAATTTTTTCGCCGGGGCGGCGGTTTTGTTTTCTTCAGTCGCTGTCGTTATAATTATACGTTTTTAAATCGGGGTGTGGCGCAGCTGGGAGCGCGCAGCATTTGGGATGCTGAGGTCGGAGGTTCGAGCCCTCTCACCCCGACCATTTCTTCGTGATTTGATGCGTAGTTGATTTCTTCGCGCCCGTAGCTCAGCCAGGATAGAGCAACGGACTTCTAATCCGTAGGTCAGAGGTTCGAATCCTCTCGGGCGCGCATCTTGTGCAGTAGAGAAACTTCCTTTTTCAGAGCAGAGCAGCACCTAAAAAGAGATAGAAAGCGGTACCGAATATATCGTTGAAAGTAACGAGAAACGGCCCTGAGGATACCGCCGGATCCATCTTTAGCCTGTTAAGAACAAGGGGCCCCGCAACTCCAAGAAACGAAGTTGTAAGCGTAGCTCCAACAATCCCCGCGAATATTACCAAAAACAGTCTTACGAAATCAGCTTCCGCAGTATTCAGCAGAAGTCCGATCAGGGAGCCCAGAAGGCCGCTTATTATCCCGAGGGTCAGTCCCACCTTGAGTTCCGCAAGAAGAAGGTCTTTTATCTGGTTCATCACGAAATCACCTGTTGCTAGGACTCTGACGGTGATGGTGTTTGTCTGAACCCCGATATTTCCACCCGTGGCCATGACCAGGGGCAACAGCGCCGCGAGAATAATAAAATTCTCGAGTGTGGTTTGAAACTTCTGCATTATTATGAAAGCCACCAGAAGTTCTCCCACAAGAGCGAGCATTATCCAAGGCGCTCTCAGTCTCACGTTGTCGTATATGGACGTGTGTATAGGGTGAATGTTCTCACCGCTTATGCCGCCGAGCTTGTATATGTCCTCCCTGGCCTCTTCAGAGATAACGTCAAGTATGTCATCGGCGGTTATCCTGCCGAGCAGCACTCCGGAATCGTCCACAACGGGAAGCGACATTTCATCGTATTTTCTGAAAATCTTGGCAACTTCTTCCTGGTCCATATTCGGAGTGAGCGTTACCTCGACAGGATCCATTATCGTCCAGAGGGGAGAATCCGGCGCTGCAGTTGAGAGCTTAAGCGGAAACACCCTTCCGACGAGTCTTCCCGTTTCGTTCACAACGTAGACCATATGCAGGTCCTCTACATCTTCTTCGTCTTCCTCTTCGATTTTTCTTATCAGTTCGACTGTTTCTTTAGAAGTAGAGTCATGCGAACCTTTTAGAACCTCGGTCTGCATGATTCCGCCCGCGGAATCTTCCGGGTACTTGAGAAGCGGTGTCACCTCCTCGCGTTCTTCCGGATCCATGGTTTCGAGAACCTTATCTGCCAGTTCCTCGGGTAGTTCTCCCAGGAAGTCGGCGGCATCATCCGATTCCATCTCCTCGGCCATCGCGGTTATGGAAGTTTCCCGCATGAGCTTCAGTATGCTTACGCGTTCCTCGGGGTTTAGCTGGAAGTAGACCTCGGAGGCTACATCTGTATCGAGAGCCTCAAGTATGAGATGCTTTTTTTTCTGCGGAGAAGCCTGGATCAGGGATGCTATTTCAGAAGGGTGCATGGACTGGGTTATGCTTCTCACGGCATCCCAGTTTCCCTTCTTAAGTGCCCTGTCTATCCTCTTTACAGTTTTT